>ONAG01000071.1 GCA_900315745.1 uncultured Prevotellaceae bacterium
CGCCGTTTATGTAAAGACCGTAGGCGTTCTCGACGTCGCTGCTGTCGGCAAGCAGCGCCTCACAGAGGGTTTCGGAGCTCATATTCATGGATGAGCTCACCGAAGCCATCGTATAGGACGGGGTAAGCGAATCCGTGTAATCGCGGCTCGTATTGACCGTGCGCTGGCTGAGCAGCTTCACGGCGCTGTTGTAAACCCCTTCATCCTCAATATAGCCCAGCACCTTGCCGTTGCAGGACACCTCAAGCGCGTGCGGGGCACGGACGACGTTTGCAATCACCACCGCAAGCACGGCGATGCAAATGACCGGCAGGATCACATTCACAACTCCGGCAAAAAAGCCCTTGTGCTGTCTGAAGGTATTTCCGAAGCCCTCCGTGCTGCCGCAGATCTCGCGGAATTCACGCCACGCGCCCGATACGGGTACGACGACATGTGCGCGGAAAAACGCCGAGAGCCTTCCGCTCACCGGGCTGAAAAACTTCTTTATCCTTCTGCGCTTGTTGTATGTCGCAAACTGCAGCCGGAGACCGATCCAGCAAAGAAAGCGATAGAACCGCGCGAACACATTCAGCTTCTTCTTTTTGCCGTTTGCTTTGATCTTTTGTATTATCTCTTTTTTTGTCAGAGGATCCTGTTTTGTCAGGATAACCTTTTTTGTCAAATTGCTCATGCATATCACTCCCCTTGAGCAATCATCCTATTACAATGCTGTTATTATTATACTACAAATTTGTAATAATACAACCCCGAAACGACATTTTCTTGCAATTTCCGCATAAAAAACTTCGTTCCGGGGGCAAATCAATAAAGAATGCACAAATAAATGATCAGAAATTGTGATTGATTCTGTTCTTCCTTATTTATTCATTCAGATTCCATCTGATTCCGCTGAAATTTACGCCGTCGGTAAATTCCTCAAAATTCCCGCTGCCTTTACAGGATACTTCCTCCGCAAAAATATTGATCAGCGCCATAGATTCAAACTGAGCCATAGAGGTGAGATCGAAGAAGCTTGAATTGGATCGGAAGCTCCTGTCCCTGGGGTCGAACCACACACTGTTGGTCATATTGGCGTAATCAAAGCCCGTATCATGCGCTTTGGGATAGAAACGGCAGGCAAGCGCGCCTCCCTTTATTCCGGGTTTCACATAGGGCAGAAAATGCTCGGCAAGCTCCGCCACCGGTTTTTTGATGAAATGCGGATCCCTGCGCAGCTTTGTTCCGGACAGGAAATCCGAGGTGAGAGTAATCGCCTGCTTCCGTGGCGTATGGACGCCGTAAAGGTCGCAGAGCAGGAGGGAATACAGCAGCGCCACCGACGTATCAAGCCCCTCGCAGTCCGGCAGACAGTCGCCCAAGTCCACATCACAGATGGTCAGACCCTTCTCCCGACGGAGCAATATCAGATCGAGGTTGCTCTCCACCAGCGCGTGATACTTGTAATTGACGCCGCGCTCGTCGGTCTTTTCCAGCAGCTCTATATTGTAATACACCAGCGGGTGCACCAGACGGTCATAGCAATAGTGGCAGCAGAAGCCCATCGAATAGGAGAGGATGACGTTGTAATCCTTCCTGTCGGAGCAGTAACGACAGACCTTGGCAAGCGAACGCAGGAGAGGGGCAGGGTCCCCTTTGTGGAGCGCCGAGCCATAAGAGCGCAGGCTTCCGGACTGCCACGGCATCATCCTGTGAAAATATAGTATATCAGGTCCCTGACATCCCCAGAGAAAGGCTTCCTTGTCATTATGAAAAACTTTTTCCACCAAGTGATAAGCACTGGCTAATATTTCCATTGCAAGAACCTTCTTTGTATGAAAAGACGTATCATCGGCGGGAACGCCCATATTGATGGAGAAATCTGTTCCACACTTATCTTCCAAAAGGAAAATGACATATGCCAAATACCATACACACACCGTCTTGCATGGAATTGTCTTGTCCCATTCACTATCAATAAAAGTCGCCTGTTTGAAATTTCGGAACACGTTAATACTGCTTTTATATGAATTCAATTGAGACTGATATTGTTCCCATGCTTCTTTTCGTTTTTTCTGCTCCTCATTTTCAAGTTTCTTTTTCCTGACATTGAGCATTTCAACCAGAATATTCATATCCTCTGGGACATTGTCTTTTTGGGCATACTTTTCATACAATTCCTCTGCAACATTTGCAACATTAAAATCAGACTCAATCTCTATTTGTTTCAACAAAGGAATCGAACCTTTCTTCATTATTCTCTCTTCATCTACATAGCCATATGAAAGAGTATTGTCACTATTAATTTGCATGACAGATGGTAGGAAATACTCTTTTTGCCCTTTCAAATTATTAAAAGTAAAAAACTCATAATTAGGTTCACCATGTCCTTCGTCAGGAATACGTTGTACACAAATTTTTGTCTGGTGTGTTCCAAAATCGAGTCCTATTTTTATCTCATCCATAAACGATTACACTACTTTTACCAAATTTAGGGATTTTATCTCATGTGTAACCATAAGATTCACATCCCTACTGATACGTTCCAAGTCACTTTCCCTCCTGTTTATCAAATCGCGCAAATTTGCTCTTTGCAGACGCAATACATTTTCAGACCTTCTAACTTCATCTTCATCTCTTGCTGCAAGGGCACATTCGCGTATTCCTTCGTATGTTTTTATGTTCCTTTCGAAGTTTTTCTGACGAGAATCATAGTATTGGATAGTCTGCTGATAGCGCAACTTCTTATTGTTGTCAATGCGAATTTGCAAGTCACGTTGATGATTGTGCACATACTCATCCGCGCAGTCGCTGAAATCATATCGCAGATTTGCAATAGTATCCTCATTTAGTCTGTTGTTTTCCTCTAACGGTGCATAATGGCCATCAACTTGCGCTCGGCCCATAAATTTCTCTGCCACTTCATGATTACTGATGATAACGTCATTCTCTACATCAAACAATATTGGATACAAAGAATCTGTAACCACTTGCTTTTCAAACAACATCCTTTTGACGGAAATTTTGTATATGGCAAGCATGTAAAGACCTTTGTGTAGTTCTGATGGAAGATAATCTGATTTGAGTTCAAAGAAGAAGGTACATTGTCGCTTGTCACGTTTGGATTCGAACATTTTTACGCCAGCGCGTATGATAGGATGGTAGATGTTGATGTAGGTCAGTGATTTCTCCTTGAACGCTAAATCCTGGTCGAAAGTCATCTTCAATTCCAGATTCTCTTTAATTTCCATAAGATATTTGAGGAACAATTTTTTACTATCATTGTCTATTGGTTGATATTGTTCAAGAAATCTCTTTACAGCATCAGGGTCACTCTTAGGAATCCGAAGGACATAAACATCCTTTATGCCTGTTTCTATTAATTCACAGGTCGTAAGATGCTCCTTGATGATTTGCTGCACGAATTGATATAATTCATGACTTGTCACATAGGCATTGTTATTGACAATCTTATTGATTTCATCACGGAAATATGAATCATTGGTCAGTGCATTTGTCAACCCCTCCTCTATCTTCTGCAGATTTATTTTTTCATTCTCAATGGCACGTTCTATTTCAACCCGCTTTTTTTCCACATCTTCTGGGGTAAGTTTGTTAGAGTAAAAATCACGCCCCATATTTTTAAGTGCATCTTGTATGGTGACTATCTTTCCATCTTCCATCCGCATCTCTGAATCAAGGATAGCCTCCAAGTCGCCAATAGATTCACGGAAAATACCGATACGGGTTAGCAGTCGAGAATAAATGTTCTCAAGGATCGAATCCTTCACTATGATGTTATTGATGTTCACTATTGGCGATTCCTGTCCAAAACGGTCTATACGTCCTATTCTCTGCTCAACCACCATCGGATTCCAAGGCAAGTCGTAATTGACAATAGTATTACAGAACTGCATGTCCAAACCTTCGCTACCTACTTCTGAAGAAAGCAACACTTTGAAGTTGTCTTCAAATTGGAATTGCCGCAACACTTCGTTTTTGTCAATGTTGGAGCCTCCATAAATAAGGGCGCATTTATATCCTGCTTTGCCAAGACGAATGTTCAAATATTTTAGCGTCTTTTTGAAGATAGCGAAAACAATGATTTTCTTGTTGCCTTCGGCAAAAACTGTGTTGAGTATTTTAAGCAATTGGTCAAATTTGGAATCTTTTCTATCACTGTAAGCATCAAAACCTCTGTCTAAGTCTGAATTGTAGTTGAGATATGCCCACACACTGCTTGCCAACTGCCTTTTTACGGTAACGAGCCCCATGCTTCCTTTCCGTTCACGGCCATATTCATCAATAACAGTGTGGTCATCAATATATTCTTCAATGGCTTTATCATAGGCTTTGCGCTCATCGTCAGAGATGCTTACGCAATGTGTATATGGATTGCGCTCGGCCTGTGACCAGTCTTGTGTCACTTCTCGCTTACGTGTGCGTGAGAAAATGGTGTTCATCGGGCTCATCTCCGACAGATTATATTGAAGTTGTGCTCTCAACAATGGACTGTCTTCTTTTTTTGTCAGTTGATACATGATGTCCTGATATACAGGATAGTCTTTGAAATAATCACTGATTTTAAAATTCTGAGTCGTCTCAACGTCACCAATGGTGTTATATGTTGTCACCTCCGATGTGGATAGCTCTTGGGCAATAGTTCCCAGACTCACACCGCTATTCAATTGGCTTAAAGCCCTGACGAATGGACGGTTCAGTTGAATGTTGTTACGGAATACTTCAGGATTGTCATACATGTCAGCATCAAGTAAATGAAGTTGGTTGTAGAGGTTGGTCTCATCTATCATGATTGGCGTTGCCGACATGAACACCACGCTGTCGGATACCATGAGCAAACGCTCCGCTCCGTGGTAAACTAAAGTGTTGCTGTTGCGCAATTTGTGCGACTCATCACATACAATAATGCTGAACTTTATGTTTCGTTTTTCTATTTCTTTGATGATGTTGCTATCATCGCGAATCTTGTCGTAATTGACGACAGCTCTAACGCTTCCATTGTGATTTTGCAGCTCATGAATAAGGAGATTTTTATCATCAATTTCGATAAAATCCATTCCGAACTTCTCATTCAGTTCCGTTGTCCACTTGGCTCGAAGCGACATAGGGCAAATCACCAAGGCATTTCGGAACTCGTTTCTTGCCTTAAGCTCCAGCATGATATGACCCGCCTCGATAGTCTTGCCCAAACCTACCTCATCAGCGATAAGCAAACGTCTATTGTCCGAATTTAGGAATTTGAGTAAAGGTTTGAATTGATAGGGTTTGAATAACGTGCGAGAAGCTTTGAGCGAAGATATGGTGCTATTGTTTGAACTTTGTATCTTAAAGGCGGTGTTGCCTTTAAGATATTCCATGTAGTGGTCATAATAGTTCTCCTTGACGCGCTCAAAAGGATCTGTTAAATCCACGTCAGGCAAAAGAATCCTGCTGTCCTCGTCTGTTTCATGGTCATCATATTTCACCCTATAACGTTGCCTACCACGATTGGGGGGATATATGGCGATAACATACCCCAACTCATTCGTGATGCTATTCTTCACTTTGTCACCTTTTCCAAACTTGCTCATACTTATCTATCCTATTTCGTTTCCACATTGGGCACTCTTTGCAAATATCATTATTATAATTTTTACTTGTATTTCATCGGTTACAACCAATGAAATCGTGGAATCCAAGTTCTTCTCAGCCTAAAGAATAATCCATAGATTTAGGTCTTAGTTTTCCATGTGATTTGTGTTTTTATTATAAGCCTCAAAAATACTGTTTTTCTCGCAAAAAACATCCTATTTTCGGAAAAACATTTTGTGGCAAATCAAAAAAAAGGTATTAGACTACTTGTGCTGGCAATTTTAGATAATACTATAGAACGACCGTACTTTAGCATCGTATCTTTGCAGTGTTCATAATAAGATACCGGTTGTCTATCATCGTATTGCTATAAATAGCAGTTATTTTCAGTGCCAACCGTCAAAAGTGAGATGAAAAAAAATTGCATCCCAAAAGAGTTTGTCCATCTTTGGGATGCAGTTCAATTGAGGGTTGTTAGATTTTTCTGATTATTGCCAGTCAGAAAAAATATTGATGTCGGCTGTCATTTATTTTACGACCTTCTTGCCATTCACAATATATATTCCCTTGGCAGCGGGATTAGCGAGTTTGCGACCGAACAAGTCGTAATACACGTTGGTGCCGCCTCTGTTGATGACGCTGAGGATGCCCGAAGGATTCAGGCTCCTGCTCCTGAAGATTTCATTGATGAAATTAACGTCATAGAACGCAGAGTAGTCGCCCGAAGAGACGTCGATGACATAGTTGGGCTCCACGCCACCGTCGATGTTTTCCCAATTTTTATTGGCCAGGCGGTCGCGAGCAGATGATATCTGGAACTGCATTCCCTCCGGAGTGATGAATGGATGTACGGCACAGGAGCCACCACCGCTCCGTTCGCCGATGATGGGGAATCCCATGTCCTGCATCATAGAGGGGAAGAAGTTGCCACAAGAGAACGACACGTCGGAAGTGAGCACGGCGATGTTGAGGTCGTACTTCACATCCTTGTCCTTTTCGTCAAAAACGCCGTCAAAGTTGCTGTCCACGTCAAAGTAGGATATCTGACGCTGTCCAGTCACGAGGTTCTCGCTGTAGTAATAGTTCGGCCCTCCCATGAGTACCGACATGGCCATCAACACGTCGAAGTCGCCACCCGTGTTGCATGCGAGGTCAACCACGAGGTTCTTCACTTCAGGGTCTTCACTTGCCTGCTTCAGCGCATCGAGCACCACGCTCAGGTCACCTTTGTACTCTTCGTCGATGGCAGGTGTCTCGCCTTGGCATCCATTGTCGTAGTATTCTTCCCATGCTTCTTTATTAATCGGACCAAAAGAATCATACATCAAAAAGGCTGTATCGCCTTCCTTGTAATAGGTTTGATCTGATGTTGACGGACGATACATACTGATCACTTCCCTCTTAGAACTTTCCATAGATTCTTCGATAAGGTCCATCAGCGGCTGGTACAGGTAGGGATATGTGTCCTCGAATTCTTTATTACTATCCTTCCATTCTTCATAAAAATATTCCTCCATTTCGTCTTCTTCCGCCTGAGCCATGAAGAGGTTATAGTCGACCATCAGGTTGGTATGTCCACCGTCTTGGAGCAGCACCTGAAGGCTTTTCATGCCGAAGAAGTACTCCTTGGTGTTGGTGCTCTTGAGCAGTTTTTTGATGGTCGGTCCATGTTCGATGACGTCGAGCGTCTTGTCCAGTCCGTCGTTTTTGATGCCACCCTCGAGAGGCGAGCGCCCTGGCATGCCATAGAAGTGGTCGATGACAAAACATAGTTCGGCGTAGCAGAATGCAGCCATGTCTTCTTCACGGCTCTCGGCCTCCAGCAATTCCTTGGCCCTCTCAATCTCTAACTTGGCAACATTGTCGGAATCATCATCCCCTGTAAGTACAATCACCTTCTCACCGTTATAGCCGGCGAGGTGGAAATCCATATCGCTGAAGATGTCAGAGATGGTGGCGAAGGGGAAATACACAGCCTTCTCGTCGCCGCGCAGGTCGATGCCGTACTTACTGAAATCGAAGGTAACTGTAGCCGAGGCTGGTGTCATCTCATGATGGTTGTAGCGTAAGAAGGGTGAACCACCGAAACCGACGTTGTCCATCCCCTCTTGCACCTGTCCCATCAGGTTGGTGAATGCCATGTAGTCATCCGACGAGAACTGTTCGCTGGTGGTGTTCACCGTGGCTTTAGCAAATGGACCTTCGAGGAGATACTTTCCCTTTCCCGTCTTGGTGACTTCTATCGTCGTGCCGGGGAGCATCAGTTGCTGGAAATCCGCCACGGAGATGTAGGGCACAGAGGGCATGTCAGAATAAAAACGCAAACAGACTGTGCCGTCGTCCTCCCCGCCACGGTTTACGGGCACCTGTCGTGTCTCAAACGAAATTGCCCCTTCGGCAAGCGCACGAATCGACAGCAGAAGAACTAATTGGAATAAAATAATCTTTTTCATTTTTGTGGAATATTAATAACGAAATTCATCTTACTAATCATCTGAAACATTGCGACAAAGATACATCTTTTCCATCAAACAACATCTATAAGTATCAAAAAAACTGTTTTTCTCGCAAAAAACATCCCATTTTCAGGAAAACAGCTTGTGGCATATCAAAAAAATGGGTTTTAGACTGCTTGTATTGGGATTTTTTGATATTTTTGTAAAATGCCAGTTCTATTACAGCCATATTCTACTGCATTCTGATACAAATAATAGAAAATAAGGAGAAGACATTATGAATTACACATACAAATATCCTCGTCCCGCAGTCACTGCCGATTGCGTTGTGATGACATTAGAAACCAAGGCACGTGTGCTGCTCATTGAACGTGGGAATGAACCTTATAAAGGACATTGGGCAATCCCTGGTGGTTTCCTCAATATGGATGAGACAACAGAGCAGTGTGCCATCCGCGAGCTGGAAGAGGAAACGGGATTGAGGATTGACAAGGTACACCAGATTGGTGCCTACTCAAAAGTTGACCGCGACCCACGTGGGCGCACCATTTCCGTGGCATATCTTGCCATTATTGAAGAACCATTAGAGGCAAGAGGCCAAGATGATGCCGCCAAAGCGAAATGGTTTTACATCGATGACCTGCCACCTGTTGCTTTCGACCATGATGAAATCATGGCAGATGCTATAGCATTGTACAATTCACTGAAAAACGATAAAGATTAACACTAAAGAAAGTATGAAGAAATTACTGATGACAGCGATGTTTGTCGCTACATGTGTGGGGCTGATGAACGCCCAGACAACCCAAAAGCAAATAGTGGAAGAAGGCGGCACCGGACCGTTCAAGTCGGAAGTGGTGGGCGATGCCTCATGTCCGGGCTTCACTGTATATCGCCCGCAGAACCTGAAGGAAATTGTTGCAAAGCAGGGTGCCCTGCCCGTGATTGTTTATGCCAATGGTGCTTGTTTCAACAACAACGTGGAGATGCGCTTGTTGTTGAGCGAAGTGGCATCCCATGGTTATGTGGCTGCAGCCATAGGTCCGTACGACGAGGCTGATGTGATGGCACAATGGAGGGGTGTCCTGAGGTCGGCTTATCCCGAGACCAAAGGAGAGGTGATCATGGCTAATGGCGAGAAGATTCTGCCATTGACTGCCGAAGAGATAAAGGCGCGCCAAGAGGAACAGGCAAAGCAGAGAGAGATGGCCGCTAAAAACGCGAAGAAGGCGAAGAAAGGCAAGAATCAACAGCCTGCCACCCCACAATTCAGCACATACCCCAAGATGCTGTTGGAGGTGCTCGACTGGCTGACGGACCAGAATGCCGCCGCAGGCTCAGAATACTACCATTGCCTTGACCTCGACCATGTGGCAGCTATGGGACAGTCGTGTGGTGGTGCTCAGGTGTTGGGTGTTGCCCACGACCCGCGCATCAAGACCTGCGTAATGCTGAACTCCGGCATCGGCGACATGGAGATGATGGGTTCGACGAAGGAGTCGCTCAAAAACCTTCACACGCCAATGTTCTATATGATTGGCGGTCCTGGCGACATCGCATACTCCAATGCACAGAAGGATTATGAGCGAATAGCAGACAACATCCCCATAGTGATGCTGAACTCAAAGGATGGCCACAGTGGCACCTACTACGAGAAGCATGGGGGCAACTATGCCATAGCTGTGGTGAAATGGCTCGACTGGCAGTTGAAGGGCCAGGTGGGACAGTCTGCTCTCTTCCTCGACGATGAATATCTGAGAATGAAATTCCCCGAGTGGCAGGGTGTCAGAAAGAATTTTTAGGTTTAATGGTTATCACCCTGTCATAGGAGGCCGGTTTGACCCTATATTCGTCGAGCACATAGACACAGGTGCAACCTACGCCTGTTGTGCTATAGTCAATATTGAGGGTGTAGCGGTCAGGCTGCGGCTGCAACTGATATGTGAACTGGCTCTTGGTGAGATTGTCTGTTGAGAACTGATAGGCATTGAAGTTGAAAGGCTCGTTCATGGATATCTGAACTCCTTTGCCCTCCTTGTCCAACAGCTGGACATATCGGTTGTCGGTTCGCAAGGCATGATCCTGGGGCAAGAGGTAAGGCTCGTACATGTCGGCTACGGTCTTGCTCCAGATGCCCACCTGATAGCCGGTCTTGCGGTCTGGGTAGTTCTCCTCTGGTCCTCTGCCATACCATGTGATGTTGTCGAACTCGTTTGCCACAGAGGTGGTGAAACCTATGCGCGGCAACACCTCCGGCAGTCTGCCCTGAGGACTTAGATGATTATGAATCTTGACCGTTCCGTCGTCATAGAAACTATATGTGTAGTCAAGGGTGAATCCCGCCAACTGCACCCCTTGTATGTACAGGTCGAGTGCTCCGTAGGAAGAAGCGCCGACCTGTACAAGTTGATTGACGTTGACCGTTGTTTCGTATGCATTTTGCGTCAGCCGCACTGCTGCAGGACGGGCGCGCAACTGGTTCACGCCCTTGGAATAGAACAAGGTGGACACCATGTTGCCAAAGCCTTCGGCATAGCCGCCACTGACACGGAAGGCATCCCATGAGTCAAACTCATTGGCGAGAGGAGCACGCCAGAGATTGAAGGTGATGGGCGATTTGAGCACCGACTTTCCTCCTATCTCTATCTGTTCGAGGTTGCCGGTCTCCTTGCTGATGACATAGCAGAAGCCCTTGCCGCTTATCTTGATTTGCTTGTCGTCCTCCTGAGCGCTGATATTCTTGGAAGTCAACTTGGGTTCGGGAGCCGGGATGTTCCATGACGAGAGTTCCAGTTGGTCCCAAGCCACCTCATGACCAGCCTTTGCCCATATTTCGTCTTTCTTCAGTGTGGAGGTGATTGTCACACGATATTCCTTACCTGCCACGATGGCTGGTTTGTGATATGGAATGCGAACCACCTGGGTCTGCTGCGGCGAGGTGGAGAACTGTATGTCACCTTCTTCCACCACTTGGTCGTCTGCCATCAATGCCCAGTGTGAGGCATATTGCGTGAGGTCTGAGAAGAACAGTCGGTTTGTCACCTCGACATCGCCAGTCTCTGCATCGAGCAAACGAATGCTAACGGGCTGAGTGGTCCATTTCATCTGTTTCATCTCAGGCTGCACGGTGCGGTCGGGCCAGATGCTGCCGTATGTACGCATGTTTCCTCCTATCGTATAGAAAGTGCCTTCATCGCCATTGCTGTCGAAGGTGAGGTAAAGGACAGCCTCATCGGCACGTCCCTCGCCATCAGTTAGGTACTTGTTGTATATCGCCACATTGTCCATCTCGGCATCGGCAGTGTAGATGGTCTGAGGATCTTGGGCGTGATTGCCGGCAAAACGACCGATGTTGATGGGATAAGGGAAATTGCTGAGAATGCCTCGCTCCCCTCCCCCATTGCCACGACGGTTGTTGTTCTTGGGTTCGTTGGACACCGTGGGCTCCGTGCCTTTCAACTGTCCGTCGATGAAGAGTCTCATTTCCTTGCCGTCCCAAGAGGCAGTCACATGATGCCAGTTGCCAACCCAGTTGGCAGGCAGATCGACGGTGAGTGCATGTTTCACACCGGAGTGCAGATAGAACTGCAATTTGTCACTTCCTTTCTGAACAACTCCAAATTGGGTGTTGCCCTTCGTCACGTATGGAGCGCCCTCATAAAATCCACTCAGTTTGCCAGGCTTGACATCGAAACTGATGGTCAGCTCCTTGCTTGACAGTTCCACATTGCTGCTGCGATACACTTCCACCCATTCGTCGTGTCCGTTGAGTTGCAGCACTCCTTTCACTACCTTGGCATTGCCCATGAGGTGAACGGGTGTCTTGTAGGGCGAACTGTCGGTCAACGGGCGGATATGTTCCGTCAGACCTGGATTGACAAAGTCCCATAGGGCGCCGCCCATCAGTCGGGGATGACGGCGTATTACTGCCCAATAATCGTCAAGTCCTCCACCGGCATTGCCAGCCACCGACAGATATTCATCCATGAACGACGGACGGGGGTCTTCCGACTCTGGCACCATGGCGGTATTCATCTCCAGTTCGTAGGGAGTGGGATAGCGCGGACCGATGATTTCTTCCCCGGGATGAGCATAGGCATTGCCTCCATACATGAAATAGCGTGTGGGGTCGTATTTCTTTCCTTCCTTCACCACTTCCGTGATAATCGGACCCTCTCCACTCTCATTGCCGGCACTCCAGAACAAGATGCAGGGATGGCCGTGGCATGCGCCTCGTCGCCTGTCTCGTCGATGATGTACAAGCCATACTCGTCTGCCAGTTCGAGATACTTGTTGACAGGAGGATAGTGTGATGTGCGCACGGCATTGAAGTTGTGCTGTTTCAGTATCTCCATGTCCTTACGAATGGTTTCCTCGTTCATGGCATGTCCCATCTCCGGGTGCTGCATGTGTGTGTTGGTGGCATTCACCTTGATGGGTTGTCCGTTGAGGAAGAACGTCTGGTGCCTGATTTCAGTCTCCTTGAACCCCATCTTGCTGCAAATCTGCTGTATCGCCCTACCCGACTCGTTGAGCAGTTCGAGCTTCAACTGGTAGAGTATCGGTGTCTCGCAAGTCCACTTGTCAGGGTTTGAAATTAGGGATGAGAATTCGAGTGACTTCTTCCCCTTGCCATCCATCGTGAAGGGGTCGGAAAGCATCTCTTTCACCTTGCTGCCTTTCGCATCGGACAGCGTGGCACGTACGGCGAATGTACTGCGTGTGTCCTCATATTTCTTCACATCTACATTCACCTTGAGCGTGGCATCCTTGTATTGGTCGTCGAGGTCTGTGGTGACAAACCAGTCGAACAATCGGGTCTTGGGTGTGGCATAAAGTGTCACATCATCGAATATGCCTGCCAAGCGCCAATAGTCCTGGCCTTCAAGATAGTAACCGTCAGAATATTTCAACACACATACCGCAATAGTGTTTTTGCCCGGTCGCACGTAGGGTGTGACATCATATTCTGCGGGTTCCTGTCCACCCTCATTATATCCCACCTGTTGCCCATTGATCCAGACGAACGAAGCACTTTGAGTCTTCTCCATTCGCAGGAATATTTGCTGTCCTTTCCATGCCGAGGGCAAGACAAACGTTTTCCTGTATGCGCCAGTGGGGTTGTATTCCCTTGGCACATAGGGAGGATTTGCCTTGAACGGAGCAGCCACATTGCGGAACAGCGGGTCGCCGTAGCCCTCCATCTCCCAGTTGCTTGGCACATGGATGGTGCGCCACTTGCCATCCTTGAAGTTTGTAGCGAAGAAATTCCGCGGCACCTCCTCGGGTATGTTGGCAAAGAAAAACCGCCAGTCGCCATTGAGCGACAGGTGCTGTTCTGCCAAGTAGTAGGCATGACCTTCCTCCTGGTTCTCCTCAAAGACGGAGGTGTTCTCTATGTAATCATAAATATGCTCCAGATACTGGGCATTCATCTGCAGCGAACATGCTGCGAAAAGGCAAAGGGTTAGTCTTTTGATAGTCATGGTATGGTATTGAAAATGTTATTATTCTATTATTGTTTGTTGTCGATATGCAACTTATTCCACTCCATCGAGCAGAATGAAAGCCGCCCAATAATAAGGGTCAGCATATAATTTCTTTATCTTGTTCTTTCTCGCACGCTTGGCATGTGAGGAGATGGCATGCCTACTGTTGTTGCGACTATCCACCTCCACATCCATGTTGCGGAGGTCTGACTTCGCGCGGCGAAGGGCTTCATGCTTCCCCATCCCGTCCATCAGATATTGATAGAAGTGCGTCATCAGTATTCTTGTGGCCTTGTCATCAACTTTCCACAGACTCATCAGAATGGCATTGGCACCAGCTTTCTTGAATCCACGCTGCAGTCCAAAGACGCCATCGCCGGTGATTTTTCCAAGTCCTGTCTGACATGCGGAGAGCACAAGCAGGTCAACACCACGGAGGTCGAGCATGGAGATTTCCTTGGCTGTGAGCACTCCGTCGTCACCTCTTCGGAAGTTGGTGAGTCCAATGAGGGCTTGGTTTGCTCCCGCCAACAGGAGTCCGGAGCGAGTCATGGCTTTGTCGGCATCATCTAAATTGCCATACATGGAGAGGAATTGCAACTTCTCATCCATGCCACCTTCACGCACTTCGCTGTCGGTCCAATAGAAGCCATGAGTGGCGATGTGGATAACACTCGACGCATGACTGGAAAGTTGCTTGAACGACTTCTCCGATGCTTCGGTTCCAATACGCACATTGCTGGGGATTTCTTTCTCGTTCACCATGCGGTCGATATCCTCCGCTTCCTTGCGAGTGCCTGGAAGATATTTCGCTCCCTTTTTCTTTTGCGCGGGCGCCACTTTCTTGTCGGATGTCTGGTCGGCATCGTAAGAGACGCCTCCATAGATGGTTACAGACTTGAATGACTTCTTCTTTCGCTCACGTGCAAGGGCTATCTCTCGGGTGGACGAGACACGGTAGAAATCCCAACGGTCCATCATCAACGACTGCGAGTCATCCCAAAGCGGCAACGACTCGATACCTATGTTGTAGAGTTCGCCTGCTGGAGAGAAATAGACATTGCTGGCTTGTTCAAGATATTCCTCCAAGGGTTTCCATATCAGCGACGAGATTTTCTCCGTAGTATAGATATCCTTGGAACGGACAGACGTCAACTGACGTCCGTTCGTCAATGGCACAAAGACAGGCTTTGACAGTTTGCGAGAGATGACAAAGGCAGCGTATTGTTCCTCTCCCTCCCTGCTGCGATAGCAAAGGAATTCCACCGCCAGGTCTTTGGGTCCTAATTGCTGGAGGATGTTCTGCCATTCCACCCTAAGTGGTTTGGTATAGTTGCCGTATGCCTTCGACCGCTTCACCAAATGACGCTCCTGCTTGGTGATGGCTCGCTGAAGGGAGTCGGTGTTCACGGTGCGACGGGAGATTGGCAGAGCATTCTGCAATGTCAGAAGCGCCTGGTCTGCCTGCAGGTGGTGGTAATTGTCTATAAGGAGCGAGTCACCGCTCTCAGTAAGGAGGTTGACCATCTCCAACTCGCTGTTGAGCAAGATTCCCTTTGCCAGCAAGGTGGCATTGTATGCACTCGACACCATTTGCGGACTTGGGTTGCTGGCAACCAACTGCGGGAGGGTGTTGGAGAACCACGGCTTCACACGCATCCAAAACAGTTCGCGCTCACTGGAGGTGAGGTCGGCGAAGGTGTTTAGGATTGACTGCGAGTAGTTCTCTGTAGCCTCATTGGCATAGATGGAAGCAGAATCGAGCTGTTCGTTGGCTGAAAAATACACGGCAAGCTTGCACAATGAATGGGCATAGGAGAGATGTTGCTTGCCAAGAAGTCGGCGACGCAGCACAACGGCTTCCCTTCCATAGTCCACTGCCTGTGGGTAGTTGCCCATGGCGTAATGATAACTGGCGATGTTGCTCACCGACTCTGCATATTCGGGATGGTCTTTTCCTAACACCTCTTGGCGAATCTGCATCGCCTCAACACCCTCCTCCATGGCTTTGGAATAGTTCCCTATCTTGAAATAGTAGTCCGCCATGTTGCTTAGGGCTGTTGCATAATCGGGGTGGTGCTTCCCCAACAGGCGTTCCCGCAAATCAAGAGCTTTACCTTCCAATTCTATTGCCACGGCATAGTCGTTGGTGAAATAATGGTATTTGGCAAGGTTGTTGAGGGATTGCGCATATTCCACGCTTTCTTTTCCAAGAGTCTTTTCCCTGATATTTAGTGCCTTTTCTCCCAACCGTATTGCCTCCTCATAGTCACCTATGCGTGCGTAATAGCCTGCCAGGTTGCTAACCGACTGTGCATAGTCGGCATTTTCCTCGCCAAGAATCTTTCCTCTTAGTTCCATGGCTTTGCGTCCCATGCTGACAGCTTCGATATAGTTGCCGAGATAGGACTGGTATCTTGCCATGTTGTTTAGCGACTGGGAATATTCCAACGACTCCGTACCCGACAGTTGTTCCCTTAGTTGCATGGCTTCCTGACCTATGCGTAGTGCTTCTGAATAATTGCCGGCATGTGAGTAATATCCAGCCAAGTCGGATAGAGCCTGAGCGTAATTGAGATGTCGGGTTCCATGCAGCTGCTTGTTAATGTTGACGGCTTTCTGTCCCCAGCTGATGGCTTCTTTCAAACGGCCGGCATGGGAGAGGCTCTTCGACAGTTGCATGACTTTCGCAGCATAGCCATCATCCATGTCGCTCTCTGGCACTGAAGAGAGTGTCTGAACCATCACCGCAAGCGTGTCCGTGGATAATGACGGTGATGTCTGCCCTAAAGCACATATTGTGGCAAGGGAAAAAAACAACTGTATGAGCAATAGCCTCATCACATCAAATAATTATCAGCTACTTATCATTAAGGCCCATGCGGTCTATCAAGTCGTTGGATATGATTTTCGCAGGGGCTTTCAGTGTCGTTATCACCCACGACTGGGTGATTTCATTCCAGTTCTGTTTTGACACCACTTGCCAAGTCTGTTCAAGCAATCCCAATTCCTTGTTCTTTTGAGTCATCTCCTTGCGATACTTGTAATCATTCTTCCAGTTGGCACGGTATTGGTCGGTCACCTCACAACTTTCATTGATGATGACCGACAGCTTGTATTCTCCCGTTCCCCAACAATCCTTGAAATTGTCGCGCTCGTCGCGGAAACCCATGTATGAACGGGGAACGATGAAACATTCGCCCAACACACGGTACTTAGGGGCTTCATCCTGATGACGTACATAGCGCAGGAATCCCTTGCTGTCAAGCACATTTGGATCAACGGGGATGTTGATATGGAACGAACCGAGCTCCTGGTTCTTTTGCAGTTGCACTATTTCATTCATCCATGAGGAGGAGATGTTGATGTCCATGGAAAGCGTGAAGTTCTTGCGGTCCTCGAAAGAGAAGGGGATGCTCAGTTGGGTGTTTGGGAGGTTGGAATGTGTGGGACTGAGAATGAGGGTGTCCAGCACCAATTCAAATTTTGAATGGTTGATGATACGATACAATTTGCTTCTGTCGATATGGCAGGATATGTAAAAAGTAGTGTCGCTGCCATCTTTCCTGAGACAACCGATGCCATCAAACCGCATTCCCTTGGGATCCATGGCACCATCGAATGACGGGGCGTCATAGAAATCACTCATCTCGGAAACGGAGTTGATGACCGTCTGATAGACATTTTCCTTTTTCACGGCTTCCTCCCATTCTTTCTTATGGCGGGCATTGCGTGTCACGAGTGCACCGATGGCAGACACGCCCAAGTCAATGAACGAGGTGACGTATCCCGATGCTATGCCTTTCATCGAACCTGTCGTGGCAGAGAACAAATCACCAAGATATCCTCTTGAAGAGTCGCGCTCATCGTTGAGCTTGCTGATGTCGTTTGCCAACTGGTCGCTGGTATAGACAAACGTCTCATAGACCGTTACCTTGTCGGAAGTGCCCTGTGCGTTTACGTCTGTCACGCCTAACAGCATCATGACAAAAACAAAAAATTCAAGGCAGCTTAATAAAAAGCCTCCAATGGTAGTTATCTTATTTGATTTTGCAAAATTATGAAAAAACTATGGAAATGCCGCCTATTTTGTAAAAAAACACCTTTCTTCCCATCAGTTTTCAACCTCTCCCACCTCTCACTTCTTCAAGGAAATGCCTCGATGATGAATCAAAAACTCCTTCTCCATGAATCACAATTATTTTACCATCACTGTTTTGCCATTGATTACGTAAATACCCTTTAGACCATTCAGACTATTAGTCTGTTTACGTATCAGTTTGCCATCGAGAGCATAAACATCAAAGGGCTTGTCTTCGACAACAACGGGCTTAATGCCTACCACCACATTAATGGAGGTTGTGACGGGTTTTGACTCAAGACCTTTGTCATTGACAGTACTGACGGCGAATGTGCGCTCGCCTGACTCCACCTTGTCGGCATCAATAGTATATGTGGTCTGGTCACCGACAACGGTGGCAATCTTCATTCCTTCGTAGTAGATGTTGTAAGCGTCAACATTAACACCCTTGCAGAGGTATGAGATGTCGCCAAGCATCATGGTCAGGGCAATGAAGCCATTGGTGATGTTGCGTATAGCAAAATGTTTCGTGCTTTCAGGCAGTGAAACCTGAACCTTTTGCCATCCATATTTGGTGATCGCACCTTCATACACCTTCGTGAAATTGGCCATTTCCTTATCCGTGGTGGAAACTAACACTTCGTAATTGGCAGCGCCACCTTGGAAATACGTGTCAAGGGCAGTGATGGCAAAGCTGATGGTTTGTTCCACACCTGGCAGTTCAGGAGAAATGAGCCAGTCGTCGTTGTCAGGAAAAACCTGATTTTCCTGATCTGAGTTGTACGTTGACAAGAGGAATGCTTCTTCAAGTGAGCCGTTTGGTCCTTTGAATTCATCCAAGATCATGCCGTATTCAGAAGGTTTGATGACCTCCCAAGCCATTGCCTTGCCATCGCTTGCCAAAGAGGCGTTTTGGAACAAACTACCCTTCGTGGCACCATTGTTGTTCACCAATGTCCAGCCTCCCAGAAGACCTGTTTCGTTGGCACCGTTCTCATAACATTGGAAGTCCTCGGTCACTTCGTTGATTTCCTCTGGGTCAGGAGCCAGCCATGTGAGTTCTACGTTGCCGTTGGCATCTTGTTGGGCTGTGACATTACGGGGGCGAGCTATTGAAGGCTCCTTGATGCTGATGTTGCTTTCTGCCACATTGTTTGCCTCTTTCTTGTCATTGTCGAAGATAACCTCAGCCCTGACGGTCAGGTCGGCAGCATCGTCAAAAATACTGGAGGCAAATTCGGTGGTGACCGTTTCCTTGTCGAATGGCAGCAGCCATTCGTTTACCGTCTTGTGGAGCAGTACCTGATCACCGGCTGTCATCTTCAATGTGAAGCCGTTGGCGGCATTCTCGCCTTTGTTCTCAATGGTCGCGGAGATGGTGGCTTTCTGTCCGGCTGTGATTGTTCTTGGTGCTTCTACGGTGACAGCCAAATCGTATGGCGGCAAGTCCACAACCTTGATGTTGTCGATGAACAGCAGGTCGTTCCATTCATAAGTATATTGCCATGTAGATTCGTTAAACCCAGTTATTACTGAGTTTTTGACGATATTCGCGCCGATGGCGAAGCGACTGAAGCGCTCACTCTTGGCAAGTGGAACCTTGGCGGTGGCATACTCACTTGTGAGGTCTATTTCCTGTATCTCAACCCATTCACCGTCATCAGTGCTGCCAAACACCACCGCTTTGGTGATATCTTTGCCTTTCGTGTCGAACAGAAGGGTGGGGTTCTCTGCACCATTCACGTTGATCTTGCCTGATTTAAGCATCACGAAACCGGGTTGTTCGATTGTGGTGAGGAAAAGTCCCCATCCGTCACCGTCGGAAGCATCACTATGAAACATGCCTGTGACATCTTCGTTGCCAAATAACTCCCAAGTGTCGTAGTTGAGAATGCCTTCAGCGAAATTCTCCGCCATAGGTAGGTCGTGAGGAGCGCCAATCAACCAGTAGGTGTATGAATCTGCGGAAACATTGGTGGATTTTTCTCCATTGATGGCCTTCACAGCGAAATATCTGTAGCCCTGCTCGCCTTCATCGACGGCATAATCAAAGGTGCCTGTCGTTTTACCGACCACAGAACCCACGGTTTCTTCCTCTATAAAGATGACACCTGATGATGTGGGTTCGGTCCTCACACGAAGAACAACGTACTGCACGTTGGCTGTGTCGATATACCCGCCCTTTTTGCCTTTCACCTCGTCCCAGGCAAACGTGATGGTGCTGGCTGTGGTAGCCTTCACTTGCAGGTTGGTGACATCGAGCATGACATCCTGACCAACGTATGCGCTAACCTTCTCAGACTGCTCCCCTTTGCCAGACTCGTTGAAAGCCACGAGGTAATAGGTGTAGGTCTTGCCATCCTCAACATTGGTGTCTTTCCATGTCTGGGCAGAACCAACAGCCACACCTGCCATTGTGTGAACCAATTCATTGTCGCGGAAAATCTTGACATCAAGCGCACCTGATAGTGGTGAACCATCGATAGCCAGTGCAGGCGCGGTAAAGGCCAGGTTGACCTCCAACGCTGCCAGTGCTCCTGGTGTGGCGGTGAGGTCGCTGATGGCTGCAGGAGAGGTAGGTTCGGCTCCATACTCAATGGTTAGGGTGTTGGCCGTCAGAACCAACCCATTGGCATCAGATAGGGCGTGGATGGCAATGTAGTATTTGCCCTCTTCATCTACAAAGAACGATTCCTCAAAAACATCGGGGGCAGTGTTGGTAATGGTGGTTTCTGGTATGATAGTCCGGGTGAGCCCCTCGACCGTGGCCTCCTTGCCTATTTTAATTTCAAATATCTCAGGATTTTGAGATAAGACAGCATTGGCGCTTAAAATGATGTCGTATTTCTTTCCAGCCTTCAAATTGAATGGCAGGGTTATCAGGTAGTCGTCGGCTGCGTTTGAATTGCTGTTCTCGTAATATGTTCCTGCAATGGAGCCCCATTGCCATGTTACGCCATCATGGTTGTTGTCGATGATTTTCAACAAATCCATAAGGTTCTCTGAGAAGTCCAAGGTGTAGGGGACGTCCAAAGGGGCACTGATTAGAATCTCCACCAGCTCGCTCTTCTCACCGGGACTATCTGCATCATAAGGTATCACCTGATAAGTGTGTTTGCCTACTTTGGGGACGATATCTTCAATGTGTTGTTCAGAACCAGGTGCTATATCCTCGATGGTTATAGTAGGCTCTCCATCTCGCAGAATTACAATCTTTGCAATGTTGGATGTGAGTTCGGTGCCGTTGATGGCATTAGTGGGAGCCTTGAAACGGATGTTGACTTTATTCTCGTCAGGTATCTGGGTGACAAGCAAATCTGTGACAGCCACTGGTGCGGTGGGGGAAGCGCCTACTTCAACGAGGAAATTGGCAACAGTCAAATTCCACATGCCGGCATCGCTGATGGCATGGATGCCGAAATGGTAGTAGCCTGTCTCGGCAACGGATATGTTCTCTTGCTCGTAAGTGACCAGCGCAGTATTCTCTACCGTTGTCTCATCTATTACACTCTGGGTCATGCCTGAAACCATTGGAGCCTTGCCAATCTTCACTTCAAATTTCTCAGGATAGTGAGGAGCTTTGCACATGGCATCGATGGCAAAGTGGTAGAATTTGCCAGCCTCCAACTTGATGGCGGGGGATATCAGCCAGTCGTCGGCTGTTTCCATGCCATTGCTGTATAAGACGGAATTGTTATATTCACTCCATATCCATGTCGTGTTGTCTCCGTTGTTGTCGATGACAATGAACTCTCTGAACAAATCAAACGTGTTTAGCGCATTTTTGTAAGGCAGCACATCGATGGTGTAAGGCAACTCATCGCCATTGACTGCCTTGCTTCTTTTTAGGGCGACAGCGTTTCGGGGACCAGATACCATCTCTTTGATGCTTGTCTTGGCCTGTTTGTTGACAATAGTTTGTGCTTGAATAGGTATGGCAAACGACATTGCCACCAACATGACAATAAAAGAGGCAATTTTCTTGTTCATAACGAGATAGTTGATGATAATTGAGGATTGATACTAAATGAAGATGAAAAGTTGATGTCCTTTTTCTTATAACATCAAAACTTGTAAAATCTTGCATCCATATTCCACAATTATTTCAAGAATCTGCGGGACTTTTCCATCCACGTGATTCACTTTGAGGAGAAGTATGGAGTGCCTGTGGGGGCCGCAACAATGTTGCGGCAAAGGAGACAGGCGAGGGAGGAGCTGAAGGCGAGAGCGGAGCCAGAGGCGAGACAAGCGAGAATGGCGAGAGCGGAGCCCCTGCGATTCTTGATTCTTGTCGAGAGCCGATACACCTTGACTTGCAGGACAAAAACTTCTTTTTGCTTATTTAACGAGTAAGGAATAATAATAATTGAAAGTTTTCGTATATTTGCAAGCAAAACAAACATATTAAAACAAATGAAAAAAGTATTTACACTCTTGGTGCTGATGCTCATGACATCTGCAATGAAAGCACAATCCACTTACACAAACCCCATCTTAGGTGGCGACTTTCCCGACCCCACCATACTGCGCGACGGCAAGGATTACTACCTGACAAACTCAGCCTTCGATTACGTGCCCGGACTGGTGGTGTATCACTCGCGCGACATGATTCACTGGGAACCCATCAGTTATGCGTTGAAAACATACCTCGGAAGCATCTGGGCGCCAGACATCAAGAAACACAAGGGGAAATACTATATCTATTTCACCGTACATGGAGAGCGACGCACCAACTGCGTGGTGTGGGCAGACACCCCCTATGGTCCATGGAGCGACCCCATAGACCTAAACATAGGCGACATCGACCCATGCTTCATAGAAGGCAATGACGGAAAGTGCTATTTGGTCATGAGCGGCGGCAACCGCTGGACATTGTCTGACGATTGCCTTTCCTAACGGAGGGATTCTGTCTGGAAGGGCCCAAACTTTACCGCATCGGAGACTATTATTACTACATCAGTGCAGAGGGAGGCACGGCAGGCCCTCCCACCAGCCACATGGTGGTTGTGGCACGCTCACGAAGCATCGACGGACCATGGGAGAACATGCCCTCCAATCCACTCATACACACATACAACAACAGCGACCGCTGGTGGTCGCGTGGCCACGGCTCTCTCATCGACACTCCTGAAGGCAAGTGGTACTGCGTCTATCATGCATACGAAAACGGATTCTACAATTTAGGGCGGCAGACACTGATGGAACCAGTGCACTTCACGCAAGACGGATGGATTGTCTCGGATGGTGGCGACGCCAGCCAGCCCTTGCCAAGTCCGACAAAAGCAACAAAAGAAAGCCAAGAAACCAACCGCCTAACTCATTTGCATGAATTCCGCATCGGTCTTGACTGGCGTTTCTACAAATATTTCTCACCCACGCGCACCAAGGTGGAAAACAACACTCTTACACTACAAGGACAGGGGACTTCACTTAGTTCGTCGTCACCCATGATGTTCATCGCTGGCGCCCATAGTTATGAGATAGAAGCAGAAATAGAACTCCACGGCAACGTAAAAGCAGGTCTATGCCTCTACTACAACGCCGAATACAACGTAGGGACGGGGTTCGACAGCGACCGCCGCTACCGCTACCGTCGCAACAAATCAAATGGAGTGGGACAGTCGGGCGGCACGCACCTGTGGCTCCGACTGCGCAACGATGCCCATGTGGTGACAGCATACTGGAGCCATGACGGAAAGGAATGGCAGCGCGAGACATGGGGACAGGAGGTCTCTGGATTCAATCACAACACGTTGTATGATTTCCAAAGCATCCTGCCCGGTCTGTTCTGCGAAGGCGAGGGTTATGCCACCTTCAGCAATTTCAAATACCGCGAACTGCGATAGCTGCTGTCAGGGGTGGTCACTGCCGCCACACTTTTCCACAATAAGTGCCGGCAGTGCCATTCACCCTTATCATGTAAAGCCCCCGCTGAATTGACGAAGTGTCAACGACGGCTAAATTTCGCGACATCCCATTGAGCACCAGTCTTCCCGAGACATTGTAAAGTTGCCACGTAAAGAGGTTGTCGTCTGGACTGTCTATTCGGAAGTAACCACCGCCATCGACACTATTGATAAGGTAAGATTGTTCAGTTTTTTTTTCGGAGATGCCAGCCTCAGTGCCAAAGACAGGAGAATCAGCCTCGGTAGAGGGACGCATGCCCTGCACCTGCGGCCATCCGTCGCTGCCCCACGTGATTTTGTCGAGATAGACCACACGACCAGCATCTACATTGGAAGCCTGGTAGCCATGATAGAGCATCCATGTCTGTCCGGCATCATCGGTGACGAACTCAGAGCAGTGTCCCGGTCCATACACCTCCGGACTTTTGTTTAGCAGCGGAGAGAAATTGTCGCCTATTGCCCCTTTCCCATTCCTGTCCACGTATGGTCCGAAAAGACTGCGCGAACGAGCAACCACCAGCCTATAGGTGCTGTTGGCACCCTCGCAGCAAGTGCCAGCCGACCCAACGAGATAGAAGAAATTGTCATGCTTCACAATCATGGTGCCCTCGATGAGTCCACCGGCTATTTTCCTTGGTTTTGAACCCTCCTTGATGGACAGACCATCATCTGAGAGTTGCACCCCATAGATGCCGTGGAACGAGCCCCAAAACAGATAGTTGCACGAGTCCACCCTGATGAAGAACGGGTCGATGCAGTTTTCTATGTCCACCTCACTTGATATGAACAATTTGTGAGCATCATGAAAGCCACCGTTTGGTCGGTCGCTCACAGCCACACCAATGCCGCACTCCCACGTTTTGCCCCACTCCGACTTGGAATAGTAAAGCACGTATTTGCCATCAATATAGTTGATGTCGGGAGCCCATATCCCACCCTTTGGCACAAAGTCCATGGGGCGGGTGGCATCTGTGAATGCCGTGCCCACATATCTCCACACCACAAGGTCCTTGGAACGGTAGATGGGCACATTGTGGGTGTCCTCAGTGGCATAAAGATAGAAATACCCGTCTGCAGCCTTTATGACCGTAGGGTCGGGCAAGCTCCACTTTGTCACCGGGTTGGTGTATGTGCCATCTCCGGCATGAGCACACAAGAGCGTGCCCAATGCCAGAGTGATGGTCGTGATGTATTTCTTGAATTTAAGATTCATGATCAAGACTAATTAGCTGGTTCAAACTTCGTCCACATGTCATCAGCGAGGAGACAGAGCGTCAGCGTGTATCTTCCACTAACGGAAGGCACCCACTTCAGGTCGCCGCCATCGTCCTGGAAGCGATACATTGGCAACTCATGGTTGGTGAGCGGGTCGGCATTAGCAACTGGAGCATAGAAGAACTGGTCGCCCCATCCATTGCCAAGACCTATCTTGAATTCGCCACCAGCAGTGAAGTCACCCGTCCAGGCATAGAGGTAAGGTTCACGTACCGTGCCCACCATTTCCATTCTTCCTGAAGAAGTGTTGGTGTTCCATCCCACCGAACAGCCGTTGCCGCAAATCCATATCAGTCCTGGCGTGGGCAGTTGCACGATGTTGAGCACCCTGCAGTCGTTGTATTCAGGGTTGGTATCTACTATGATGGTGCGCATGCCTACAGCATCGTTTCTGAACTCCTTGATGTTGCCATCAATCACATATTCCAGTTTGTCTCCACCAGCAGAGCCATAAGCAGGATAAGGTTCGGCAGTAGTGGTGAAATGGAAGTTGCAAGGCACCATGTTGAACGATACCTCGTAGATGCCCGTTCCCAGCTGTCTTTGCTCAAGTCTCTGCGACGACACATTCCCGGCATCGTCGGTGATGGTCATGAACAGGCTCACCGGGTATTTCTCATATCCTGTGGCAGTGAACTCCACTGTTGACACCTCTGGCTTCACGTATTTGCTCTCATTATGGACATTGCTCAGCACCTGGGCAGTCACGTTGACCGGCATACCCGGGAGAGCCCATTTTGCAACCATGGAGTTGAGTTGGTCGTGTGTGAGAGTGAGAGTGCGGTTTGTTCCCACGTCGATGTAGTCGGACTTGTCGTCTTTCATGGCGGTAGGATAGAAGCATAGCTTGTAGGTCACCTCGTCGGCACTCGACAAGGGACTTGAGGCAGCATCCCAAGTGAAAGTGATGGCCTCCTGATTGGCAATCCCCTTGTTGAGAACCACCGACTCTACAGAACTCTTTATGTGCATCTCGTCAGGATGTGATTCCAAAGTGAAGAACTCTGGGTCCTCGTTGCACGACACGAATGCCATCAGGCACAGTGTACTTAAAACATAATGCAAGTATTTCATAAGTCTTTGTTGCTTAACTATATTCCAAACCACTATTATTCCCCTTTCTCCACAACCCAGAAGGGAGCCTCACGGAGGTTGGGATTCTTCTCGTATTCATCAATGTAGATAGGCATCCAGTAGTATTGGCGTTTCCACACGCGTGTCTGATAGACCGTACGCTTGAAAAAATCCTGTTGGGTGCGCCCTTGGAAGTTCATGCCATAGTCCTCGCCGCACATTTCGGGCAGGTTCTCTGCATCCTTCCATCTGCGGATGTCGTACCAACGGTTGTTCTCGCAGCAGAGTTCCACACGTCGCTCTGCACGTATCACTCTTCTCACGTCTTCCTGTGTGTTTTCCACCTGAATATACTCATCATCGGTGAGTGGCACTGCGTTCAAAGTGTACTTCCTCACCCCTGCGCGCTCGCGGATGCGGTTCACGTAGTCAAGAGCCAACTGCCGTGCATCGCTGCTGTTGGAAGCCTCGTTGAGAGCCTCAGCATAGTCGAGATAAGTGAATGCCAAGCGGTAGGTGAATCCTTGCCTGTCGGTGACGGAACCAGTGAGATAATTGTCGAGCACATTAAGTCCCTTTCTCACCAAATATCCGTTCTGTGGAGCGTCGTGTGGCGACGAGGTCTGCACATTGTCGCGTCCGCCATTGAAGAAGTTGTACTTCCTGTTGCCCACTGCAAGCCATGATCCGTGGAATGACACAGCATTGTAGAATCTCGGCTCACGGTTGCAATACATGTTGTAGGTGCCGCGTGAGGTGACCTCTCCTGGCACACCTGTTCCAAACTCCCATGCAGTTACATTGGAGCGGTTGTCAACCACTGTGGAGAAGCCCTCCTCCACATATCCTGAGTTGGGGTCGGAGATTGGAAGTCCGTTCCTTGTGAAGAAAGCATCCACGAGTCCTTGATACACTCCCAGTCCGTTGCCGCCGCCGTATTCACGCACCGACACCGTGCGCAGGAACGTGTCGCGATAGCTGTTGCCCTTGGTCACGGGGAAGGTGATTTCGCGATTGCCCTCGCTCCATCTCTTGATGTGTACATTGTATGTGGAGAGGAACGGGTCGATGCCTCCTTGAGGACCTGCCTCGGTATAGAGAGCATATCCAGCCTTCTCAGCCTCTTCTATGCAAAGTCTGCAAGCATCTACTGCCTTTGTCCATTTCTGTGGGTCGTAGGTGGAATTGAAAATCTGCTCGCCCTTGTCGTTTACATAGTTCACGTACCATTGGTTGCCATTCACCAGCGGACTGGCAGCGAAGAGCAACATGCGTGAGCGTACGGTGAGAGCCATGATGCGGTTGATGCGTCCATATTTTGCGGGGTCGTCATAGACGGCAGGAAGAGCCATGGCAGCCTCGTACATCTGCTTGTCGCAGTAGTCCACCACATCGTCGAACTTCGACTGTCCCACCATGAGGTCGGAGAGTTCGAAATCAGTGGGTGCGATATAGTCGGGAGTGAATGGTATTCCACCGTAGTTTTCCGCCATCTGCCACCATGCATAGGCACACAGGAACTTCACCTCGTTTTTCATGTTGTCGATTTCCGATTGAGGCAAGTCGTGGTCGGGCATTGCCTTCACCATGTTGTTGAAGATGTATCCATGACGGATGTATCTCGGCATCATGTGCCAGAGGTTGCCTCCCCATGTGGAGTTGATGGTCCACTGTCCGAGAATCTTGGGTATCACACCGCCCCAGTCCCACTGCTGCCATCTGGCAGAGGGTGTGATGTCGTCAGCGAATACCTCATATCCATCGGCTGTGAGAGCCCACTTGTCGGGATTGTGGATGATGTTATAGACATAACTCAACCAAGAATACACCTTGTCGCGGTTCTCGAACACCATTTCGGTGGTCAATTCTGTGTCAGGCTCCTTGTCCAGATAGTCGGAACAGGACTGCGTGAGCGGCATCGCCATCAATGCTGCCACCACGAATATATAAATCTTTATCTTTTTCATCATTTCCTAAATGCTAAACGATTGCACTACTAATTAAAAGTTCACATCAATTCCGAACATCACAGAACGGTTCATTGGGTATCTTAGTCCGTCGTTGGTGCCCAACTCAGGATCCCAGAGTTTGAACGAGGAGAGGCAGAAGAGGTTGTTTCCGCTCACAAACACGCGGCAGCTCTTCACGTATAGTTTCTCAAACCATGCCTTGGGGAAGGTGTATCCCACCTCGATGGTCTTGCATCTGAGGAAGCTCATGTCCTTCTTCCACCAAGTAGAGCGACGGTAGTTGTTGACATTGGGTCCGTAGCTGAGCCTTGGCCAGAAAGCATAGGGGTCCTTGTTGTTGTCGGTCCACCTGTCATCGATGTTATAGGAATAGGCATTGCCTTCTGTCGTGGTACCTCCACCCGGCAGGAAGTAGGGCTGTCCGCCTATCACGCGGTACATGTCGCCTGCTCCTTGGAAGAAGAAATTGAAGTCGATGTTCTTGTAGCTGACCACTCCACCGAATCCGTAAACTATTCTCGGGTCTTCTGTTCCACCGATGTATCCTTCATCCTCTTCAGTGATCAAGCCATCATGATTGACATCGACATACTTGATGTCACCAGGATGCAAGGTCACGGCACCAACGCTCTCCTGCGGAGGTATTCCATCCTTGAGCGAGCCGTCGGCATTGAAGTCGCTCTCCATGAACAGACGTTCTGCCGTCAGTCCCCACAGTTCGTTCATCGAACGTCCAGTCTGCGAGCGGTGAGTGCCCTTGAGCACTTCGGGCTCATCCTTCTCTATCACCTTGTTCTTGGCATAAGTGAAGTTGCCGTAAGCCGAAGTGAACCAGTTCTTGTTCCACTGCTTGTGCACGTTGATTGTCATTTCCACGCCATGGTTGGACACCTTGCCGTAATTTGCCCAAGGCGAGGTTACGAAACCACTCTGTGTGGGGATGATGGTTCGCTGCATGAAGATGTCCTTGCGGTTTTCCTTGAAAAGGTCGAAGTTGAAGTCGATCATGTTGAACAGTCCCAGTTCGAAGCCTATGTTCTTCTTGGTCACTGTTTCCCATGTGAGGTTATCTACCCCTATGTCACCCTCTGTGATGCCGCTATAACTGCGCTGTCCTGTGGTGCCCCAAGAGTAACCTTCCTGGTCGGTGTAGAGTGTGCCGAGATATGCGAAGCGTCGTCCACCGATGTTGTCGTCACCTGCCTGTCCGATACTGGCGCGGAACTTGATCTTGTGGAATATCTTCTTCGTCTTCTCCATGAAAGGTTCCTCACTGAGGAGCCAACCGATGGCGAATGATGGGAAGAAGCCGAAGCGCTTGCCTTTAGCGAAGTTTTCCGAACCGTTGTATCCGAAGTTGAATTCAGCCACATAACGGTTGTCGTAGGTACCAGAGAGTCGTCCTGCAATACCTTGCTTGCGGAAGTCCTGGATGTTGCCGTCGTCGTATGCCTGCTGGTTGTAAAGCATGATGGCATCCACATCCATCTTGCCGAAACGGCGGTTGTACATCACGTCAGCCTCGAAATATACATTGGTGTTGCCATATTCACCGTTGTTGTAACTGCCCATCGACTCGTCGCCAGTCTCAAACTGGCTGTAGATGAGGTTGCCTTCCTCGTCGCGCCCTGTGGCAGGGAAGACGGTGCCCGGGTTGGCAGTACGTCCACGTGAACTGCGGTTCCACCTATCGAAGCTGAAGAGAGCCTTAGCCTTGAGACCCTTGGTTATCATCTTCAGGTCCTGCTCCACGCTGAAGAGCGTTTGGAGTTTCGATGATGTGATGAAGTCGTAACCCTGCTGTGTTACTGTGCGCCATGGGTTTGCCCTGTTTGAAATTACAGGTATGGCACCATCACTATATCTTGCGGGATGAACGAAAGGCAAGGTGCGGAACGCCTCACCAAATGCGCCATCGGTATTGCAACGCTGCTTCTTGAACCTGTTGAGGTATCCACCGATGTTCACCCTGAGCATTGTGGTCTTCGTCACGTCCATGTCGATGTTGGTGCGCAGGTTGAACTGCTGGTTGTTGGTGGCATTGTCCACGAGCAGGCTCTTGTCCTGCTGCAGTATGCCAGTCTCCTTGAAATAGGAAGCGACGATGGAGTAGCGCAAGAAGTCGGAACCACCACTGATGTCGAGGTTGCCGCGAGTGGTGTAGGCATAGTCCTTGGTGATGGCTTTCACCCAATTGACATCAGGGTAGAGGTCGGGGTCGTATCCCGATCTTGTACGGTCGATTTGCAATTGTGTGAATGGCTGTGCCAAGCCATCCTGCAATGCCAGTTGGTTGAGCAGTGTCATGTAGTCGGGGGCACTGAGGAACTCCGGCATCTTCGTGGGTTCGTTGATGGAATGTTCCAAGTGGAACCTCACCTGTGGTGCTCCAATCTTGCCGCGCTTGGTGGTGATGACGATGACGCCGTTGGCACCTCTCACACCATACATGGCAGATGCAGAAGCATCCTTCAAGATGGAGAACGACTCTATTTCCGACACATCCACATTATTTAGGTCGCGCGCCACACCATCGATAAGGATGAGCGGGTTGTTGTTGCCGGAGAAAGTGGAAATACCACGAATCCAGAAATTGGAATCGTCGTATCCTGGTTCACCAGAGCGCTGGATGCCAATCACACCGCTCAATTTACCCGCGAGGTTGTTGGACAATGTTCGCGTGGTGCCAAATTTCAATTCTGTGGGGTTGATGGTCTCGATGGAGCCGATGATGGATGCCTTTTTCTGGCTGCTATAACCAGTAACCACCACCTCGTTGAACTCATTCGCCTCTTCCTCAAGCATCACATTGAGGAGTTTTGAACCATTCACCTTAACCTGAGTCTTCTTGAATCCCACATAAGAGAACTCGAGCATGGCACTGCTTTGTGCCGGCACATCGATATGGAACATGCCATCAACGTCGGTGATGGCAAGGTTGCTCGTACCCACTGCAGATACGGTAACACCCACCAAAGGTTCTTTCGCCTGGTCGGTGACGAGTCCGGTCACTTGTGTCATCTTCGTAGTCTGCTGAACTTGTGCAACAGCCTGCGTAAAAAGCGGTTCAGCCACCAGCAAGGTGAAGGTGCACAGCATGGCAGTGCCCGCCGGTAGCCAAGAACGGCAATACTTGGATAAATGCTTTTTCATCATATCAATATTGTTAGACTTTCTTAGACTTAGATTTTTTTGCAAATTTAGCACTTATCTCCCCTCGCGCATAATATAATGATGTTTGTATAATTCGTATATGATAATACAAAAACCAAAGTATCAGATAATCAGTTACTTAAAAAAACACACCCTATATCCGTGTATAACGTTAATATAGGGTGTGTAGCGTTTTTTAACGAAGGAAATCCGCTGTTCGCCGAGGAGAATACAGTTCCCACAGCGAGGCTATCGTCCATCCTGGGGCGAAGATGTCGTTGTAGAACCCCTTCCCATTTTTTCCATAATCCCAATGGGTGTGTTGCACCACTTCCGGATTGTATCCTGGCACACCTATTCCGCATAGCCTGTCCTGTGTAGGCAGGAGCTGGCATAGCGACGAGTGTATGACATCCGCAATCTGTCCGAACCGTTTCTCCCCAAGAGTCTCTGCCAACCATTTCACGATATGATGCAATTCGAATACAAACACATCCACGTGGTTGTTCTCCACAGAGACATTGCTCCATCCACGAGTCTTGAAACCGAGGTCGCCCAACATCTGTCCAGGTGCGAAAGGAACATCCCAAAGATAATACCATGACAGTGCGAAATAAGCCGCCTGCCGGCACAGGTCCACATAGTGCCCACGCTCCTTGCCTTTGGTCACCATGGCAAGGTAATAGGTGGCAGTGACAGCACTGATGGCAGCCTCCTTGTCCTCACAGTTGGCATCGAGGGTGGAAGAGAAATAGTCGCTCTTCGAGATGATGTTCTTTTCCAAGTATTCCACGGAGAGCTTTGCTGCTTTCAGGCATCTCTTGTCCTTGAAATACTTGTAGCCCATCACCAAGGTGGAAGTGGCGCTCGGAGTGGAACCACCCGAAGCATCAACGTGTGTGCCATCATCGCGATATTTCCTCGGGAAATGCCCATCTGCCTCCTGCAAGTTCATCATGGCTTCGAGCAGGGTTCTCATTTTTCCTTCCCACTCCTTGTGCTTGCGCCCTTGCTTGCGCTCATAAGCCAGATAATGAAGGACGGCATAGACAGCCTCCGATTGTTCGCGAATGCTATGTATCACATCGGCATCGGCTGGTATGCCCTGGGCGATGTGCATGTCTTCCTTGAAATATCCCTTGGCAGTGAATCCGTTTTCAAGCCAACTGTCGAAGATGGCATGCCCCATCCTGACGAGTTGCGCGTCACCTGTCTGTTCTCCATATTCAAGACAGTTGAAGGCATTGAGCAGCACACGCCCACAGAAGCCCAACTGCACATGATCTACTGGTTTGCAGTCATCGCACCTGATGCTTATGCCAGAATGGTATTTGAGAGGATATTTGTCAACGTAAGCCATTTTGAAATAGTTGGACAGCTGTGCCTTCACCTGTTCGGGCGAATAAAGCGGTTGCATGGCTTTCGGTTGCAGACGGTCGAAACAGTAGTTCCAGGTGTCGGCAACATATTGCCCGTAGTCGGTCGCCTGACCTTCATGAATAAGCCATGTGAGAGTGATCTGCTCACCTTTCTCAAGTTTGGCGAAAGTGCAGATGGGATTGACGAGGGTGAGTTTGCGGATGTATCTCTTGGGTGTTTCCACAAAAGGATATCCGAAAGATATTTTTGCCTTACCAGTCTCATTGTCAAAACCCAAATACCCAACCGTGCTTTTGCCACTTAGGATAACCTCTCCCTCCTGATGGGTGAGCAATACATCTGCCTGCCGACTGTCGAGAACCCGCATCACGGAGAAAGATTTACCTGACTGCGCGTCGAAGACTCCTGAGAGGGGTGCCGAGAGACGGTCTTCCCTGAAATTCCAACTCTTGGAAGTATGGAAAGAAGGAGCCTGCTCGGGCGACCGCAGGTTCTTGTGGTACCAGAACCCCGGTAGGTAGAACTCACATTGGTTGGTGTCGAACCCGGTATTTGCATTAATTCCCAAATTGAAATATACTTTCTCTCGTGCTGTGAGCGTCACCGACAACCTGTAGTCCTCACCTGTTTTCTCCACCTTTTCAGTGACTTTTACAGGAATGGCCAACCTCAAGTTCAGTTCAGGATCTATTTTATGAATATTATAAACCATGGCAGGATTGCCAGGATTCTTCAATGCTATCTTGTAAGAGAAGTCGATAGCATAAGCCCTGTACATGCCCACCAACATCATCAGGACCAAAAGAAACTCTTTTTTATGTTTTTGCATATTGTATGGATGTTTTTGTTACTATTTCTTATTTCAATCTTGTGGCTGCCACGCCTTCGGAAGTGATTTTCACGGGCTTGATATATCCTTTCTCGTCAAAATACAAGCGGTCGATGCATGTCTGCCTTGAATTGGCAGCCTTTTCCGTAAGCGGCCTCCGGTGATATACAATGTACCACTCGTCTTCGCCACGCCCTTTCACCACAGAATGATGTCCGGCACCTGTGGCAACGCCTGGGTCTTGTTCCAATATCTTCCCTATCCTATGGAAAGGACCGAGTGGCGAGTCGCTGATGGCATAACTCACACAGTAATCGGGCTGCCCCCACCCTCCTTCACTCCACATGAAATAATACTTTCCGTGGTATTTCATCATGAAAGGTCCCTCGACATATTTGTCGGGTGTCACCTCCTTATATACCGAACCATCGGCAAAGGGCAAGAGACTTAGCAAGTCGTCTGCCAACCGAACCACATTGCAATGCCCCCAACCGCCATAGTACATGTAATATTGACCATCATCATCGCGGAACACATACTGGTCGATAGGTTGTGCGCCATTCACGATCTGCTGTATGAGCGGTCTTCCGAGGGCATCCTTGTAGGGGCCTTGCGGTTTTTTGCTCACCGCCACGCCGATGCCACCCACTTCTCCCTCATGCACATCATTGGCAGAGAAGAAGAGATAATACAAGCCCCCCTTTTCCACCAAGGCAGGAGCCCACATGGCTCTCCTCGCCCAACTTACGTTGTCGCTTGTCAGCACCTTGGGATGCTTCTTCCATTTCACGAGGTCACGTGACGAAAAGGCATCAAAAAACAACTGCTTGTCGTATTCCGCAGAATAGGTGGGAAACACCCAGCACCGGTTGCCGAACACTACTGCCTCTGGGTCGGCATACCATCCAGGGAAGATTGGATTGCCACTGCGCCTATGCTGTGCCGTGCTTGACAGGCTACAGCAAAGCATCAACATGAGGAAGAAAAAATAACAATATATTCTTTTCATTTTGATTTAAAAAAGATTTTCTGGTTTTTACTGACGAGCAAGCCTTGTCGCGGGTAAGAACCTGCAGGGATGCCCCCTATCGTGAACCATGCCACCTCGCGGCTGCTTGCTGCTTCTATCGCTTGCACGCTGCTCTCATCCTTCAGCGACAATGCAATCTTGTCAACATAAGGTGTCCTTTCTGAGTCGTTTCCCAAAGTGATGATGTTGGTTCCCGACTTCAGAGTCACCTCCACGGATTTCACCGTGGCAGAGACAGCGCTCCAGCTGCCTGTACCCTCAAAGACAGCGGTGGTCTTGGCACCATTGTTCACCCTAACGAACATCTGCCTGTTCTGAGCAGAGAAATAAGTGATTTGCAATTCATACTTTCCCCCGACAGGAGCATCGTATCTGAAAGTGGCAGTATTGTCGGCGCCATTTCCTATGTCTCTCAAGTATTTCCCTCCAGAGGCATGCGTATCCTTGGCGATGGCGACCTGTCCTTTGGTAGAAGCAAATTCTGCCTCCATCACATCAGGCACAGGGGCAAGGAATGACAGTTCGATAGATTCTATCTCCGGCAAGTCGGGTGTGGCTGTGAAGAGCAACGTATTGCCGCCCTTATGCAACGTGACGAAGAGCGGACGGCTTGCCTTCATTCCACCGGTGGTGGCAAAGACGGTCATCGAAGCATCGGCATCATTGACGGCGAGATACATATTCCGGTTTTCAGAATGCTTGTAGGTCACGTCAACCCGATAATGTCCTGCCTGCGGAGCGTCATAGGCAAACGACATCATGCCCTTTTCTGCCACCTCAGCATCCCCAGCCATCATCTTTGTCTTGGTGTCTTGCGCCTCAAGCACTCGAGTGAAAGATATCTTGTCAATATTGGGAGCCGAGCCGTTGGGATTGGTGAGGATGCAGAAAGTCTGTCCTGCCTTCAAGTTGACTTTTAGCGTCGCCCTACCCTCGTCAGCGATGTTGTCCCATGTTGAGACACTCGGACAGGTGAGGGTGTATTTCCTATCACCTACGGTGACTTGCAAGTTTCGTGACTGGAAAGAAAGGAAATACACATCGAGCAAATAATCCCCTTCGGCTGGAATTTGGCAATTGAACCTTAACATACCATTGCCGTTGTCCAGTCCCGACACATATTTTCCTCCAGTGTTTCCATCAACATGCACGGACGCCGAACCGGTGCGTTGTGCATCCTCCGCCTCATAGGAAATGGTTTGTCCCATCCGTTGCTGGATAGCTGTGGCACAAGCCGCCGTAATGGCTGTAGAAGCTCCGAATGCCGACCCTGGAGCGCTATAATCTACATTGCCAAACCTCAGGTTCTCATCTGCCTTGGTGAGCCATGCGGAATGTCCGAAGCCCTTGGAATTGACATTGTTGTATGCATGGAAGGCATTGGCTTGTATCCATGCCTGATATTCTGCATCGTTGAAATGAGCAGCATACAAACCAGCGTAGCGCATCAATATGCCCTTGAATCCTTGGAAATCACCATCTGCATTCTGGCAAACGCGCACCACCCCATCGCTATTGCACAGAGCGGTCTTGGCATAGGCGATTATGCGCGAGGCATCTGTCTTGTATTGCTCATCGCCATAATGCTTGTAGAGCAACAAGGCTCCCCCCAGCATGGTGCCCTGGTTGTAAGTAGAAGCCCAGGTGTTGCGGTCGATTATTGACCCATCGGCAGGGTTCAACACCACGCTGTCATAGACTTTGCCCGTATATGTCTCGAAAAGATACTTCCTCTGGTTGGAATACAACTCACGTGCCTTTTCGAAGTATGACTCATCGCCCGATCCCAGTCCGATGTAACATGCCGCCACCTCGGCAGGACCGTTGATGCACGAATTGGCTCCATTCCTGTCGCCTGTGTGCTCAGCCCAACGCAACAGTCCTACATAGCCCAGGTATGCCCTGTCCCATATCAAGTCGAAATTGCGCCTTGCATCGTTGAGGTAACTTTGTTTTCCTGTGATGAGATAAGCCCTTGCAGCAGCGATGATGAGCCACATGACGTCATCGTTGAAATCATATCCATACCAGTTGTATCCTGCCACAGCGGAACCACCATCCCAATTGGGTCCTACATGATAGCGCATGTAGTCGTAGCACGCCTCGAACACCCCAAGGTAACGGCGGTCGCCAGTGGCCTCATAAAAATCGAGCACTGCCTCAAGGGTCTCCGCCTCACCCCATCCTCCGTTGATGAAGGTGCGGTAGCCATTTCCCTTGTCTTGAAGATATTGTGCGAGGAAAGCATCGAGCATCCGTTGTCTGGCACGCTCGTCAAACGACGTCTGCGGTTCCACTTCCACGAAATGCCACGCCATCTGCTTGCCCAAGGATGGTTGTTGTCCGTCGTTCGTTCCCGTGACACCAAGAAACCCATTCTGCCGCATGTTGTATTCATTGTTTCCTTCATCCACGGCATCGAGGTTCCATGCTGCAGGGAGCATGTTTTGCACCAGCATGTTGTCTTTGGTGTCGAGATACAGTCCCGTATAGACATTTTTCAGTGCCACCGTCTCACCATCGAGGGATACGATGGTCCACTGTTGGGCTGGTACGTTTGTTTCCGTCCAAACCACCACAGGCGTCTTGTCAGCCTTGGAAGCGTTTTTCACGAAAAGCGACGACTTGTCGTTTCCATCCGGCACGATGCGGTAAGTCTTTCCATTCTCTACGGCAGCCGCGGCATTTACTGCCACGGCAAGCATCAGGAATGTAGTAAAAAATAGTCTCATCCTTTGTTAGTTGAAAAGAGTGTTTAAGCTATGTTGTGCCAAGGCACAATTGTTTCATCATTACTTTTGCAAATTTACTTGTTTTACTCCGACATTACATAATAAAAAGTGATTGTATTATGAGAAACACTCCCATCAAACAAAGTATTGTCTGTTTTTCAACAAGTTACGATTCATCAACAAGATTGGATGTATAATGAAAATATTCGTTGTTACCACAACAACATGTTGCTCCATGAAAAAGAATGAACCCTAAAAGCAGATGAAGGTGCTTTCAGGGTTCGGCTGAATTGACTGTTGAAACAGAGTTCAGAACAACTCAAATTCATATATGCGTGCAGCAGGTTCATTGCCCTGTGTGGGATTCACCACAAAGAGCCTCACATAACGCACACTTGTGGGTTGGAAAGCACGGTTGACCACATTGTTTCGGTTGCCGTCGAACATGTCGAGCGTCTGCCACTCCTCTGTCTCGCTGTTGCGCCCTTGCAACAGACAAGTGCGGGTGACATACGAAGAATGTTCACATGCCGCATTGGTTAGCCGCCAACGACTCACCTCGACAGGCTTGCCAAGGTCGAACACCACGAAGTTGGGCTTCTTTCCTGCATCACACCATTTGGTGTCGTCCTTACCATCCACCAGGAAGATTGCTCTTTCGGCATCGTTCACCTCGCCTGACACGGCGATTATCCGAGCATCCTTCAGCAGATTGGCAGGCTGTTCCTCCTGTTGTGCGTCAAGCGTCTTTCCATTATCTTTCAAAGAAGTCTTGAAAAGAGCGGCGGCAGGTGCGACGTCATCCCTGTCGTTTGCCAATGTGGCGGCGAACACCACCACATGGCTATCGTCGGGAAGAGAAACCTGACGAACCCCTTTGGGCAGGTCGATGCGGATGCGGAACATGTAAGTGAACTCATAAGGTTCGTCTCCATTCGGAGAGTGGCGGTGACTGCCCACATATGCCACCTCTGCATCCTTCATGAAGCCCTCGGTGTGGTTGTCGTGCCCCCACTGACCAATGAAGCCTGAATAGAATGGCACTTGGAATTGCTGCTTTGTCTTTCCCACAGCAAACTCTGCCATGCGGTCGCCGAGGTCGGAAGCCACAAGAAGGTACAAGTGCCTGAAATCCTTGTCCGACTCCCACTTGAGCACGTTGCCATTGCAAGACATGCCATTGGCGGCATCCATCTCGCCAAAGCGGAAAGGCACATCCCCTACAGTAATGCCCTTGGCAGGCATCAATTCTGCTGCATAGGAATAGCCTCCCTCGAAATTGGCTGCATTCCTGAATTCATTGAAGCTGAAACAGTGACGGTCGAAAGGCAAAGGCAGCACCTGTGTTTCCACCTTTTCCAGTGCTTGTTTGCCAAGCGTCAACTTGTAGGTTCTCACTCCAAAGGGATTTATCTCCACATCGAGTGAGCGGCCATTGAAAGAAGCATTCTTCAAGGTGCGCTCTGTTCCGTCAGCCTCCACAGCCTTCACTATGTCGCCGGCGAAGACAAGACTTGCCTTCTGCGCCTGTTTTCCACCCATCTCATAGACACGCACCACATACTCATCGCTCACCTCTGCCTTTTTCAGGGCGCGCACCACTATATTTTCGTTGTCTGTAGAGACGAAAGAGAAAGTTTTGCCCAAGTCTCCCTTGTGCTTGTCGGCAATGAAGGTGCGCAACGGACTATTGAGCATGTCGGAACAACGCACTGCCTTGGGAGCATCCAAAGCACCCTCATGCCCCACGATGCTATAGGTGAACACATGGTGTCCGAAATCCTGACGGGCTTGATAGGAATACCCGCTCCCTGTCTTCGGAGAATAGAGCAGGGAAAGTCGCATGGTGTTGTCATCCGGTTTGTCCCAACCATATCTCGAATCATTGAGAAGTGTCACTCCATAGTTGCCGGAGCGGTCGGTGAGGTCGGCCCATTGGTGTGCATAAACCTCAAACAAGTTATCCTTGTTGTTTCCGCGGCGCACATGCCCCAGTCCGATGTCGTAGGATGCCTCCTTGTTGGCAACACTCAGCGGGAACTCTGCCTTGAGCAATGCATTGGCAGAACTCCAATCCACCACATTCTCCACATCAATCCTCTCCGACAAGTTGCCTTCATAAAGGTGTATGCGCTGCATGATTTTGGAGTCGCCATATCGTTTTTCCACTATGATGGTGTGGCGCAGCGAACCTTCCTCGACAGTCACCTTGACATTGTCGTGAACGGGCAGCGGCTGTTTGTCAAGCGTGGCTTTCTGTATCTCCCATGCCGGCCACTGTGTGGAACGGCAGTCATCGAACACCACCAAGCGGATGCTTCTCCCAGGTGCCACCAGTTGCTTGCCGACCTTTTTGTCCAGCAGCGACACGATGTCTCCATACTCGTCCACATCGAGTGAATATCTCGACGACTCAATATGCCGTCCAAAAGATTTGGTGTTGCCTTTGTATTTACCTGCCGGACGAACGTCATAGACCGCTGCACCCGCCGATGGCACCTGAGCATCAAACAACAGGAAGCACTCACCATTGCGCTCCACGACCTGCGACTTCACCTTCTTTCCTTCTGGCGACACCACGACATAGTCGCGCCCTTCAGGAACCTTCACTTCAGCCACTGAACAAGCCATGAAAGCCTCGTTGTTATAGACCACCAAAGGCATGCCCTTCACCTGCGTGTCCATACGTGCGGCTATTGCCGACACGCCATGTGTGAGGACATCGGAAAACTTCTTCAAGGCAAGCAACTCATCGTTCCAAGAGAACTCATAGGCACGTGGGATAGACGTACCGGTGACATCATCGTGGAACTGATGCCAGATGAAGCGTTGCCACGTGTTGGTGAGCAAGGCACTGGGGTAGGAAGCGCCACCCAACCATTCTGCCATCACGGAGGAGCGTTCGGCAGCATCGCCCAAATGTTCGTTCTGTCTGTTGTAGAGCTTCATCGCAGCCTGCGACGTATAGCAGCCATTGCCATGTACGTCCATGGGCAATTCACCATCGAAGACCGGCAGTTCCGGATGCTTGTCGAAAGGCATGAAATCCTTGTATATCTGGTCGCTCGTGGCACTGATGACCTGCACCGGTCCATCGCCGTGGATGCCCTTCTCCACCGCCCTCACAGACTCCAAGTTGGGCGAACCACCGACATCACCGGTACCATAATACCTATATGCCACATTGAGTGGACTTTCCTTGATTTCCCTTATCAGATTCTCGTTCTTAGACAAGTCGGCATCTTCCCATCTCTGTGCATAGTTGAATCCGTGCGTCATCATGATGCGACTGCCATCGATGCCCTGCCACAGGCCAACGGTGAACGGATAGCGCTTGCCACCCTCATAGAAAGGCTTTGTGCGCCACATGAGCTTTTGCGACGAGAAACCGATGAGGCCGCAATGCGCTGCCAGCGTGGGCAAGGTATAGCCAAAGCCAAAGCAGTCGGGCAGGAAGATGTCTGTCCCCTCGGTATTGAACTCCGTGCGATAGAACGTCTGTCCGAGCAGCACGTTCCTAAGCCACGACTCGGGCGAGCAGATGATGGTCTCGTTGGCATCCCAACTGCTCCCTGTCACATGCCATCTGCCTTGCGCCACATAGCGCTTCATCTCCTCGTACTCGTAGGGGTAATACTCTTTCATCCAAGAATACTTGACAGCCCCCTCGAAATTGAAGACATAGTCGGGATATTGCTTGAAGAGAAAGAGGTTTTGGTTGAGGGTGTTTCGGATATGTTCACGTATGGTGGACTGCACATCCCAGTTCCATTGCGTGTCGAGATGCGCATCTGCCACCATGTAGGCTTTCATTTCCTTCTTTTGGGCAAAGGCACCCGTTGTCAGCAATACTGCCATAACTGCCACTGAAATTTTCTTCATCATGAAATAAAGTTAAGTAGGTAATCAAGATTCACCTGCGAAAGACCTTCCGCACTGTTCCGTCGGCTGCACGCACGATGTTAAGCCCTTTCTTTAGTCCGGGCAATTTCACTCCATTGACATCATAAACGGTCTGCGAGGCATCGTCAGCCTGCGTCATCCTTTCTTCTACCCCATCCAACTGGTGCGAGTCTGCCTCTTCCACCAGTTCGGCATGGAAGGTCTCGTTGAAGAGGTCAACCACTATGTGGTATGTGCCTTTCACATAGACATGCCACTTGGTATCGTCACCACCCAGACGCACCTGGGTGGAGGTAAGCAAATTCTCATCCTGCACATAGGGATGTAGTTCGCGAGGTCCCCATGTCATCTGTCCCTCCAACTTGAACCGTCCTGATTCCACGACACCATCCTGCTCGCCTAATTGTCCGGTCCATGAGAAGACATAAGGATTGTCATGGTCGCGTTCAAAAGGCAACATGCCATTACGGTTCCACTCCACATTGTTTGCTCCACCCTCAAAAGCTCCTCCTGCGATGAACAGTTCGTTCCAGGGCAACATCAGTTCACCAGTGACCTTTCTTGCCACCGGGTCAACGAGAAAGCGGTATGTGTCCTCTTGGAACGACACCACCCATCCTGGCTGCGTCTCGTCAGAAGTGAGGACATAGTTGATGCCCTTGTTGATGAGGTAAGAGTCCACCAACTGTGGCTTCAAGAACAACGTCACTCCTTTCTGGAATGTTTCCGTGGTCATGATTTTCAACTCTCCATCATTCAGCGCCCCAGCAAATCGGAACTGTCCGTCGGGGCGCTTTGTCAGTTGACGCGTACCCTCAGGCACAGCGCTGCCCGTCGCCCAAAGAGCGTCGAGGCTTTGCGCAAGCACTGGCAGTTGAACAAGTAAGAAAATGGCATATATGACGATTGCTTTCTTTGACATAACGTAGTTTTTTTGAAATTATGATTGGGGTATGTAGGAAAGAATACAATTATTTGGTACTCTGCGTCATTGAATTACTTTTTGCGTGGACACCTTGCCATTGTTCCAAATTCGGCGCACGATATACGTGCCTTGAGGCGCATAGGTGTGCTCACGCCCCTGAAGGTCGAAATACCGCTGTTCCACAATTGTGGCGTCACCCATCTGCGAGATACCGTTAGCAGAACGCTGAAGTGTAATCACTATCTGTTGGTCGCAAGCTGTTGCAGGCACATTCACCTTTACTTGCTGCATTTCTGCATCGTATGACCAATCATCGGTTTCAGTGCCGTCGATTGTCACTGTGAGCGGCTGTTCCTCAAGTATGAACACCACTTGATACTCCCTTTGTGAAGGCATTCCTTCGAACGCCCCCTGTCTTGGGTCGATGGTGAGCGACAACTCCGAGGCGGAGCGCGTCTGTCGGAACGTAGTGGTGGTGAAAGCCCCCTCGGCGTATGCCTGAGTGTCGCCCTCGTCTTCATAGAGCGAAGCCTCCCCCACTTCACCTGGAATCACTTTTACTATGTATTGGTCGGGACTTTTCTTGAGATTGTTCATTTTGGGATTTTCCACCACGATGGCTCCTGCCTTGATGAAATAAGGGATGTCGCCCAACCCGTAATAATGGCTTATGGTGGTGCCCCCCTGAACCATCTCATTGTGAGTAACATCATACCACATGCCATCAGGAAGCCATGTCTTGTGAAACGTCTTGTTGGAATTGTTGGCTGCCGTCACCACAGGAGAAACGAGGATATTGTCGCCAAACATGTATTCTCCCTCCTGCCGATACGCCTCATTCTCTTCCGGCCATTCATAATATAATGGACGGCAGATGGAAACACCTGTGTCGTATGCCTGTCGTGCAGCGGTATAGATATATGGCATGAGCTGGTAGCGCAGATTGACACAGTCGAGCAACATGGGGAAATTGTCCAACTTCCAAATGCGCCTCTCATTACCCTCCTGACTCGCTCCATGAGTGCGGAAAATCGGAGAGAACACTCCAAATTGCAACCATCTCAACATAAGTTCGGGATTGGTTGGCGCTATCTGCAGGTGTCCACCCAAGTCGTGTCCCCAATAACCAAAGCACACATTCGAAGCCGTAGCCGTGAAATAAGGTTGGAATGCCAACGAGCCAAAAGTGGAATAAGTGTCGCCCGAGAACCCTATTGGATAGCGGTGACTACCCAGTCCGCCCCATCTATGGAAGATGAACGGCCTGCGGTCAGGTCGGTTGTTGCGCATGTCGTTGAAGAACACATGGTTGCACCAGAATGTCTCACCTAACCCCTCAGTATAATGACTTGTGAGATTTTGCTGCCAGTCGAGCCACCAAAAATCGACGCCCTCTTTCTCGCGCTCACGGATGATGTGTTTGAAGAATGAGCGATAGAACGTGGAGTCCTCTATCATCCAGGGCACGCGGTCGCCCGACATCCCCATGTCGGCTGCTATCTCGCTGAAATGGTCTTCATAATTTGCCACGCCATCGGCAGGATGAAGGTTCAGTCCCACCTTGATGCCCTGGTTGTGCATCCAGTTGATGAGTCCTGCGGGGTTGGGTATGAGACTCTTGTTCCAGGTCCATCCCGTCCATCCGTCAAGGTGCCAGTCCATGTCGAAAATCATGACATCGAGCGGAATATCGTTTTGCCGCATCTCATTGACGAGGTTGATGAAGTCCTGCTGTGAATAACGCTGATACTTGCTATACCAGTAGCCAAGGACATAGAGAGGCGGCAGGGGTTGCCGACCAGCAATCTTTATGTAGTCGCCAATGGCTTCCTTGTAGTCGTGTCCGTAGCCCATGAAATACCAGTCGAACGCATTATTGTCGATTGGCCGTGCGAGCCACTCTATGCCTTCCACCTGCTGGTCGAAGGCGAAGGTGGTGGAACCGTCGCCGCGCTTGGTTTTCGGCGACTCATCAATGAGCGCCCACCCAGCACGTGATATTATGCCATCCTCAAGGTCGGGGCGCTGGTTGTCGCCACTCGCAGTGTCGAGTGTGCGCTTGGTGCCTTTCAAGTTAAGTGCGTCCTCCTTTCCCGGATACCATATCACATCGCGACCGTTCAGTGTCATGGTGATGGAAAGGTTGTTTGGCGACTTCAACGAAGGCGAGATGGTGCTTCCTATTTTATACCTCAGCGTGAGGTAGCCTGTCTCAATATACAAAAAGCCATTCTCTTCGCGTGTGGAGAATTGCGGCACTGGCAGGTTACGATTCACCACTGCGAAAGTTGCCCTGTCCTCGAACAACTCCCTGCTGCTGTATTGTATGCGAATCATACGTGGCGTGAGAACAGTGAACCGGGCTCGCCCCGAGGCCACTACTGCCTCGGGGTTTGCCACTGGATCATACCCTGAAACCGCCCTTGCGGATTGGAAAGGACCAATAACCAACAAGAGCGACAATAACAAACATTTACCAAAACCTACCAACATAAAAAACTAACTAACTATATTTGTGTTTTCAAATCGATGATGCAAAATTAGTGAATGATGTCGATAAATGGCTATTTAATAAGGAAAGTATTATGATATAAATGGATATATTGTCACGTCAATTTGACAATCAAGGAGTTACAACAGTTTCACCTCACTATTTGTATAAGTGGAATATTCGGCTGGAGGCTGTTTTTTCGGGGAAAAACGCCCTTTTTCAGGGTAAAAATGTCGTTGTAACGTGAAAATAAATGGACGTGACAATAAAAAATCGAGTAGGAGGAAAATGAAATAGTTTTCCTCCTATTTCATTTTCCGACCTCTCACACCACCGTACGTGCCGTTCGGCATACGGCGGTTCTTAACAGCCCACACGTTTCAGATTTTCTGTCGTGGCTACACAATGCATGAAGCTGTGGGCAACTCGGCAGTAGCCTTTACGGCTGTTCGCCCATTGCCACGACTGCCACTTGCCAATGCCGCATTTCTGCAGATTCTTGAAACGTGTGCGTACCCGCTTCCAACTTTTCCATATACACATGCGGATTCGGCTGCGTAGCCATTGGTCGGTGTCTTCCAAGAAGCTGCGCATGTCGGCATACCGAAAGTAGGTCACCCAACCTCGGATGACATGGGTCAGCACCTCCTTGCGCCTCGCATAACCGATATTCCAGCTACGACTGGTCAACTCTTTAAGCTTGCTTCGCAGTTTGCTCTTGGTTTTCGGATGGACACACAAGCGAGTCTTTCCCTTTCATGTGTAAAAGGAGTAGCCAAGGTACTTCTGACCGTTCACGCTGCCTACATGGGTCTTCTCACGGTTCACCTTCAGGAAGAGCTTCTTTTCGATGTAACGGCTGATGCTTTCGCAGACCCTTTCGGCTGCACGCGGACTCTTGCAAAAGATGATGCAATCGTCGGCGTATCGGACAAACGGAAGACCGCGGCGTTCGAGTTCATGGTCAAGCTCATTAAGCATGATGTTGCTCAGTATCGGGCTCAGAGGGCCGCCTTGCGGCACGCCCTGCTCCGTCGCCTCGAACTTATGGCTTACCATCACGCCTGCACGCAAGTACTTGTGGACGAGTGACACGACACGACCGTCCTTGACGGTGTCCGACAGCAGCTGTATCAGCTTGCTTTGGTTCACCGTATCGAAAAACTTCTCCAAGTCAAGGTCGATGCAGTACCTGTAACCACGACCGATGATTTCCTGCGCACGATGCAAGGCCTGGTGGGCACTGCGACCTGGACGGAAGCCATAGCTGCCGTCAGAGAACTTAGGCTCATAAACAAGGCTCAGCACCTGCGCAATAGATTGCTGGATGACGCGGTCAACCACGGTCGGGATGCCGAGCTGGCGCGTCTTGCCACCATCCTTGGGTATCTCTACCCTGCGGACGGGATTCGGACGGTACTTGCCGTCCAAGAGACTTTCAACTATTTCCACCTTGTGGCTACGCAGGTATGGGAGCAACTGCTCCACATACATATTGTCGATGCCGCCGCTCCCCTTGTTTGATTCAACTTGTCTGTACGCTCTGTTGAGGTTGTCGGGAGTCAAGATGTACTCAAGCATCCTGTCTGGCGTTAGTTGCACTTCCACGAGGTCGTCTCCGACCATCCCAATTAAAGTCTGCGCTCCCTCATATCTTTCGTGTTCCGCACTATCCTTTTGAGGGCAGCTTTCATGTGTTTTCTGCATTTCTTCCTTCATCGGGTAATCTAAAGTCGTAGCTCGTTTGGTTAAGTTCTGCCCTTCACCAAGGCCAACGAGCTTTAAGGCCTCGGCTACTATGGCGTCTGCTGACTTCTGTGGGTTCGCTGTTGCTGCTTACCAAAGGGCTCGCCCCGCAGACCTCCTCGGATAAGGGCTTTGTCTTTCCACCTTATGCCTGCCACATTTACACTCACCGTTCCGAATAGCTATCGGGCTTTGGCTTGTTTAGCAGCCTTACCCACGGCTCCGCGCCTTGTATGTGGTTTCTGTTCGTCAGGCCAGATGTTTGCCGCCAGCTTCTTTCAGATTCCGCCTCACGACGGACACCCTTGCTCTTGGCTATGCGATTCCCGCTATTAGGGCTCACTCGGGACTTGCACCCGTTAGACAATGCTCATGCCGAGCATACGAAAAAGGGAATGTCGGTGGCACCAACATTCCCTTCGTTCATGGTATTAGAACTATCTTACCTAACAACAATCTTATGTCCATTTAGGATATAAATGCCTTTTGAGGGGCTTTCTACTTTTCGTCCCTGCAAGTCATAATATACATTTCCATTGTCATTGTTAACGGTCGTCCTGCTGATGCCGCTCACAATACCCGTATCATAGAGCACTGGATGTCCATCGGTCTCTGCGCTGAGGAACCAAATGCCAGGAGCAGCCTCGGCAAGAAGGTTGTACACCACATCGTTGGTGAAATTCTCTATCGGAGTGACAGGCAGAGCTGGCCAGTCGGTGACAGGGTCGAAGCAATTGGTGATTTGGATGTTGTTGCCACGAGCGAAGGACTCGCCATTGTTCACCACACCCATGTTGTAGCAGTTGGTGGTGATGGCATCATTGCCCAGCCATCCCGACAGACCACCTGCTTCCCATCCACTGGAGATGACACCTGCATTGTAGCAGTTTAGAAGCGTGAGCTTGAGTTCCCCAGAGGTGTTGCATCCCACGATGCCTCCTGCATTCTGGTCGATGGTGCTGACAGAAGCCTCATTGCCAAGTTGCTCAAGAGTGGCTTTGCCATTTCCACTGACATATCCGATGAAAGCGCCTACGAAGTTCTTTCCATTGATGGAGCATGTGGCATCGATGGTGAAGTTCATGATATGCGCACCAGCGGTAATCTCGCGGAAGAATCCCACATTGGCTTCCTCTGGCATATCGATTACCAGATTGCTAACGATGTGTCTCTGTCCGTCGAAGGTGCCTGAGAAAGGTGCTGCGGCAGTGGCAATGCCTTGGAAATCCACGCCATTGAAGTCAATGTCGGCTGCAAGCATTGCATTGAGCGAAGCATCCACCTTGTTAACCATGGCTGCAAACCACACCACATCGTCAGCTGAAGCCAACATAAGGCTACCATCCTCTGCCTTGATGTATTCGGTGTCGGGTGTTCCACACACGCTGCAAATGCCATTGTCGAAATGGTGGTCGTCGCGAGTGGCGCCATCGGTGTTGGAGTATGTTACGTCAGCACCCTCCTTGGCGTTGCCGGCACAGTCGAGCGCGCCATTGGCATATACCACGCCACCCTCGATGAATATTGGCATAGGATGGCTGTCGGTGCCTATCACTTGATACCATTCCACTGTCTCGCTCTGCTTTCCGTTGAGCATGTATGCCAGTTCGCCATTCTTCATCTGTTCTTCGGAGAAGGCGGTTCCTTGTATGCCCTCTATCTGATAGACATTCTCTCCTACCACCTCATCCTTGCGCCACAGACCAGCTCCATTGATGCCTGTAGCAGTACTGTAGCAGTTCTTTATGGTTGAATTGTTGGCACCCATCCAGGCACATATTCCGGCATTCTCGTGCGAGCCTTGTATTTCGCCGAGATTGTAGCAATTGGAGATATGCACCTCTTTTTCCGAACACCCCACGATGCCGGCAGCGTTTTGTGCCGAACCGTAGATGTTTGCCTCGTTGCCACAGTTGCGTACTATTACACCGTCGCCCCACACATGTCCTAAGATTCCGGCAGTGAATGCCGTTCCCTGGATGAGACAAGAAGCGTCGATGATGACGTTCTCGATGACAGCGCCTCCAACAGCCTGTCCGAAGAGAGCCTGGTTGTTGCGGTCGGCATTGGTGACAAGATTCAGGATGCGGTGACCACCGCCATCGAAGTGTCCCTTGAAGTCATGGGCATCTTGTCCGATGGGTGTGAAAGCCTTGGCGGTCATATCGATGTCGGCGGTGAGGCGTGCGTTGGCTGCCCCATTCACATTGTTCACCATGTATGCGAACCAATTGAGTTTGTCACCATCATCAATGATATAATGGTCGTCTTCCATCTGGCAGAAGTTTTCTTGCATCAAGCCGCACACTGAGCAGAAGCCAGCCACAAACTGATGTTCGTCGCGTACCGAGCCCTCGGTGTTGGAATAGGTGACAGAGGAACCCTCTTTTGCCGAACCGTCGCAGGCGAGTTCGCCATTTGCATATACAGACAGGTGTCCGGGCAAGAAGGTGGGATGCAGGTCAACGGGGTCGGTGAGATTCTGCTTCCAGAATCCTGCATCCTTATAGTCGTTGAGTGCGAAGGCTAATTTTCCTGAAGTGAGGTCTCCCTCCTCGATGACGGATGCACCTTGGTCGCCATAGAGATGGAAGATGCGCTCGGTGGTGATGCCGCTGCCATTCCTCCAAAGCGAGTTGGAGCCATCCTGTCCGCTCTCCATGACACCCGTGTTCCAGAATCCGCGAACCTCCACGCTGCCGTGTCCACCAAACCATCCTGCAATGATTGCGCTCTCGCCGCCACCAGAGACATTGCCCATGTTGTAGCAATTGGTGATGCGAGTAGCGGGACCGCCATTCATCACCACTCCGATGATGGCACATACATTGTTGCCTGTGCCATAGACATATCCCTCATGTCCCACATTCTCAAGCGTTACCCATCCGCTACCGTCGGAGCAGCCGATGATTCCACCCACCTTGCTGGTGCCACGAATCTCGTTGGCGGGACCTGCGATTAAGTTCTTGATGACACAGCCACCGTCAACTACGCCGAAGATGCCGATGCGCTCTTCTGCCGACTCATATTTAAGATGGTCGATGGTATGGTATTGTCCATCGAAAGTTCCTACAAAGCGACTGTTGCTGTTGCCTATTGGCGTCCATGCCACGTCGGTCATGTCGATGTCGGCAGTCAATGCTGCATTGGCGGCATTCTCTCCACCATTCACCAATGTTGCAAACTCTACGAGGTCGGCGGCACTTGCAATCTGATAGACGCCATCCACCTTTTCGAGTGCGAATGCACATGTGCCGCAAAGCCAACCCAGGGCCATTACCAGCACAGTTCTAAATTTCATGTTCATGATGATAATTATTAAGTTTGGTATTTATTTTTTCCTTATTTTCATGTTTGCAGTGTTGCCACTTTGCCAAGGAGAATAATACACTTTCCCATCCTTGACACATGCGATGCGCAGCCAACGGGCAGGTGCCTTGCGTTGTCCCTCGGTCTCAGTGAGAGTGACAGTGAGGTTTTTCTTGTTTAGCGAAGCATCAAACCTTGTGACGAGATAATCCCCGTTGCGGTAGGTGAAGCCATCTCCCTCATCTTCGTAAAGGAGTCCTGATGCCTTTCCCTCCTTGTCGAGACACACGAGCAGGGTGAGAGAGTCGGTGCGCATGTCGGTGGTGCTCTGTGCGAGATTTGCCAAAGGTATGACCGAACCAGGTCGTTGTTTCAGCACTGCCTGATACTTGTCGGTGTTGTCTTCAAGTGAGAATGGTTGCCATGTCCCATTGTCCGGTTCCGACACCTTGCCAGCCCACTGCGGGATGACCATGATGTCGCCACCGAGCAGGAATGCCTTGTCCTCGCCCCTGAGACCAAGGTCGTGGGCATCCGCCATGAAGACCGGCCTCATGACAGGCATGCCATCGGTGCTCGCCTCGCGGAACGCCGTATAGATATATGGCATCAACACATATCGGCGGTTGATGGCGGTGCGGCATGCATCGAGCACCTCTGGACCAAACGCCCATGGCTCTTGTTGCGCGCTTCCCTTGATGCTGTGGTTGCGCACGAAGGGGAAAAACACTCCCATGGCTGTCCACTGTGCGAGCAAATCGCCTGTGGCGCTCTCGCAGAACCCACCGATGTCAGGACCATTGAAAGGCTGTCCTGAAAGACCGAGTGTGAGCGACATGGGCACGCTGAGTTTCATCTGGTCGTCGGAAGAGAGGTTGTCTCCTGTCCATGTGGCAGCATAGCGGTGTCCACCGAGGAAGTTGGAACGCGAGAGGATGAACGGCCTCTTTTGGGGATTTGCCAAGAGCAGTCCCTGACGGCTTGCCCTCACCATGTTTAACCCGAAGACATTGTGGTATCTCAGATGCGAACCAGGCTCCAGTCCTTCACCGCCCATGTGCATGTTGTCGATGGGCATGGTATTCTCATGCTGTCCGAAAACTGCCGGCTCATTCATGTCGTTCCACACTCCGTCGATGCCCTTCGCCATGAAGTCCTTGTAGAGTGTCGCCCACCACATGCGCACATCCGGTCGTGTGAAGTCGGGGAAGTGGCACGGTCCTGGCCACACATCGCCAACGAAAGGCTTGCCATCCTTGTCTTTCACCCAATAGTCTCCTGCCGTTCCCTGGTCATCCACGAAATAGCCTTGCTCTGCCTTGACTCCCGGGTCGATCATATACACCGCCTTGAAATGCTTTTGATGGAGGTAGTCGTTGAGCTTTTCGGGATGGGCGAACTCCTTGGGGTTGAAGGTGAAGATGCGATACCCGTCCATATAGTCTATGTCCATCCATATCACGTCGGAAGGAACTTTCAGTTCCCTCAACTTGTCGGCAATCTCCATTACCTGTGTGTCGGGCTGGTAACTGAACCTGCACTGCTGGTAGCCCAACGACCACAAGGGTGGCAAGGACATGGTGCCTGTGAGTTCCACCAACGCCTTCATGAGCATCCTTGGACTCTCACGCTCGATGACCACAACCCTGAATGCCGGACCAACACTCTCGAAAATGACCTTGTGGTCGGCTGTAGTGATGGTTTGCCGCCATGTGTTGTCGGCGATGATACCAAAAGCCGAACCATCGGCTCTCACGCCCATCACCCAGGGATGACTTTGGTAGAGGTGCGAACCGCCATCCACGCTATAGGCTGGAGTGTCAATATTCCACAGTCCCACCGTGCGTCCGTTGCGGCGCAAAGGACCTGTCACCTCTCCCGTCCCATAGAAATCCACGGCACCCTCCACGTCAATGGAGGCGATGCTCTTGCCGTCGCGCTGCGAGAACTGAGGTCTCAGTTTCCACTCCTTTGGCAGCGGATGGATGGCTTTGGGCTCTCTCTCGAAAATGGGTGATGGCTCATGTTGCGAGGCATCGTAATGTGGAGGATAGAATACCGCCACGCGGTTTTCCGAAACAAAGGCAGCCTGCGCCATTGCCATTGCGGCAATGGTGAGGCTGCTTATGAACATGATGACTCTATTGGTCATTATCAATCATTTTGTTAATCAAGTGTTCAATAAAAAGCTATGACTTGTCGTCTTGAAAGATGTCGGTCGGATCATCTGCTTACTTGACGAGTATTTTCTTCACTGTGCCATCTGCCATGCGCACGATGTTTATGCCACGGCTCATCTGCTGCAGACGCACGCCACTGAGCGAGTAGATGGACTCAACACCATTGTCAGCATTCACGGCTGTCATGATGCCCACGCTCACGTTCACATATTGGTCGCCTTGCTTGTCAACGATGCCATGCGAAGCATCAAGCACTGGGTGCATGTCGGTTCCAAGGGTTTGGTAGAACACCACCTTGCCTGCTCCCTCGTTCAGGTCGTAGCACAGCTTGCCACTGCCAACACTTGCCTCGTCAGCCTGTGTCACCTGCGAGCCATTCACCTCGAAGCAGTTGGTGAAAGTGACGTTAGAACCATTATAGCGAGCGAACGTACGGTCACCGTCAATAGCTCCCGGCACCACGCTTCCGCTGTTGTAGGTATTGACAACCTCTGCACGGTCGCCCAACCATCCTGAGATGGCTCCACACTCACGCTGTCCGATGATATCGCCAGTATTGTAGCAGTTGATGATTCTCACGAATGCCTCGCTGAGGTCGTTCACGCCAAGGATGCCTGCTCCATTGACGCCATCCTGACCTACATTTACAGTGGCCTCGTTGCCACAATTCTCGATGGTAAGGGTGCTGCGGCCGATGGCGGTGCCTGCGATGCCTGCAGAATAGCCTGTGGAATAGATTTCGCAACTGGCATCCACCACGACGTTCTTGATGTATGCTCCACTCACCACTCCGAAGAGTCCCTTGTTGCCCATTTCAGATTCGATGAGCATGTTCTTGATATGGAATCCGTGACCGTCGAAGGTTCCCTTGTATGGGCGCTTCACATCCTCGCTGTTCTCTTCATCTATCTGCTGTGTGAAGCGTGTGCCTATGCCCTCGAAATGTATTCCAGCCATATCGATATCGTTTGCCAAATCTACTATGACGTTGCCGTCGATGTCTCCATTGTTGATGGCGTCAGCCAGGTCTTTCAACTGCTGACCGTTACGAATCATGCGTGCGCCACAAACAGAACAGATGTCGCCAACATATTGGTGGTCTGCCCTGACAGGCTCACCCTGGTTGTTGGAATAGGCTATGTCGCCGCCAGGAGTGCCGTCGCAGTTGAGCGAGCCATTGGCATAAACCATGGCATGTGATGCGAAAGGTATAGGATAGGCGTCGGCACCAAGGTTCTGTCTCCAAGCGTCGGTCTCGCCTACTTCATCAAGTTTGTAGCATAGTTCGCCGGAAGCCAAGGCTTCAGGAGCCACCATCACGGCAGCATTCTCCCAGAAGTCGGTGATGTTGCTGGTGTAGTAGCAGTTGGTGATGTTTCTCACGTGGCGTGCAATCACTGTAGAGTTGCCTGTCAGCAAGAACTCTGAAGGAGCCACATAGCAGTTCACGATGTTTGTCTCCACCTCGCCATGTGCATAACCGATGATGGCTGCGCTTCCCTCACTGTATGGAGCATTGATGGAACCTACGAATGCACAGTTGCGGAAGACAGGGTTCTCATGTGCTACGGCGCAGATGCCGCCATGTGTGGCATCACCGGGATAGGAACCAGTGATATCTACTGCCACCACTACATTCTCTATGGTAGAAGCGCCACGTGTGACGAACACCAGACCGCCAATGAAGCGTTGTGTGCTCTCGATGGCACCTGTGATGCGCAAGTTTTTGATTTGCGAGTTGGAAATGACCTTGAACAGTGCCACGCCATCATAAGAAACATTGTATGCTATGTTGATGGCATGCTCTTGTCCGTCGAAGATGCCCTCGAAGGCACGTGCCTCATCACTCTCGTTTGCGGTGAAGGCGTCGCCACCTATCATCACATCCTTGCGGGTGTATTCTGTAAAGTCGATGTCGGCTCCCAAGCGGGCGTTCACTTTCTTGTTGCCATGATTTACAAGCGCAGCAAACCAGTTGAGGTCGGAGGCTGTATTGAGCACATAGAATCCATCAGTAAGGGGGAGGTAGTCCTTGTCCACGTCACCACAGACCGAGCAGATGCCGTTGTTGAATTGGTGTGGGTCGCGGTTCGACTCATTGACATTCGAGAAAGTGGCGTCACCACCTTTTGAAGAACCGTCGCAGTTGAGGTCGCCCACTGCATAGACGATGCCGTGTGTGGAGAATGGTACGGGGTGCATATCGACGTTGAGTGTCTGATACCATATCACATTTTCACTCTGATTGCCATTCATCTGGTATGCGATGGCTCCACAGCTGAGTTCATACTCGTCCTCGCTGATGTATGTGCCTTGATATCCATAAGTGTCGAAATTGTTGGTACCCTTGCCGTTTCCATTGCGCCACAATGAATTGGTGCCATCCATTCCGATGACAAAACCTGCATTGTAGCAGTTGGTAATAACGCTACCGGTGTTGCCCACCCATCCGCAGAGGGCTGCACACTCACGGTTTCCTGATATGCCACCAGTGTTGAAGCAGTTGAGCAACCTGATGCCGCAAGCACTGCTCATGCTCACGCCACAGATGCCTGCAGCATTCTCCTCGGCAGCGCCGATGCTGGCTTCATTGCCGCAATTCTCGAAAGTCACGGTGCCACCGCCATTGGTGCCACCAGCGATGCCTGCCACGAAGCGTTTTCCCGACACGAAGCAGGACCAGTCAACGATGACATTCTTGATATATGCGCCATCATTGAGCACGCCAAACAGTCCGACATACTCCTGTTCAGGCATGTCGAGCGACATGTTGCGGATGAAGTGTTGTTGTCCGTCGAAAGTGCCGGAGAACGGACTGCTCACCGTGCCGATGGGCTGGTGTGTGAGTCCTGCCAGGTCGATGTCGGCGGTCAGCGCACCGCTGATATTCCCGTTGCCACTCGCCACCATGTTGGAGAAAGCCTCCAGGTCTTCTGCATTGGCTATCTGATAGACGCCATCCTGCTGGTCAAGAGCGAATGCCCTTTGTCCTCCTGCCCACAGACCTATCAAGGACAGGAACATAAAAAGTAAATTTTTCTTCATCGTCATTAAGTTTTTAGTTATTTAATCAATTCAGCTTGTACTTTCTCATTGAAAATGTCTATTGTAATGCGGTAGGTGCCATCCTTGGATATGCTCCATTTGGTGTCGGCACCCCCTGTGCGAAGTCTATTGTCGGTTAGGATGTCGGTGTCCTGTCGATATGGATGCAGTGCCTTGGGATGCCATCTATTCTGTCCCTGGAACTTGAAACTTGTGGGTTCCTCCACATCCGCATGACGCTTCAGTTCTCCTTCCCATGTCCATACATACGGGTTGTCGAGTTGTTGGTGCATGAGTTGCATCTTTCCTTCCTTCCATCCTGTTGCGGTGGCTCCGCCACCTATGAAGAGTTCTCCCCATGGTTGGCAGATGTCTCCTTTCAATGTCTTGCTGGCGAGATTGACGTGAAACCTGTAATGCTCGTCGTCCACCACCACCTGCCAGGGTTGTGAGGCTTGTTCGTCTGAGACATCATACCGAATGCCATGGTTTACTATGTTGGCGTCGGGCAAAGAAGGTGAGAAGAACATTGTTTTTTTGCCCACCTTCTTGGTCGTGACAATTCTCAGTTCACCTGCCTTGAGTGGACCGGCATACTTGAAGTCGGCATCACTCACTCTCTCAAGCGGCTGCGTGCCTTTTGGCACTGCCGAACCCGTGATCCACAGTTGCTCGTATTGTTGTGCTTGGAGAGCCATGGTTGCCATGAGGCTCACCATCATCAAAAAAGTTCTCATCATCGTCATTGGTCTAAGGTAATAATTTCACGGTTATCTCTTTGGAGCAGTCTGTGGCGGTCACAAAAACGGTGACCTTCCTCGACTGACTGTTGTAGTTCCAGCATCCATTGCTCATGGTTTGTCCGTTCATCGACACGGCCGAAGGCATGTCGGTGGCAAGGAACTCTATCGTGTATGCTCTCTTCTCGGGCATGCCGGGGAAGTTGCCTGAGCGCGAGCAGATGGTGAGCATGTCTCCGTCGTTGCGCAACTCTGTGGTTGTGTATGCCCCTTTCTTGTAGCCTTCTGTGTCGCCCTCATCCTCATAGAATGTGGCACTGCCTTTGGCACCTGGCACCACCTTGAGTATCACCCTGTCGGGACGCGTGTTGAGGTTGAGCATCGGCGGGTAGTTGACGATGACCGCTCCAGCCTTGTAGAAATAGGGTATTTCCTCCTGAGTATAGGCATCTGTGAACACGCGGTTGCCATCCACCACTTGGTTTCTGCACACGTCATACCATCTGCCTTCCGGGAGCCATGTGCGCCTTGAAGCCTTACCGTCGCTGCCGGTCGGTGTCACCACGGGAGCCACGAGGATGTCGTCGCCAAACATGTACTCGTCTTCAAAGAGGTAGGCGTTGCTATTTTCTGGCGAGTCATAGTACAGAGGCCTGCATATGCTCACTCCTGTGTCGTAGGCTTGTCGTGCTGCCGTATAGATGTATGGCATGAGGGCGTAGCGCAACTTCACCGTCTCAAGCAGAAGGGGGAAATTCTCATATTTCCATATTCGCCTCTCAATGCCTGGCCAGTTGGTGGCATGGGTGCGGAACACTGGCGTGAACACTCCATACTGCATCCACCTGAGGTATATCTCTGGGTCGTTGCCGTCAGTCTGCTGGTGCCCGCCGAGGTCGTGTCCCCAGTATCCAAAGCCCACATTCGAAGCTGTGGCAGTGAAATAGGGCTGCCATGCCAACGTGCCGTAAGTGGTGAAGGAGTCGCCGGAGAAGCCTATGGGATAGCGGTGACTGCCCAGTCCTCCCCATCTGTGGAAGATGAGCGGCCTATGGTTGGTACGGTTGTTCTTCATGTCGTTGTAGAACACATGATTGCACCAGAAGGTCTCGCCTAACCCTTCGACATATTTGCTGGTGAGGTTTTGTTGCCAGTCGAGCCACCAGAAATCGACACCCTGGTTTTCCCTTGCCCTGATGATGTGCTTGAACATGTAATGATAAAATTTGGGATCGCTGAGGTTCCATGGCACCACCTTGGCGGTGCTGTCCATGCCCATGTCATCACGCAGTTGCGTGAAAAAATCCTCATCATCGTCCACACCATCGGCGGGATGCAGGTTGAGCGACACTTTCAGTCCATTCTGATGCATCCATGCGATGAGTCCCTCCGGGTCTGGAATGGCGGTGCGGTCCCATGTCCATCCGGTCCACCCTTGCGTATGCCAGTCCATGTCGAAAATCATCACGTCCATGGGTATGTTGTTGCGTTTCACGTCATTTACAATCTCCATGAATTCGTCGGACGTGTAGCGCTGGTACTTGCTGTACCAATATCCCAACACATAGAGCGGCGGCATGGGCTGTCTTCCTGCTATCTTGATGAAATCGCCCAAAGCCTTTTTGTATTGGTGGCCATATCCCATGAAGTACCAGTCAATCGCATTTTTGTCCACAGGTTCTGCCACCCATTCTATGCCGTCATAGGTCTTGTCGAAGGCAAAGGTGGTGGAGCCATCGCCCCTCTTCGTTTTTGGCGACTCGTCGATGATGCTCCATCCTGCCCGCGAGAGCAGTCCGTTTTCCATTTCCGCACGTTTGTTGTCGCCAATCTGTCCATCGAGTGTTCTTGTGGTGCCTTTCAAGTTCATAGCATCGTCTTTTCCTGGATACCACAACACCTTTCTCCCATTCATGTCGAATGATATGGAGAGCACCTTGTCGGATGGCGTGTCATTTCCTATCTCCCCTCCTAATTGGTATTTCAGTGTCAAGACATTCGTTTTGATATAGAGATAACCGTCTTTTCTCTCTGTGGAGAATTGCGGCACTGGCAAATTCCGGTTTACTACGGCAAACGTCGCCCTGTCTTCAAACAGCGCCTTTTTGCTGTACTGTATTCTTACCATCTCAGGTGTTAGAATGGTGAAGCGGGCATTCCCCTCGGTGACCACCGCATTTGGGTTTGCCACGGGATTGCTCTCGGCCTGGGCGAAAGCTGAAGCGACGCCAAGGAAAAAAGTGAACAAAGCAAAATAGTGTCTCATAACAATGCGAAAATTATTTTTCGATGCAAAATTATGAATACACGTTCATGAAATGAAAAAACCAAGTGAGTGTATAAGCAATATTATTAATGAAGATAGTCGAAATACCTTATTATCAGACATTTCGACTATCATGCAAATTATACTTGTATAATGGAAATATTCCGTCTATTTGCCTCTAAATCTCCATAATTTGCTTTTCAAACTGTTCATTCTCCACTATGGAACGGTTTTTAATTCTTGTTTTGTAGGTGTTGACCGTATGTACGGAATAATTGAGAAACTTTGCGATGCGCTCACTGTCGTTTATGCCTAATCGTATCAAGGCAAAGATACGCATCTCCGATGTGAGTGCATTTTCGCTGGGTGGCAACCTGCGGTCTTTTTCATCAAACAAGAGGTTGAAACGTTGCACGAAGTCAGGGAAGATTTTGAGGAAGGTCTGGTCGAACGCCTCATACATGTTTTCCCTCTCTGTATTGAGGTTGGATAGTTTCATCATCGACCTGAGGTCGTCATACTGGCGTGCCACGATCTTCCGGTCGATCATGAGATAAAGTTTCTCTAACTTTGCAATGAACTCCGCATTGGTGTAGAATGAGCGCCCGATATATGCGTTCTTAATCTTGTCATCCTCCTTGAGTTGACGGTTTGCCGCCTGCAGTTGGGTGAGTTGCGACGCTATGGTCTCCCTGGCATCTGTCAAGGTTCTGTTTTTCCTGCGTATGAACCAATAACTATATAGGATGACCGCCGAGAGGAGGACGAAGAGACAACTTGCAGCAATCAGCCAATTTCGCTGGCTCGCCACAGCCTCATATCTGTCACGCTCGATGATTGGCAGGATGTCCCCTATCTCTATTTTCCTGAGTCTTGAATTGTAGAATTGCACGTCTTCGAGAGCCTGATGGACATAAACGCTTGCCCGTTCGTGGTCGCCCTTCTTGTAAATAAGGCGGGAGAGATGATAGAGGGCGGTTATCTCGCGCGTGGCTGTCTCGTTGTCATAGATGGCGGATTGCGCAAAATATTCGATGGCTTTTTCCTCACTGTCGAGGTAGATATACGCCCAAGCCATCTCGGCAGTGGTCATCGCCTTTACATGCAAGTCGGAATCACACAACTCAAGCACCTTGTTGAAGGATTCCAGTGCCTGCTGGTATTTATGGTCGCGCATCTGCCGAGAGCCTTGATACGACCACCACTGTGAGGAATGTATAGGTACAATCTGCATGAGCGAATCGAGATATGAATTGCTCTTTGTGATGTATTTAGTGTAGAACGGCTCTTCCCGTACATAGTCGGCCTGCGCCCTCCACAATTGACTGCAATGCTCATAATATTCTTCAAGCTGAAGCCCATTTAGATTTTTACGGTCTATGGACTGGAGCACCTCGTTGGCTTCAGTAAGGAAGCCTGCCGAGATGAGTGAGAATGCCACGGCATTCTTTGACTTCACCATTTGCTCGGCATTATTGTTTAGTTGGGCAGCAGTGAGGCATTTTTGTGCATAGTGGTGTGCGGAGTCATAGCAATAGCTCTTATATTCATTGTAGAGCCCGTACATCACCTCAAAATAGTCATCGGTGGCTTTCGCTCCCGCCTTTTTCTCCATCTGGATGAGATTATTTTTCAATGAATCGATGCGGCCCACTCTTATCTTTTCATAATTTTCGCGATTTGA
>ONAG01000153.1 GCA_900315745.1 uncultured Prevotellaceae bacterium
AGGCTTCGGCTAATTACAAACTATTTGGAAATAAGGATGCCAAAACTTTATTGAGAAACCTTGAAAGCATTTAAGCTATTGATATTTAATTATTTGTAGAAAATGTGTACTATTGGTGTACTCTTTTTTCTCTAAATTATTGGTTTGGATTCCTTTTATTCATAAATTTGTTGTAACATCAAACGTAACAATATTATGAGAAGAACATGTATTTCACTGATTTCATTCGTAATAGGTGGTCAACTTGCATTTGCCCAGAATAGAGAGTGCTTCCCTGAGGGCATGAGTTGGAAGGAGGTGCTTGCCGAGCCGGAGATGCCCATGGACACTACCACCTTTGCCAATGTCTATGTAATCGGCTCCGACACCATAACCAACAACGTCAAGTATCGCAAGGTTCTTATAAATGGTGAGTATTCGGGCAAACTTGTAAGGGAGCAAGACAACAGTGTTTGGGTCAAGTTGGACGACTTCCCCGAAGAGATAAAGTTGTACGATTTCAACTGGGATTTCGCCGACACCATCAGAACCGAATATGTCAGTGTGTATGGCAATGAAAAGACATTGTGTACTTATGAAATGTATGCCGGCGACATCCACGCCACTCGCATGGACGACCGCCTTTGGCAATATCACAAGGATTTTAACGGGGTCATAATCCGCGGCATCGGACGTGTTTCCGAATTGGAAAGGGACGGATGTCTGTTGGGGTGCAGGGTGAATAATCCTGTAATCCCCGGTCTTATCTTTTTTAAAGTGCTTTGGTTGAAAAGGGATGGCAAGACCGTTTTCTCGTCCAATACGCCAATGGAATGGATAAGTTTGACTCCCGAGACACTCCACGGCGATGTCAACAACGACGACAAAGTCGATATCAACGATGTCATGTTCATTGTAAACATGATCCTCAATGGACAATAGACCATAGTTTCAAGAAACGGGGAATTTGATACATGAACGATAAGTTAGAAATCTTTCTATCTTTTCCTCAAACACCTATCTCTTCCCGAGAGCGTCAGCCTCTACAGGGTGTAGCCCGAAGACAGCCTAACCCTGAACGCCGACTTTGAAATCTTGTTCAGCCCCAACTACCATGACAGGGCTACGGTCTTGGGAATAGACCGGTCGATGAAAGCCTTCCAGAGGGTCGAGTACGAGTTGGTGAGGCTGACCTTCAAGGCAGACGACACCCTGCCGCTCGGCAGTCGAACCGTTGATGTCAGCCGCGTGGAGTTCGCCATTGATAACGGCCAGAAGATAAACACCACCGAGCGGTTCCACATCAACGTGAAGGAGATGGAGCCGATAAATGGTGACGTGGACTACGACGGGGTGGTGGGCATCAAAGACGTGACGGCTGCCGTGGCCGCCATCCTCGGCAACCCGCCATCGAGGTTTTTCGCAGCGTATGCCGACCTCGACGGCTCCAGCGAGGTAGATATCAGGGACGTGATGCTCGTCGTAGGCATCATCCTCAACGGGAAATAGCCCTCCCGATATAGTCATAGAGTTCCACGATTATGTACACATTGGAATCATCTTTGTCGGCCTTGTAATAGAGCGGTGGCATGGTGTCTAAAAAAAGGCGTATGAACTGAATGAAATGGTGTCAATACTATTGTATGAACATGTTGACTTTCTGCAAATTGCATAAACGTGAAAGATATGTAATGAAATGTTTGGAGCGTAAATGTAAAAATGATATATTTGCAAAAGTAAGGTGAACTACGGCTTTACATCTGCCATTCTGCGAGACCACGTCTTATAAGCGGAATAGATGAAAGACAAGAAAACAACTCCTTGATATGTCAATGGAGGAGGAGATGCTTTAACTATGATTAATTGCTTATGAAAAAACTACTAACACTATTCGCACTCGTAACTCTAACGGCCAATGCGCAAGAAGACATTCACTTGAGTTGCCCCGACGGCAACCACCCACATGCCATTAACCTCGGCCTGCCCTCCGGCACGCTTTGGGCGTGCTGCAACGTGGGGGCATCCATGCCCGAAGAATATGGCGGCAGCTACGCATGGGGCGAGACGGAGGAGAAGTCCGCCTACGATTGGTCCACCTACATACATTACGACATCAGCAACTACACCTGCAACGACATTGGCAGTGACATTTCAGGAACGGACTACGATGTTGCCCACGTGAAATGGGGTGGGTCATGGCACATGCCATCTTTGGAACAAATAAAGGAACTGTTGAATATTTGTACCTGCCAACCAACCGTCATGAACGGTGTCAATGGTGAACTGCTCACTGGTTTTAATGGCAACATCATCTTCTTGCCTTGTGCAGAAGGCAAAGGCTACTACTGGTCTTCCGAGCAATACAAGTCCAAGCGCTCTGACTTAGCCTACGATCTTTGGATTGATCGAAGCGGCATTGGCTGGAACCTCAAAACTCGCTGCGAAGGTTGTGGCGTACGCCAGGTCATAAACGGAACCAACAACAATGACCATGAAGCCTATCACAGCGTGTTTGACGACAGCCTTGAATGGCACCATGCCGGCATTTCCAAACTTCCTTCGATCGAATATCTACGAAAGTACAATCTCACGGAAGAAGACTTATGCTCCCAATTCTACGACCAATATAATTTATGGGGTACGAAGGAGAAGAACGGGAAGACTTACCACAACCTTTTCATTTACAGGAACAGGGATGAATGCGGTGTATTCCTTCCCCGGGAATTAGGGTACATGCTGGATTATCCCCACGGGTTCACAGACCTCCAGTTGGGTTTAAGGGAGGAGGATGGCAGGATATACATGGACAAGGAAGAGTATTTGACCTTGATATCCGATGGGTCTTATTGGCACAACATCGCCGACGACACCTACATTCCTTACCCTGAAACGAGCGATGGGGAACTCGTGCTTTACGACTTCACCAAGCAGGCAGGCGACGTGTATTGCTCCGTGGAAGGTCACGAAACCATATATGTTTTGGAAACAGACTCCGTGGTGACCCTTGACAACATGATTAGGAAAAGGCTGACATTGAGCAACGGGTACGTGCTCATTGAGGGAATAGGATGCGTCAATTCCCCAGGGTTGTATCTCTATTATCTGAATCCCCGTGACATAGTATCTGATGACAACGTGCCATATTTCGACTACTCATTGATGACAGCCGTGTTGATTCGAAAGAATGGCAAGACCATCAATGTGTTCAGCCAGCCATTCTGGGACATGGTGCATGATGTCCTTGCAGATGGGATAAGGGAAGTCACTGTGGGAGAAAAGGCCGACAACAACATGTACCTGCCGGACGGACGCAGGATTGCAGAGAAGCCCCAAAAGGGCATCTACATCCATAAAGGCAAGAAGCGTGTGGCAAAATGAGTGAGACGTGACAAGAACAAAAACAAGACCATGACTACCAACCATAAAAATATAGAAAACATGAGAACGAAATTTTACTTCTTGCTCACAGCCGTGTTGCTGTCGGCAAGTGCCCAGGCGCAAGGATATGCCGACCTGATGGTCAACGGTGACTGCGAGGGAGGCGACGTGTCGTGCTTCCACACCGTGGAGTGGGTTGGCGGAGAGGTGCGCAATGGGCCCGCCCGCATTGTTGCAGACCCGACAAATGCCGAAAACAAATGCGTCGTGGTGAGTTCGAGAAACCAGCCTGAGGAGGAAGAGCTGGCAGAATACGACACACAGTTCTTCCTCACCGTGGCGGAGAAACTGGAGCCGGGCGACGACTACTCCATCTCCTTCAAGGTGCGTGCCGACAAGCCCGCCGTCTGCCATACCCAGGCATTCAGCAAGCCGTTTGACTACAACCACTGGGACATGCTGGGCGAAATCCCCTTCACGGAGGAATGGGTGAAGATTGAAAGGACGGGCACCATCACCCAAGAGCAAGCGTGCAAGGAAATGCACACCATCGCCTTCAACCTTGCCGTGCTGAAGGAAGCCAACAACTACTACTTCGACGACATCAAGTTCATGGTGAAGAAAGCGAATGCCGTGCCCGGGCTCAGTTCCTGCACCCTCACCGCAAAGGCTTTGATGCTCACCCCAGGCGGCAGTTCCAACTTGGTGTTTTCCTTGGACAACGGCGACGAGAAGGTGAGCGCCTTCCAGTTCGACCTCACCCTTCCCAATGCTGAGGACGGAGAAGGCATCGCCTTCACGTTGGCAAACCGTTGCAACGGGATGCTGACGCAAATAGCAGAGAACCAAGGCCATTACACTCTGGTGGCATTCTTCATGGACAACAACAAGTTCATTGATGGCTCTTCCGGCCCCGTGGTCACCCTCACCATGAAGGCGGAAGATGGCTTGTCGGTAGGTGAACTTCAGGGCGCGGTGGACAACATCATCCTTTCCAACCTCGACTACGAAGTGCTGAAAGTCGCTCCCGCAACCTTCCCCATCACCATCTCCGGCAACCCGTTGGGCGATGTCGACCATAACGGCGACGTGAATGTTGTGGACGTGATGATGACGGTGGGTAAAATTCTCGGCGATATGGTGAGTGGCTTCCACGTCGAGAATGCCGACGTTAATGGTGACGGCTCTTTGAATGTCATCGACGTGATGGGCATAGTGAACATCGTGCTGCGTCATATCCCGAACAATGCCCCCGTCCTTGCTACTCCAGACTGCATTTCGACTGTCTCCGTCCCAGGTGGAATGGATATGTGCCTTGACAACGCCTCCCGCTACACCGCCTTGCAGATGACGGTGGCACTGCCGCAGGGCGCCTCGCTCACACGTGCCTCCCTGTGCAGGCCAGGCAGCCACCGTGTGGAGACCTTTGACCTTGGTGGCGGGCTTCACCGCGTCGTGGCCTATTCCCTCTCCGGCGAATCGTTCTCCGAGGGCGACGCGCTGCTCCACTTCGACATCAATGGAGGTGGAGAGGTGAAGGTCTGCGACGTGTTGTTGGCCAACGCCTCATACGAGGGACTTGCTCCCCAAGAGGCAACAGGCGTGGCTTCCGTGAAAGTGGAGGAAGGCGACAGCCCCGCTTACAGCATCAACGGCATTCGCACCACTGGCGACCCCCGCGGCATAGTCATCAGGAACGGGAAGAAACAAGTCCGTCAATGAACTCATGGGTGTCATACCTTGCCGGATTATATCGAGACAAGAGAACGCCCAGGCAAGTCCGCGTGTCTGTTACACTCACATAAATCAATGTATAATCTGTCTAATTATGGGGAGTACTATAATGAACACAATTAAAACTAAATCTTATTTTTCGTCTCGCCTGGCGAGAATGTTGCTGTTGTTTTTGTTGCTTCAAGGTATGTTTCCTTTGCAAGCGAACGATGGCCGAGACAAGGCAAGTTACGTCTTTCAGGCCTTGGGTCTGTACCTGTTTTGGCATGAAAGTTTAACTGGCCCTGACCAATGGTCTCACTATGTGGTGACCTATAAGGACACGACCTTTAACTCCTACTCGGGTGATGTCGAGATTCCGTATAACATGAATTACATGATTGACGAGATTGGAGATTGTGCCTTTAAGGATTGTGAAGGGCTGACCAGCATCAAGATGGGGCCTCAGGTCTTACAAATTGACAGTTGCTCGTTCCAAAATTGTAAAGCCCTTAAGTCGGTCGCCATACCGTACAAGATGAGAACCATTGGCGAAAAGGCTTTCCAGAACTGCACAAAGCTGGAAACAATCATCAGCCTCTCGGAGTGGTACGAGCCTGTTCCGTCACGGATAACGTCGATAGGCGACGGGGCATTCGAGAATTGTTACAATTTGTCGTCGGTCAACTTTCCTCAGGTGAAGACGATTGGTAGCCGCGCCTTCAGTAGTTGCCGGTCGTTGAAAAAAATCAGCATTCCATCGGGTGTCACTAATATCGGCGAGGCTGCTTTTAAGGGTTGCACTCAACTGGACTCCGTGTTCATAGGCCATGCCTGTGACGGCTTGCCCATCGGCAAGAACGCCTTTGCTGAGTGTAATTCCCTCAAGGTGATCGTGTGTGACGCACTGGAGCCGCCAGTTCTTGAGCAAGGAGCTGGATTGACGCCCGAGCAACTGGTAAAAATCAAGGTTATTGTGCCTCACTCGGCAATAGATGCCTATCGGAAAGCCCCCTATTGGAAATACATGGTCTTGAACGAAAAACCCTACGATCTTGAAGTAGATGGCATTTATTATATGGTTATTGACGAGGATGAAGTCTGGGTGACATATAAGGATACCAACTACAGCTCTTATATTGGCAACTATGTAGAAGAGGACGAAATTGACATGTTTGAATCACCGTTTCATAGCGGGTTTGAGAATTGGCGCGGCATGTCAATCCCCACAACAATCTCTTTTGCTGGCAAGACCTATAAGGTGACGGGCATTGGTGACAACGCCTTCAAGAATTGCACTCGTCTTAATATCATCGATTGGAACTTCTGTATCAATGAAACAATCAAGCATATTGGTGAACATGCATTTGAGGGTTGCAATAATCTGAAAGTTGTTCACCTCCCGAATCAACTTGAGACGATTGGCGCCCATGCCTTTGACGGATGTTCGTTCCTCCATGTTATCGAACTCCCCAAATCCGTTACAGCCATTGGGGATTACGCCTTCCAGGGATGCTCCAAGCTGACATACATTCGCATTTCCTCACCGTTGACAATAGGAAAGGGGGCCTTCCACAATGCCCAGTTGAATGGCCATCCTGTAACGCTTTGACACCTCCTGTCATGGCTGACAGCACTTCCTTTGACGATCGACATTATGCCAATTCGAAAATCTTGATATTGCATTCATTAGTTGACAGATACCGCAGTGACGTGAACTGGAATCGGTTTGTCCACATTGCCCGTATGCCCTATGATTTCATGTCGGACAAAATCTATTATTGCATAAAGAACGAGAATGAGGTGGGCGTCGTGCCAGATAATGAAACGTTCTATGGCACTTATGATTATTACGATGTCAATATTCCAGAGACGGTGAATTACTCGGACCAGACCTATCGTGTGACGAGCATTGAAGACATGGCGTTTTACTTTAGTCAAGTGGATAGAGTTAGTGTGCCTAACTCGGTTAAGCGGATTGGAAATTTTGCTTTTGGCAAATCATTCGTAGGACAAGTGAATCTTGGTGACTCAGTGGAGACCATTGGGATGTGCGCCTTTAATGAAACGCCATGTCTAACCAGTCTCCATTTCCCAAAATCGGTCAAAGAAATTGGTGATTCAGCGTTGTTTAACACACCTGTATTAAGGACCATCACAGTAGATAGCGAGAACCCTGTCTATGATTCTCGCGAGGACTGTAACGCCTTGATTCAAACTGCTACTAACCGTCTGATTGCCGGTGGAAGCAACTGTACTGCAATACCATCCACAGTGAAAGATATTGGCGGTTATGCATTCTATGGAAAAGATAATTTAATCCACATCTCCATTCCAGGCTCGGTGAAAACGATAGGTCAAGGTGCTTTTAGCTTATGCCGCAACTTGAATCAATTGACTCTTGAAGAGGGCATCGAGCGCATTGATGGGATGGCATTCTGTTTCACAGGGTTGACATCTGTAGTGGTGCCCAATTCTGTTGACACTATTGTCGAAGGAGCGTTTTGTGACATCGACAATATCAGGAGCATCACATTGGGTTCGGAGTTGAAGTTCATCGGGTCAAAGGCGTTTGGTGGTACATCTGTTGTGGACACGGTGACGTGTCTGGCGGTTACGCCACCAGTTATGGAGGCAACTGACTGCTTTGCTGGTGCCTATGGCCATGCAACACTTTTTGTTCCACAGGCTTCGCTGGAGTTGTACAAGAATGATCCCAACTGGTCGCAGTTCTTCAAGATTGTGGCGATCGGGACATCGGGTATCGACGAGATTCCTGTAGATGGTGGTGCGCTCCAGGTGCGCTACAACCTGCAGGGCCAACCCGTGGGTGACGACTACCGTGGTATCGTCATCGAGAACGGCAAGAAAATCCTAATTAAGTGAGAGTAAAGCTAAGCCCCTTTGAGGTCTTCCAAACGTGAACGATTTAGTACAACGCTCAAAATCGGATGCATATGACGATTGATAATTGAAGATAGGAGCAACTTCGTGTTAACCCTATTAAACCGAATGGAAACCTACTGAAAATCAGTTTGATAAAAGATTTTTGAAGCCATAAAAAAGGTTTTTGATTGTTTTGTGCTGTCGGCATTTTTGAATACTTTCGCAGTGTATCGGGGGGACGGGGAATTTGATACATGGTCCTAATTCAACAATTGCAGATTTTCCTGAATTCTGGGATTTTCATAGTAAGAAGTAAGAACGCCAATTTTTTATCTCAATAAGAATCAATAATT
>ONAG01000125.1 GCA_900315745.1 uncultured Prevotellaceae bacterium
TGTCGTCCTCTGGATGTTCCTTCAACAACTTTCGGATGATGCCAACATGCTCGTCTGTTAGGTTATCCTTTCCAATGGCTTTCATCGCCTGTACAAGGATGGGCATCAATTCTCCTTTGTATTCAAAGTTCTTGGGCACGCTGCGTTTCAGCCTGATGGAACGGTTCCCAAGTTTTATCTCCCTGGCAGAACCGCTAGTGATATACTCGGAATTCATGGGCACCTGCGTAGATAGTCCCAGTTGGTTCATGGCAGTGTTGCCAGTAGGCAGAATCTTGGCTCTGTCTCTCTTCGCAATCGCTTTCACAATCTCACCAACAGGAGGATATACAATGCCAAATTTACTTCTCTTCGGTTTAACATAGATACCTAATGAGATACGTGCTATCAGTCCCTGGCTACACAATTCAGAGAGTATCTGGTGGACAAGGTTCTTGACATCGTGGAGAATGAAGACGATGTCAAAAGTGATGCCATCCGCTATATCCAGAAAGTCATCAAATCAGGAAAGTGATGACAAATGGGGGTTGATGAAAAATCTCAACACAGTTTTGCAATATCCCGGAACACCACGGGAAGTTCGTGTTAGAAAACGGTGAGAGATATATGCTTCCCCAAACCAGCAAATATTCGGAAAAGGGTGGAGAGTTGGATATCTGTGTGTCCATTCTCTATCTTTGATATATATGATTATTTAGTGCCGATTCTTTCGGCCAGTTGTTCTTGGGTCAGGCCAGCCTCCTTCCTATGTTGCTTCAATGTCTCAGCGAGACAAAAGGCCTCAGCGGCAGTTTCAAACCGTTCTCTTTCCTCTGTCCCCCTTGGTCCGTATTCAACATCAAGAATGTCATCGAGACTTTTGCAATTTACATACTTTTCTCTATCGCTATTGTTTTTTGTCATCTTGGAAATTTGTCATTCAGGCTTCTCACGGAGTCGCGAAGCATCTGCTTCAAACTCTGCTGTCACGGTATCACATAATGGATTGTCTACACGAACAATGATTGCAGTGTACCACATTTCGCCTTCTACTACGACATTGCAGGTGGATATGCGATAGCGACCCGAGGTGTCATAGTCACGGAGCCAACGTAGAAATAGCATATTACATGCTTGCTGCCGTACATCGGATGTGTCACAAATATAAAGAAGGACAGACTGGTTGGACTCAAAGAATTCCTCAATGATTGATAGAATGGTGTCTCGCACAAGAGGACCATATGAGCCTTCTGCTTGGTTGACTTTTCTGATTGTAACTTGGTAGGTGTCACACCCTCCAATGGGTCTGTCTTCATCGAACGACACCTCATAAACAATTCCCTGGCGTGTATAAAAGATATACGCATCATCCGTATTGGCAAACACGGTATAATGCGTATTCCTATTAATTCTTTCTAAGTTAAGAACTTTCATTTGGCAAGTTTTACATCATGGCCATTATTGCGGAAGAACTCTTCGTAATACTCTACAGTGCGTTGTTCCGCTTCTTCCATTACACGCTTCTTCAAGGCTATTGATTCCTTGAAACGTGCCAAAATCTCTTCTTTTGTTTTCATCTCTTTTCCTCCTATTTGATGTAGCGGCAGCAAAGTTACATAAATCTCTCAAATATAAAAACTATTTTATCTTGTTTTTACAAAAACGTTGAATTTACCCAGTCTTTATGTCCTTATCTAAATTTCGTCAGTTTGAGTATGGCGGTGAGCGTCTCAGTGTCAAAACCATTCAACTCTTCCATGAATTCCTCTCTCTTCTTATCTTCCTCACCATCTCTGAGGAGTTTTGAGTTGCAGGCCATCATCGTGGCCATATTGTAGCGTGAACATACTCTTTGCAACTATTAACTTTTTGACTTGTGAAGATGAGCAACTGAAGAGCAATCTTTAGGTTCGGAGAAAAATGGTGCAAGTTCGAAAGAAAACGGTTTAAGTTCGTAGAAAAAAGAAAATATGAATGTATTTGGACAAAAGATAAAACAGTTGAGGGAAGAGCATGGACTTTTCCAGCGCCATCTTTATGTGGCCTTGGAAATCGACACGCCGATGTACAGCAAGATAGAACGAGGTGAGCAGAAGGCAAAACGTAGCCAAATCCCCATCATGGCAAAAGTCTTCGGTGTGGACGAAAAGGAGCTGCTGACCGTCTGGTTGGTGGACAAGGTTCTTGACATCGTGGAGAATGAAGACGATGTCAAAAGTGATTCTATCCGCTATGTCCAGGAAGTCATCAAATCAGGGAAGTGATGACAAATGGGGGGTTGAAGAAAAATCTCAACACGGTTTTGCAAAATCCCGGAACACCACGGGAACACACGGATGTGTATTTAAACGTATTCATAGATTTTCATCATTAACACTTCATTATTCTGCAAGAGATAATTATTCAGCCGTTGTCAAGTTCTTACGTTGACAAGTTGAAGATATCTATGGGATTTCAACTGTCAACTTACTAAATTGCTTATAACAATGCTATGGATATTCATATTACTAATTGCATTATTAAAACTATAAGTAGCTGTTTTTCTTCTGGTCTCCAAAAATGTTGAAATGCTGTATTCGATAGCGAAAAAATGGATTTGTTATTAGATTGTCCATTTTCGAACACCTTGAGTGTCCGAAAATGGACACTTTGTTTCATTCCATTATTGATAATCAGCGTGTTATGAGTTTGGTATGGAAATTGTGTAAAATAAGGGCAAAGAGAAACTCAAGTAAATAATAACAATGGAAAAAATCATCCAACTAAAAGAAATCAACAAAGTCTATCGTACCGACGAGGTGGAGACACAGGCGTTGGAGAATGTGAACCTCGAAGTGCAGAAGGGCGAGTTCCTGAGCATCATGGGACCTTCGGGCTGCGGAAAATCGACGCTGCTCAACATCATGGGACTGCTCGATGAACCCACGAGCGGAGAGATAGAATTGTGCGGAACGAAAATAGACCCGAAACTCTCGGACAACCGCTTGGCCGAATTGAGGAACAAGACATTAGGCTTTGTTTTTCAGTCGTTCCACCTCATCCCAACACTCAATGTCCTTGACAATGTGATGCTACCTCTCATTTATAGGGGTGTTCGTAGCAGTGAGCGGACGAAGCTGGCGAAGGAAGTCCTTGAGCGCGTGGGCCTCTCCCATCGTATGCGCCACCGCCCCACACAACTCTCCGGTGGACAGTGCCAACGTGTGGCCATCGCCCGTGCCATCATCGGCAACCCAGAAATTCTGTTGGCCGACGAGCCGACTGGAAACCTCGACTCAAAAATGGGTGCCGAAATCATGGCATTGCTCCACAAACTGAACAAGGAGGACGGCCGCACCATCGTCATGGTGACGCACAACGAACAGCAGGCCCAAAAGACCGACCGCATCATCAAATTCCTCGACGGACGACAAATACAATAGACGACCATGAGCAAATTCATGCTTTTTCTGCGCCACGCCGTGGCACTCATCCGCGAAGACAAGCTCTTCTCTGCCATCTACGTCGCAGGCACGGCGGTAGCCATCGCCTCCGCCATGGTCATTGCCATCTTTCTAAACATCAAGTTGGCGGATATCCCTCCGGAGACGAACCGAAGTCGCACGCTCTACCCCCTGTACGGCTTTTTCACGAAGTCGTTAGCTGAGAATGGTCATGAGTTCGACATGCGCTACTCCACGGCCGCCCTCGACTCGTGTTTCCGACAATTGAAGTGCGTTGAAGCCGCCACAGGCGTCAGGTCTGCCTTCTTGAGCATCACCGACGAGGGCGGGCAGTTTGCGACGGGTGTCTATGCCCTCTGCACCGACCCCAGCTTCTTCCACCTCTACGACCTGACGTTCCTCAGTGGGCGTCCCTTCTCCGAGAAGGAGTTTCGTCAGGGCGAGCGCGTGTGCATCGTCACCGACAAGTTGGCCAAGTGGCTCAATAATGCCACGCATGTGAGCATTGCAGGCAGCAAGGGGCAGTTTCCGTTTCGCGTCGTCGGTGTGGTCAAAGCGGTGAGCACGCTCATGGAGGATGCCACTGCCGACATCTACATCCCCTATACGGTGGAAGTCAACAAAGATGACAACCCCGACCAGAACCTCGACCAAATCAGTTATTCCGGCCAGCTTGACGTGCGCTTCCTGCTGCGTGAGGGCTACAGCCGCAAGGACTTCCTCAACGAGATTGAGCCTCTGTGCAAGAATTACAACGCAGCCAACAACGTTCGGCTTGGCAAAGATTGGGGAGAGTGGAAGATTGATGCCGATACCCACTTCTTCAAGAGATTGAACTTCTTCAGACATACCGGCGACCAGGACTTCTCCATGAAGGCCAAGGAACTGATGCCACCTGCGTTGCTGATGTTGCTTTTCCTACTACTCCCCGCCATCAACTTGAGCGGCTTGGTTTCTAACCGCATGGAGGCCCGCCGCGCCGAGATGGGCATCCGCAAGGCTTTCGGCGCCAAGCGGCGCACACTGCTGAACGAGGTCGTCCACGAGAATCTCGTGCTGACACTCCTCGGCGGTATCGTCGGTTGGCTGCTGTCGTGGCTCTTCATCACGGCCGTCAGCAACACAGATGTGGTCCATAATATGTTCCTTGGTCTCTCCCATGTGGGCAATGAACCGAGCCTCGACTTCCGGATGTTCTTCACGCCAACGCTCTTCTTCGTGGCATTTGCGTGCTGTGCCGTGCTCAATCTTATGGCTGCGCTTATCCCCGCATGGCACTCGCTGCGTAAACCTATCGTTGAATCGCTAAACCAGAAAAGATGAAGACAATAAAGAACTTTTGGGCCAACCGTCGTCAGAATGCTTGGATTGTGGTGGAGATAGCCCTTGTCGCCATCCTCAGTTTCTACTTCCTCGACTATTTCGTCGTATCCTTCTACGACACGCACCTCTGTCGCCCCGCAGGCGATTTCGAGCGCGACCATTTAGTGGTGGGACAGGTGGGCGTGTCGCCCGAAGCCGACTCTGACTCCATAGGCGAGGCCTCCTTTGCCAATCTCTATGCCCTGCGAGATAAGGTTCGCGCCCTGCCCGAGGTGCAGTATGCCGGACTGGCCACAGACTTCGTGGGCGAAGGTTATTCGTCCCGCCTCTCCACCTTTCGCGCCGAGGCCGACACCACGCGCTTGTGCGGTGCCAACTCGAAGTGCTTCTTGCTTGGCGAGCAATTCTTCGAGACACAGGGACTGACACCCGTCGAGGGTAGTCCATCGGCGGAAAAGCTCTCCAACGAATGTCCTGCCGACGGTGCCGTCATCACCCGTTCGATGGCCTTGGCACTCTTCGGCACCGACCAAGCCGTGGGGCGTCGCATCGTGGAGACCGACTACGACGGGGATGCCGTGCAGCATGGCCCTGCCGACAAGATTGTCGCCCGCTATACGGTATTCGGAGTGGTCGAGGACTTCCGTCTGAGGCCCCGCGAACGCTACGCCTACGCCATCCTCACACGGGTGACAGCTCTCTCAAACAATACGCCGAAGATGCTCATCCGACTACACTCCAGCGAGGATGCGGATGAGTTTGTCATCCGGCAGAATTCGGCAGAAAGGCAGTTGGAACTGATGACGGGTGAATACGGCCTCGCCGCTGCCCGCACCTACACTGAATATAGAGAGCAAATATCGAACTATGACTCCGAAAGCATGCTCTTCAGCATCATGGGCACATTCATCGCCCTGCTACTTCTGAACGTCGTCCTTGGCACACTCGGAACCTTTTGGCTGCAAATCCGAAAGCGCACCGAGGACATCGGCATCATGCGCAGTTTTGGAGCCAAGCGCAGCAATGTGTTATTGATGCTATGGCGCGAGGCCGCCCTGCTGACGTTTGTCGCCTGTGTCATCGGTTGGGTTGTCTGGTTCCAGTTTGCCATCAACATCGGTCTTGCCCAAGGCTTTACCATGACGGGTACGGGTCAAGAAACCGACTGGGTGAACACCTTCTGGTTGCATTACCTCGTCATCTGCGCCATCCAGTACGTCCTCCTTTTGATAATCGTCACTATCGGAATGGTTGTTCCCACGTTCCGTGCCATGTACAAACGTCCCGTAGAAGCACTTCGACATGAATAGACATTGGCTCAGACGAATTTGCAATTCGGCTGCACTGAGTATAAGCATTTGTAATGCGCTATCCACGTCTGCCCAACCCGACACGCTCCGCCTCACCCTCGACGAGTGCATCACGATGGCACGTCGCCAAAGCGTGGATGCAGCAGTGGCTTTGGGCGAACTGCATTCTGCCTACTGGCAGTGGCGCAGTTACAAAGCCGACCTGCTGCCGGAGGTTTCGCTGTCGGGAACATTACCGAGCTATAACAAACGCTACAGCAGTTATCAACAAGCCGACGGCGGTTTGTCATTTGTCCGCAACGACTACCTGGGATTGGATGGTTCGCTGAACATCACGCAAAAACTATGGCCCACGGGTGGCACGCTCAGTGTGGAGTCGTCGCTCGACTATCTGCACCAGACGGGTAGCGGTATGGGCAGCCAGAATCAGTTGATGTCGCTCCCCATAGCAGTAACTCTCTCACAGCCGCTCTTCGGTGTAAACCACCTGAAATGGAACCGCCGCATCGAACCCCTACGCTACCGTGAGGCCCAGGCGCGTTTCCTCTCTGAGACGGAACAGGTGGCCATGCAGGCCATCAGCCTCTACTTC
>ONAG01000105.1 GCA_900315745.1 uncultured Prevotellaceae bacterium
GACGGCATAACAATGCTTGTGATAGGGGATGCTGCCGATTACGTCTTTGGGGGCATGGATGGCTTGCTGTCACAGAATTGGAGCTATGACCAGTATGTGAAGCGGACTATTTATGTGAATCCTGAAGAGGTTCTTAAAGAACCGGCAAGCATGGACTATTTGTTCGAGCGTTATCGTCTTGGCAAGAACAGCATCGACTATCTGCGCTTTTATGATGAGATAGTAACGGATGAGAGCTATGCGTCATACGAGAATGCCTTCGAGACAGCCGACTTGGATTTCATCGACCCTTACGAGTTGCTGAAAATGGCATCGCCCTTGGATTTGGGGAAAATCAGGAACGGGGATTCCAAATATCTGATTCGTGACTTGTTCAGAATGAAATACCCGGAAACGGCGGTTCCTCTGAAGCAGCCCATGCCAAGACCGGTGGATGAGTATTTCGCAAATTGGGATGGCCCGAAGCGAAAAGAATTCAGGGATGATATCGACATGAATAAATATAGTGGCAATCAGAAATGGCTTCTATATTGCCTGGAACGTTTCTTAAATAATTACGACAAATAAAATATGGTTGATAAAGATTTTTGCCTAAGTTCATATATCGCTTTCAGATATATATGGAAAAATGGTGTTGACTTCATTGAAGGATTCCAACACAAGAATTTCTGTCCTTTGGAGGATAAGGACCGCATACCCGTCAGAACATCTGAGGATATTGACAGGGAAATCCAGAAGCAGTTTGACGAGCTATACGAGAAATATGACAACATCGGCATTCTGCTTAGCGGTGGCATGGACAGCGCCAATCTTGCCGCATACTTGAAGCCGGGAAGCCACGCATATACGTTTAATTCCGTATCTGGTGAGTTTAATGCTGATGTGGAGCGTGCGAAGGTTTATTGCAAGAAATTCAATTTGAACCATCATCTTATAGACATTACGATGGAGGATTATGAAAAATACACCCCTATAGTGATGCATTACAAGTTCGCTCCTGTCCATAGCATCGAACCACAGATTTTCAAGGCAGCGGAATTGGCGAAAAAGGATGGCGTGCAGCTTATGATTGTTGGCGAGAGCGCTGACCTGATTTTTGGTGGCATGGACAAGTTGATAACTCCAGAATGGACTTTCGATGCCTTTGCGAAGAGATATACCTTCCTTGACCCCTATTTGGTGTTGGCTAATCCAGTTGACCAGTCTGCACTGTTTGAAAAATACCGCAAAGGCGACAATGGCATTGACGTGCTCAAGTTCATGGACGAGGTGTTTTCCATTGAAAGCAGCAGTTCTTATCTGAATGCCTTTGGTGCCGCATGGATGCCTTATTATGACCCCTACGCCAAGTTGGTGATGGAGGAACCTCTGGACATGCAGCGTGTTCGCAATGGTGAACCAAAATACTTGGTCAGGGGGCTGTATGCCATAAAGTATCCAGAATTGGAAATACCTTTCAAAATACCGATGCCCCGCCCTGTTGATGCCATCTTCAGGGATTGGGATGGTCCGAAAAGGGATGAGTTCCGCAAGGATATTCCCCTTGACCAACTGACTGGTAATCAGAAATGGCAGCTGTGGTGTGCTGAATTGTTCTTGAACAGTCTGTTTGGATAAATTGTTTGCAAAGTATTATAATATTCAAATTTTTTTTTATTATGAATATTGCATTGTTGACAGCGGGAGGAACTGGAAACCGAATGGGACAAGATATCCCCAAGCAGTTTATGACCATAGATAACAAGCCCGTTATCATATACACGATGGAGGCTTTTCAGACTCATCCTGAAATTGATGGTATTGCTGTGGTCTGTTTGAAAGGATGGGAAGTTGTTCTGCAAAGCTATGCCAACCAATATAACATTACTAAGTTGAGATGGATTTTTGAAGGTGGAGACAGTAATCAGCAATCCATTTATAATGGCTTGATTGGTTTGAAAGAAGCAGGATGCCCTGACGATACCATTGTTTTGGTACAAGACGGTGTGCGCCCTTTGGTCTCAAAAGAAATCATATCCAACAACATAGCTACTTGCCGTAAATATGGATATGCCGTGACAGGGTTGACCTGCAAGGAAGCAATAATGGAACAGGTGGATGATACCGTTCGTGCAATTGACATACCACGTGAGCGCTTGGTTCGAACTCAAACCCCACACACTTACCCTCTGGGTGTCTTGCTGGATGGGCATAGGAAGGCCAAAGAGAAAGGCATAACCAATACTGTAGCTTCTTGCACTCTTTTCGGGGCTTTAGGAATCAAGGAACAGCACCTGGTGAAAGGGTCTGAACAGAATGGTCTTAAGCTGACAAGTACTGAAGACATAGAGCTTTTCAAGGCTCTTTTGCATTCATCTAAAGAGGCATGGCTGAAATGAGTACTTACAAAGAGGATATACAATCGATTTGCAACTACGAATTACCCTGGGAGAAGTTGTCTGGTAGCAACATTTTGGTGACAGGTGCTACAGGGCTTATCGGTGGATGTCTGGTGGATACGCTGATGAAAAATCCTCGTAGGGATTATCATGTTTATGCTTTGGGACGTAATGATGTTCGTGCAAAAGAGAGATTTGCAGATTTCTTTAACGAAGAGGAATTCCATTTTGTAAAACATGACGTCATGGAGCAATTGCAATGCGACATCAAATTTGACTACATCATCCATGCTGCCAGTGGCGCATCTCCTTCTGAATATGCCAAACACCCCGTGGAGGTGATGAAATCCAACCTTAGAGGTGTCACCAATCTTATGGATTACGGATTAAGGCATGACATGAAACGTTTCCTGTATGTTTCTTCTGGTGAAATATATGGTGAAGGTGACGGTAGAATTTTTGATGAGGATTATAGCGGCTATGTGGATTGCGCAAGTCCACGTTCTTGCTACCCTTCTTCTAAACGTGCTGCAGAAACTCTATGTGTAAGCTATGCAGCAGAATATGGTTCGGATGTGGTGATTGCACGTCCATGTCACATCTATGGACCTCATTTCACAGAAAATGATAATCGGGTCTATGCACAATTCATACGCAATGTCTTGCGGGGTGAAGACATCGTGATGAAGAGTACAGGGGAACAATTCCGCTCTTGGTGCTATGTGGTGGATTGTGTGGCGGCATTATTGTTTATTTTGCTGAAAGGTGAGAATTGTCAAGCATATAACATAGCCGACGAGTCATCAAATATCAGCATCCGTGAGCTTGCAGAGCTTGTTGCGGGGATTGGCGGGAAAAAAGTTGTTGTTGACCTGCCTGATGTTGATGAGAAACGAGGATTTAATGTTGTGACGAAGTCTGTGTTCTCAACAGACAAACTGAAATCTTTGGGATGGGATTTGATACCTGGCAATATGCTGAAAAAAATGGAAGCAACTATCCATGGCTCTACTCAAAGATAATATTTTTCGGATTATCTTGTGGCAGGAAAACGTATTGAAAATGTTTAGGATTTTAGCATTGAATATTTCGCTGATGGTGTGTGGCTGTGCAATAGCTCAAGGTCACATCTCAGCTGATAAGGCAAAGAAGGGGCTTGATGGGTTGTCGGATCCTTTTGTGGTGGAAACCACCTCGGGGTGGGTGAGGGGATTCCAACAGGATGGCTCCATGGCTTTCCTCGGTATTCCATACGCCAAGGTGGAGCGTTTTCAACCTCCGAAGGCTGTGGATAGGTGGGACACGATAAGGGTTTGCGACCACTGGGGACCACAGGCGATGCAGATGGTTCATGGCAGACAACTCGACGAGACTGAGATGTCGGAGAAAAACTCTTGTGTGCTGAATGTGTGGACCACCGACCGACAGGCGCGCAAGCCGGTAATGGTGTGGCTGCATGGGGGTGGCTTCGACTCCGGCACTTCTGCATGGAACCCGGGCATGGCTTTGGCAAAGAAGGATGTGGTGGTGGTGAGCGTCAACCATCGCCTGAACATCCTCGGTTTTCTTGACTTGTCGGCATGTTCGAAAGAATACAGCCAGTCTGCCAATGTGGGGATGCTCGATGTGGTGGCTGCCCTGAAATGGGTTAGGGACAACATCCGCTCGTTTGGTGGCAATCCTGACAATGTCACCATCTTTGGAGAGTCGGGTGGGGGCGGAAAGGTAGGCACCCTGCTCTGCATGCCGCCTGCAAAGGGACTTTTCCACAAGGCAATAATAATGAGCGGCACCATCCTCAACGTGAATACCAAGGAGATGAGCGAGAGCCTCGGTGCTGCTGTGTTGAAAGAGTTGGGCATCGACAGCGAACATGTTGACAGGATAAAGGATGTGCCTTACAGAGAATTGTATGCTGCGGGACAGCGGGCGATGGCTGCGAGCATCGGAACACGAAAGCCTGGCACGCCGATGATGTGGGGCTTCGGACCTACTCCTGACGGGGTGAATCTGCTGCAACAGCCTTTCCAAAATGGCTTTGCCTCCATCTCCGACAACGTGCCTATCCTTATTGGAACTACCTTTAACGAACTGCAGCGGTTGGCTTATAACCAGCAGATGACCGAAGAAGAGGCGAGGGCTGCCCTCGTTGCTACTTTTGGCTCCGACACCGACGAGTATATCATGGCTTTCAAGGAGGCGTATCCTGATTCTTCGCCTCAGGACTGGTTGAGCATCGACTGGCTCTTCAGGCCTAAGACTCTTGTCACTGTTGACGAGATAGGTAAAAGCCGAAATGCTGATACATATACTTACATGTTTGAGTGGAGGTCGCCGGTGACTAATGCTTCACAGCATGGGCATGAACTGAAGTTCTGCTTCAACACGCTCAACCTTTCCAAGAACGAACTGCCGGAGGCGAGCTTGCAGGATTTGAGATTGGCGGACATCATGAGTAGTGTCTGGGCAAAGTTCGCTCATACGGGCGATCCCAACATAAAGGAACTGCCAGAATGGAAGCCTTATACTCCCGAGAATGGGGAAATCATGTACTTCAACCATCAATGTAGAATACGCAACAACCCTGACCGCCATTTGCAGCAAATAATTGACAAGCATTGTTTCAAGCAGTTGGATGAGTTCAGGAAATCTCACTGAGTGGAGTGGGGGAGCGTTGGCGACTCGTATTGGATGTTGGAAAGGTCGCCATCACCATCGATGCTGGCTATTCCACACTAACTTCAACCGTTGGTTCTCGCTGAAGGCTACCTCCTTTGCTGTTCGATGAATATTTCCAAGAAAAGTATCTATTCAGCGAATAATTTCAAGGAGTGCCCTAACGGGCAGAAATCATACAAATCAATTCAAATCTGTCAAATCTTTATATTTTTTCACCATAGCAATTTGTTTGATTTGTAAAAATTTGAAAGATTTCTCGCCGTAGGCGACTCAAAAAGATTATTCGCTGAACTGTTACAGCAATTTGTTTGAATTGTAAAGATTTGAAAGATTTACTTTCCCTCGCTTTGCGAACAGTGACTGTTGGTTCTCGCCGTAGGCGACTCTTATTTGATTTTCTAAACCTTTTAACCATGGGGTGCTTAGTAGTTACTAAGATTCGCTGAACAGTTACCAAGAAAAAGTTTTTTAGAAAAAATACATAAAAAACTTGCATGGTTGGAAATAAAGCACTACCTTTGCACCGCATTTGAGAGAAAATGCTGCTGTAACGCAACCCGTAAAGGAAGTTTGGGTGAGTGGCTGAAACCAGCAGTTTGCTAAACTGCCGTACGGGTTACCGTACCGGGGGTTCGAATCCCCCAGCTTCCGCAAGACTAAAATTTTCAAAAATAACCATGCTGGATTCATCTAATGGTTAGGATACAAGATTCTCAATCTTGGCATAGGGGTTCGATTCCCCTATCCAGTACTAAAATTATTTATAATCCCTTGTAAGTCTGTTGCTTGCAAGGGATTTTCTTTTTGTGGGTTGCCAAAGGTTACTATAGAACTTCTTTTGCCTTGTCAGTCCTCATCCTTGTGTTCCATCTGGTGCCCTCCATGAAATTCACCGGATTTCGTGGCCCCTCCCTTCTAAATGGCGATGCAGAGGTTGCCGTCGTCGTTGATACTCACTCGACAATATTCTTTCTTGATGCCCGGAGCGGCTAACTCTATCGTGTAGGCACTCTCACTTCCTTCACATTTACGGCAGGTGCTGTAGTGTTGGGATTTCAAAGATCGTAAGGGCTACTGTTGTATGACATTCGTTACAAATTTATATAAAAAGACCATTATTATGAATAAAAGTGAATAAAATCCATTGTGTTTTGTTAATAATTATGTATATTTGCAATAGTTGTTAGTTTCATTCCCATTCCCACACAAAACCAAATCAAAATACAAATATGAAAGCCAAACCTACCAACATCAAGTCGTTCCTTGTCCGCATGGCAATGACGCTGCTCATGCTCGTCACCATGTCGCAAGGAGCCAGTGCTGCAGACTTCATCACCGACGTGATGGTCATCGGAGGCACTAAAAGCGAGACGAACACCCTGAAGGACCAGTACCAGAGCCAGGGCTGGATTGTCATCGACTATGACCTGAACAAAGGTGTCGGTGGCGACTACATATACCTGCTCTACAAGACGGCGAGCGACGAAGACCCTAATGCCACTTTCATCACCGGTTTCGCATACAACAACTCCCCAATTGACGAAATGTTACTTTCCGATGGTCGCATCTATTCTCTTGCGCCCTACGATGGTGGGAACGATTTTAAAGAGAGCAAAGGCAACTTAAACAACAATGCTGGTGGGATACCCCTTTACCTCTACTATATCAAGGCCAACTCCACCGATGAACAACACGTCGTTAAGTCCATCACTTTCAACAACGATCCCGAAGGTGCAACACCGGAGATAGACTTCAATTTTGGCTGTGAGGGCGCAGCAGAAATCTACATGCACGCCGACATAACGCAAGGATGGACTTATAGGCAGATCAGTCAGACAGCGTGCACCATGAGTTTTGAGGGTCCCAAGGCAGGAATTCACTCTTTTAACGTACCCTCAACATATAAGGGACTTGATGTTATTGCCGTCTCGGGCTTAAATGGGTGCGTCAATCTTGAGACACTGTATTTCAATTCAGATTCTCATGTTGAACAAATGCCCTTGCTGCAGGATTGCTCCAAGTTAAAGAATATCAATATTCTTGACTCAAGGGATAATTCTATCATTTCAACCAACAAGACTCCGCCTCGCATGACAAAAATACCGGAAAATGCTTTCGTCGGCACGGCCGTCTCGACAATCACTTTGGATGAAGTCACAAGTGTTGGAGCCTATGCGTTTGAGGGATGCAATCTGTCATCGGTCATATTCAATAAATCCGAAGTCCAAATCGGAAACCACGCTTTCGGCAACATCAGTAGCGAATGTAGGGTAACATATCCGGGTTCCATGAATGACTGGAGTCCCTATATGTATGTATATTCTCCGAACTTGGGAGTCTATGCATCGGATGGTTGTTGTGGCTGGTGTGGTGGAGCGGATGAAACAACTGACAACCATCTTTGTTGGACCCTGGTCAATGAAACCGGACATTTGAACATCGATTGGCTGTGGGAAGGAACCCTTGAAAATCAAGTTATCAATTCCCATAAATGGGAACCTGAAAAGGTCAAGTCCATAACGCTGAACCATGTTTACGCTATCGGGTCTTATGCTTTCTCTGGCTGCTCCAGCCTGACCTCCATCGACATACCCGAAAGCGTGACGAATATCGGGTCTTATGCTTTCCAGAATTGCTCTGGGTTGACCTCTGTCACCATTGGCAACGGCGTGACGAGCATCGGTGAGTATACTTTCTCTGGCTGCTCCAGACTGGCATCCGTCACCATTCCCAACAGCGTGACGAATATCGGGTCTTATGCTTTCCAGAATTGCTCTGGGTTGACCTCCATCACCATTGGCAACGGCGTGACGAGCATAGGGAATTCTGCTTTCTCCAACTGCACAGCCTTAAAATCAGTCACCATCAACAGCAATGCTATTCTATCAAAGAACTATTCTTCATCAAATTCATTAAATAGTATTTTCGGCACTCAAGTGACGGACTACAAAATAGGGAATGATGTGACGAGCATAGGAGATTGGGCTTTCTATAACTGCTCCATCCTGACCTCCGTCACCATCCCAAACAGCGTGACGAGCATAGGGCAGTATGCTTTCTATGACTGCCCCAGCCTGGCATCCGTCACCATCCCCAACAGCGTGACTAAAATAGAAAATTTTGTTTTCTATTACTGCTTAAACCTGACCTCCGTCACCATCCCCAACAGCGTGACAAGCATAGGGATGCAGGCTTTCTCCTACTGCTCCAACCTGGGCTCCGTCACCATTCCCAACAGCGTGACGAGCATAGGGATGCAGGCTTTCCAGAGTTGCACCAGTCTGGCCTCCGTCACCATTGGCAACAGCGTGACGAGCATAGGGGCTTATGCTTTCTCTGGTTGCCGCGGACTTACCTCCATCGACATCCCCAACAGCGTGACGAGCATAGGGATGTATGCTTTCTTTGGCTGCTACGGTCTGACCTCCGTCATCATTGGCAACGGCGTGACGAGCATCGGGATAGACGCTTTTAGGGGATGTGCTAACATGACTGACGTCTATTGCTATGCCGATCCTTCTGCATTGAGTTGGGATGATTATGGATGCAATGACTTCAAGCCGGAAAGGCAGACGATATGCCACGTCTATGATGCCTCGGACTGGAGCAGTTTTGTAGATAAAGTCAATGTCACCTTCGTTGGCGACCTCCCCTATATTGACGACAATGCCGACAACAGCATTGTGCTCAGCAAATGGAACGGCAAACAACTGAACATGATGCTCAAAGACCGCACCATCCACCTTGACGGCGACTGGAACACGCTATGCCTGCCCTTCGACGTGGACAGCCTCAATGGAACGCCGCTTGAAGGATTGACGGTTAAGCAACTCGACACAGAGACTGCCTGCAACGGTCACAAGACAGGGGCGGAAAACGGAACGCTCTACCTGAATTTCAAGGACGCCTCCAGCATCACGGCTGGACAGCCCTACATCGTGAAGAGGAATATCGACCTTGTCATCAGTTCGGATGCCGACTGGAACAACTTTGCCCAAAATGTGAAAAGCGGCACGACGTACGAAGGCAAAGTTGTGGGGCTTGGTTCCGACATCAATGTTTCGACGATGGCGGGCACTGCGGATTGCCCCTTCAAAGGTACGTTCGACGGCAACGGCCACACCATCAACGTCAACCTCAATGGAGGCGGCGAGGCATTGGCGCTCTTCCATGTCATCGATGGCGCCACCATCCAGAACGTGAAAGTCATGGGAACCGTCACTTCCAGCAATCACCGCCCCGCCACCTTCGCCGCATTCGTCGAGGGCAACAGCACCATCAAGAACTGCTGGAGCAGCGTGGACATCGTTTCGACAAGGACCAGCAGTTGGGTTGACGGCGGAGCCTTTGTGGCTCGTGTCAGTGCTGGTGCGACACTCGACATGCGGGACTGCGCTTTCATCGGCACAGTGACCTATCATGGCGGCACATCGGGTGGAGGCATGGTGGGCTTTACGCAAACCAACGCCACTGCCAACCTGGCGAACTGCCTCTTCTGTCCCTCGGTGCTCACGCTGACGGTCAATGCCTACAACCCTTTCATATTCGTTTCTGGTGATGAGCGCGGAAACCTGACCAACTGCTATTACAATGACGTTGCTAAGGATTCCCCACTCACGAAAGAAGGCATTGACGCCAGCCTCATGAGCACTGCCACACTTGCCGCAGCCCTCGGCAATAATTGGGAGGTCAGCGGAAACAATGCCCAGCCCTTCTGTACCTCAGGTATCTACAACCCGATATTTGGAAGCGTGACCATCAAGAACGTCGCCCCTGCCATCGTAACCAGCACCGACAACGCGGTGAGTTTCACAGGAAGCTATAATCCTGTCACCGCCTCCACCCCCGACTTGCTCTACCTCGGTGCCGACAACAAGCTTTGCTATCCCTCTGGCAGCATGAGCATCGGCTCCTGCCGCGCCTGCTTCCATCTGCCCGGCGGTATAGGAGACAACAGCATGGGCGACGTGAACGGCGACGGTCAGGTATCAGTGAATGATGTGATGGCGATGGTTGCTTATGTCTTAGGTGTTGTCAATAGTGGTTTCATCGTTGAGAATGCCGACCTCAATGGTGATGGCCAGATTTCCGTGAACGACGTGATGGCATTGGTGAAAATAATCCTTCAGGGCAACCAGTCCATTTCAAACATCGTCATCAATGGCGCTGACGGCATCACCTTCGGTGGCGGTGGCACAGTCCCTGCCCGTGCAGGTGAAAAACAACCTTAGGGATACAAAACATCCAAATGGTCTTGCCCCAATCTCTGTGTATGGGGAAGTCTCCATCGGACATCGACAATGCTTTCATCACAAAACCGCCTTTAATAATAGCAAAGCCTATGAACAATAGCGGTAAGGACACCGTGAGGACTTTCAGACAAACCAAAGGTGTGATGCCGTGAAGTTGAGCAGCAACGACGAGAGGTTAACAACAGGATTGCCATAACTAACGGCATACACTACCGACCAAATAGCGAATGATCACGGCGACAGCCAACCAGAATGAATAAAAAATTTGTAATGCTTTGTGTGTTCGGAAACAAAGTATTACCTTTGCATCAAATTTCATTATTGTTTAATTCAACTATTCGCATAGTTCAAGTTGCAGGTTTAAGGTTTTTAGGTTAAAAGTTTTTTAGCTCAGAATGCGATTAACAATGCCGGCCTTATGACCCTCAAACCTTGTAACCTCTGAAGTTAAGCTTGCGAAACTTCAGTAAACCAAATCTATAAAAATGCGTATATTATTATCATCGTTTTTACTTTTGATGGCAAGCTGCGGATTGAAGGCGCAGACGGAACAGTCAGATTCTATTCTTCGGACTCTTAAGGAAGAGCTGAACTATTCTATGGTGCAGTTGAAACAGAAACCTGTACCTGCGTACTTTATGAGTCTGCGTATGCAAGACAGTCAGAGCCTCTCAATTAACAGTGTCTTTGGTTCGGCGTCTGTAAATGACAATCATACTCGTTTCATTGTGCCGAACATACGTATAGGCAGCAAGGAACTCGATAACTATAAGTTTGAGAATCAGGGCATAGAGCAAGCGAATAACAGAAGTGCTCAAGGTGATGGCGTGGCTATATCTGGAGGGCCGTTGCGTCAGTATCGTGATGAGATATGGTACGCTTCCATGAATAGATACCGCACGGCTGTGA
>ONAG01000074.1 GCA_900315745.1 uncultured Prevotellaceae bacterium
CGGGCGAAAATGGTACTTTTGCATAACTTATTTTTGGTGTCGTAAAGGTATGAAATCTTTACGACATAACAAAGGCCGAGCTTGGGAAAGTTCGGCCTTCGAGCATTTTTTAACAAATAAGAGGGCATGCCTATTTTGACACACCCCCCCTTATTGTATTGCAATAATGCCATTACAGCAAGTTCATGGTGTCGGTGGCAATCATCAATTCCTCATCTGTTGGAATGACGCAAACAGTAACCTTGGAACCTTCAGCCGAGATGACGGCTTCCTTGCCCCTGGTGTTGTTGCGCTCGTCATCAAACTCCACTCCAAGGAATTCAAGACCTTTGCACACTTCCTTGCGCATGCCGACCTGGTTCTCTCCCACGCCAGCGGTGAAGACGATGATGTCCACACCACCCATTGCGGCTGCGTATGCTCCTATATATTTCTTGATGCGGTAGAAATACATGTCGAGAGCGAGCTGTGCATGCTCGTCTCCCTTGCTTGCTGCATCTTCCACGTCTCTCATGTCGCTGCTTTCTCCTGTGATGCCAAGCACGCCACTCTGCTTGTTGAGCAAGTTGGACATGCCGTCGGGGTCAAGTTCGAGCTTCTTCTCAAGGAAAGTGATTGCTCCGCCATCAATGTCTCCACTGCGCGTGCCCATCATCAAGCCCTCAAGAGGGGTGAGTCCCATGGTGGTGTCCACACACTGTCCATCCTTCACGGCAGCGATACTTCCACCATTGCCGATATGGCATGTGATGATGCGCTTGCCCTTGGGGTTGACATCGAGGAACTCGCACACACGCTGCGATACATATCTGTGACTGGTGCCATGGAATCCATATCTACGCACGCCAAACTGCTTGTAAAGGCGGTAAGGAATGGCATACATGTAAGCCTTTTTAGGCATTGTCTGATGGAAAGCGGTGTCGAACACACCCACTTGCGGCAAGCCAGGCATCAGTTCGCTCACGGCTCTCACGCCTTTCAAGTTGGCTGGGTTGTGCAGAGGTGCCAAGTCGATGCACTGCTCGAAAGCGTCGAGCACTTCCTCGTTGAGCACCACACTCTTGTTGAACTTCTCTCCGCCATGCACCATGCGATGACCCACGGCATCAATTTCCTTCAAGTCCTTTATCACGCCTATCTCAGGGTCGGTAAGCAATGAAAAGATGAACTTCACGCCCTCGGTATGCTCCGGGATGTTGTGCATGATGGTCTTCTTCTCACCATTGGACAATTTCACTTTCACAAAGGCACCGTCCATTCCCACACGCTCTGCACCTCCTGAGGTCAGCACCTCTTTGGTGTCCATGTCATAAAGTGCATACTTGATGGATGATGAGCCACAATTCAATACTAATATTTTCATTTCTTTATAGTTTTTGTCTTGTTTCAGAATTTATTTGGCATCCATTGCCTGACATGCTGTGATGGCAACCATCTTGTAGATGTCGTCAACGGAACAGCCGCGGCTGAGGTCGTTCACTGGTCGTGCAATACCTTGGAGGATGGGACCGAGAGCCTCTGCATCGCCAAGTCTCTGCACCAGTTTGTATGCGATGTTTCCCACCTCGAGATTTGGGAACACCAGCACATTTGCCTTTCCTGCAATGTCGCTTCCTGGAGCTTTCTTCGCACCCACCGAAGGAACGAGAGCTGCGTCAGCCTGCAATTCGCCATCCACCTTGAGGGCGGGATCCAGTTCCTTGGCAAGTTTTGTGGCTTCCACCACCTTGTCCACCACCTCGTGAGCCGCACTGCCCTTTGTCGAGAAGCTAAGCATGGCAACACGTGGGTCTTCGAATCCAGCCACACTGCGGGCAGTCTGTGCCGTACATACTGCTATTTGGGAGAGCTGAGCGGCATCAGGCATTGGAGTGACGGCGACATCACCCACCACGAGGATGCCATTCTCGCCAAATTGAGGCTGCTTGGTGATGAGCAGCATGGCACCGCTCACGCAAGTGATGCCCGGCGAGCACTTGATGATTTGCAATGCTGGACGCAGGGTGTCGCCAGTAGTGCTCAAGGCTCCTGAGATTTGTCCGTCGGCGCCCTCTGTCTTTATTATCATGCATCCCAAGTAAAGTGGGTTTTTCACCAACTCCCTTGCCTTCTCTATTGTCATGCCCTTCTTCTTGCGCAATTCTGTGAGCAGTTCGGCATATTCCTCGCTCTTTGGATTGTTCTCTGGGTCGATGAGTGTTGCCTTGTCAATGTTTTCCAGTCCCCACTCTTTTGCCAGACGATGTATCTCGTCAGGATTTCCAATAAGGATAAGGTCGGCGATATCCTCGGCAAGCACTCTGTCGGCTGCCCTCAATGTGCGCTCCTCAGTAGCTTCCGGGAGCACGATGCGCTGCTTGTTGCTCTTTGCGCGTTCAATGATTTGCTGTACTAAACTCATAGTTGTTTTTTGATTGTATGTCGTAAATATTAGATTTTCTGCAAATATAGATAAAATTCGGGAAACACAGGTCAGTTTGGATAAAGAATTTGCTTTTTCATCATCCCATTTCCTTGGTGAGTATGCTCTCCAAGTCCTCGAACGACAATCTCAACTGAAATTTCCCATTTATTGCCACGCTCACCTTTCCTGTCTCCTCCGACACTATGATTGCTATGGCATCACTCTCCTCCGAAATGCCCATTCCAGCACGGTGGCGCAGTCCCAGTTCCTTGGGAATATCCCTGCTGTGGGACACTGGCAGCACACACCCTGCAGCACGTATGCGTTTCTTTGAGATTATCATTGCACCATCATGCAATGGCGACCCTTTGTAGAAGATGTTCTCTATAAGCCGCTGGTTGATGTTTGCATCTATCAGCTCTCCTGACGTCTGCATCAAGTCGTCGAGTGGTATGCTCCTTTCCATGATGATGAGTGCGCCCACCTTGTCTCTTGCCATGTTCATGCAAGCACTGACAATGGGCATGATAAACCTGCGGTCTGCCTTCTTCTCATTTTTTCCACGGAAGAACTCCAAGAATGGCTCCATCTGCCTGTGTGCGCCCAAGTTGTACAAGAATTTCCTTATCTCTGCTTGGAACAGCACCACGAATCCTATGGCTCCCACACTCACCACCTTGTCGAGTATGTTGCCCAACAGACGCATCTCAAGCACCTGACTCACCACCAGCCAGATGATGATGAACACGAGTATTCCAACAAACACGTTGATGGACCTCGACTCCTTCATGAGCCGATAAGTGTAATAGAGAATTACAGCCATCAACAGGACATCGATGAAATCCTTGAGATGAAACAGGTCTAATATGATGCTCATTTTTCCAAATTAATAGGTCGCCTCACTCTGTACCGACGACAGTTTCTTCATTATCCGACATGTCTCCACTGCTTCTTTCACATCATGGGCGCGCAATATTGCAGCCCCTTTCATAAGAGCTATGGCATGGAGTGCCGTGGTGGCGTTTAATGCCTCTGAAGCATTGCAGCCAAGCAAGCGTGTTGCCATCGACTTCCTCGACACGCCCACCAGGACAGGCAGACCTAATGTCTTTAGCAAGGAAAGTTGCGACAAGATAATATAATTCTGGTTCAAATCCTTTCCAAATCCGAATCCAGGGTCGAGGATGATGTCGTTCAATCCCATGTTGTGCAGCATCCTTGTCTCTTGAGAAAAAGCCAGCAACATCTCTTTCATGTCAGACTTTACGGATGTCAGGATATATGGCACTTTCAGATGTGCCACCATCTTGAATATTGGCGGTATCGCGTCTTCATCGTGCATCGTCTCATCCCCCCATCCCCTACCCTCGGAGATGTCGTTTACGATGGCTGCGCCATACTCCTCTACAGCCATGCGCGCCACGTCGGGTCTGAAGGTATCCACGCTCACCACGGCTTCCGGCTGACTTTTGCGAATTGTGGAGAGTGCGAATCTCAGCCGTTCCATCTCTTCCTTCTCTGTCGCCAATGTGGAACCGGGACGTGTGGAGCATCCTCCCACATCTATGATGGCTGCTCCTTCGGCTATTATTTGTTCGGCTCGTACAGCTATGTCCTTTTCCGCCTGCACTCTGCTTGCAGCATAGAAAGAATCAGGTGTGGCATTGAGTATTCCCATCACCACTGGCGATGAGAGGTCGAGCAGGTGTCCACCTACGTTTATTGTACACGATAATTGTTTTTCCACAGCCAAATTACTAACGCTGTTGCAAATTTAGGCATAATTCTCGAATTATATGCCTGTACGATAAAGAATTTCACTTTTCTTTATAGGATAGTGCCAACTGAGCGAAATGCAAATAGAAAAAGCGGGCACCCCTCATGGGACGCCCGCAACATGTGTCACTTGCCAACAATCAATTGGCAAGGATGATTTCCACTATGGACATAACATCTGCCACAGACACGTTACCGTCACCGTTCATGTCTGCTTCTTCTTCGAAGAACACTTCCACGCTTTGCCCGAGGATGACGCGCACGAGCAAATTGACATCGGCAACACTCACTTCGCCGTCGTGATTGACATCACCCATGAGGAATCCCTCCTTCACGGTAGCCACTGTCTCTTCGCCCAAGCCGCCCATTTGGTTGGCAGCACGCAGAGAATATGTAGCCTCTGGGTCGTCCACGGTGAAACTGTTTTCCGTGGTGAACTTCACTATGTTGCCATCTTTCAAGACAGCCCACAGCAGCACGTAGTTGCTGTTGTCCCAAGTGAGTTCGTTGCCTCTGAGAACCACGTTGGCAGGAGCACTTGCCTGCTCTGTCGCGATGGTAGGATTCCACTCGCCATACATGTTGGTCATGTCCGAAGCCTCGGCTGCCTCTTCTGCTGTAAGGATGGGGTTGTTGGCATGACCGTCGCCAAAGGTGGTCTTTCTGCCGCTCAGGTCCACAATGCCGCCATTGGCAGTCATCGAGTTGTACTCTGCGAATCTCTTTGGCCATCCTTTGCTCATCTCGCTCCATCCGATGGTGGATGGTATGATTTCCATCTTCGTGTCAATCCAGAGTGCCACAGGAGTGCCGTTGCCCCAAGGACGTCCAAGGGTGTATTTGCCATTGAGGTTTGAAGACTCACCCTTTATGGTGCAGTCCTTGAACACAAATCCATACTTGAGGCTTTGTGATGGCACGGCGATGTATCCGCCTGTGTTCATGCACACCTGTATTTCCACGTTGTTGAAGTATGCGTCGCCCTTGCCACAGAGGAAGTCTGTGCGCCCGCGCACCTTGCCGTTCTCGAAGTAGAAGAGACCATTGTTGTTGTTCGAGGTCCAAGTGTCTTGGTATCCCCAGAGACATGTGTTCTTGTAGATGGTCTTCGAAGCCTTGTCTTGCACAGCAAGATTTCGTCCAAGAGCATCATTTATGCCGCTCTTCACGGTGATGTCCTGGAAGTATGTCTCCGTAGCTGTCTTCTGTAGTTGCAGCACATCGCTCTTTCCAATGCCGTCATACACGCTCGTGGGGCCGTAGGTACCTGCAAAAGTGGGACCGCCTGCCGAGTTGGTGATTACTGCTCCATCCATGCTCTGTCCGATGAACGAGATGTTGGGGGCTGTCACATTGGTGATGGGACTTGGATATGTGTTGCCATCGTCGCTGTTGATGGTCTCCGTGGTGCTCAAAGGCAGGGTGTATGTGCCATCGAGCACAAAGATGCGGAACCTTTCAGTGGTGTTTGTTCTACTGTTGGCTGCCTGTATCGCCTCTGCGATGGTACCATCCCAAGGCACCACAAAGTCATATAGTTTCTTCTCTATCGGACTGCGCTCCATGGTGGTGAACTGTATGTTGATGTCTTCAGCATAGGCGTTGCCAGCAAGGTCCGTGATGCTGTTGGCTGGCAGTGTGAATGTGTATTCTGTTGAATAGTCAAGGCTCTTGTACTCGAATGTAGCCGTACGACCACTGACCACAGCCTCCAGTTGTTTGCCTCCAATGGTGGCAGCAGTTCCCTCTGCCATCTGGACTTTCTCGTCGAATGTAAGCACTATGCGACCGTTTGCCGATACTCCTTGCGTTCCATCAGCAGGCACGGTGTTCACCAATACTGGTGCCTTGCCGTCATCCACGATTCCTGGGGTGCCGGTGAAGAACACCATGGCAATGGCATTGCCATCATTCTTTGAAGAGGTGCCTGCCACAGCGGATGTGAGGTCGGGATGCCAGCGCACATAGAGAGAGGCCTCGTTGTCTGCCCCTTCTCCAAGGCTTCCGTTGAATGTAGCCACACTTTTCGCACCTTCCAAGGTGATGCTGCCAAACTTGGTCCACTCTTCGCCATCGGTGGAGTATTCCACATCATATTTGGTGTATGAGTTGTAGTTGTAGAGCATCTGGAATTGCAGCTTGACATCTGTAAATGCCCCGGCGTTGATTTTTGTCTGCCAGTAACAATGACCTACGTCGCCTTCTGTAGAACCGGTTGTCCAGTTTACGGCTGCTCCGGCAAAACTCTCATAGCCTCCTGCCTTTTCGGTACTCTTGTCGAGCCAGCTCGACTCTTGTCCGTCGTCACTTACAAGGTTGAAGCCGGTTGTCTCGTTATCTTCTGAGAAGAAGTCTGCCTTGCGCCCTCTGTTGCCCTCTGTGTAGAAGTCCCATCCTGCTATGATGTCGTTCTGTGAGAAATATGCCGTGAGGTCCACATCCTGATTCATCTTCACTTGTATGCTCTGGGTTGTCTGCCCGTCGCTCCAGTAGTTGAAGTTCACCAACCCTTCATATTGCTTTGCGGTGAGTATCACGTATGTGTCTTGCTCATACATTCTCTTTCCGTCAACCATGGTTGGGGCTGGATTCACATCCACCATGTAGTCTGAAGGCACGCCATCCACGGCAAGCTTCAGCTCGTAAGTGTTCACTGCCACGAAGTTGGCTGTGAGTGCTGCACCACCTGCCACGGTATAAACGAACTTGGCTGCAGTGGAGACCACGTTGCCCTCGCTGTCGGTCCAGTTCACAAAGTCGTAACCGAAGTTCTCTGTTGCGGTAAGTGTAACCTCTGTGTCTGCCTCGTAAGCATCTTCCTTGGGATAAGCACTTACCGAACCGCCCTCGGCTGGACTTGCTGCGATAGTCAGAGGATATGTCTCCACTTCTTCCACGGTTCCGCTAACCTTGCCACTAATCACCACATTTCCTATACATATCTGCTTGGTGTTTGCAGTCTTGGAAATGTAGAATCTCAGAGTGAACTCGTCGCCCTCTCCTGCGTTGATGTTCATCTGGTGGTTCAACTGGGCTGTTTCCGCATTTGCTCCGTTGTTTCTCAGCACTGTTTCAGCGTTCATTTCGGTAATGCTGCTCTCAACGCCGTCAATAGTATAACTCCAACTGAATGTGGCGCCATCTGTTCCCACTTTCACGGCATCGAAAGAGAAGCCGGTAGGTTGGAACTTGACACCCTTGGCGGGTTTCACGCGGTATTCTATCATCACAGCCTCCACGTTGCCTGCATTGCTTGTGGCGGGCTGGTATTTTATCATGTTGGTGTCGAAGTAAGATGCCTCTGTGGCTGTCAGTCCTCCACCCACCGATACGGAAGTGCTGCTGATGGCATCGGCAATGTCATCTGCCACTATTCCACTTTCCTCATTGCCCACATGCCATGTGATGGTGCCAGGTGTCTCGTTGTAGGTAGCGCCCTCGTGGTTGGCTACCACTGGCATGACGGTCTGGATGTAGCGATAGTAACTTCCTTCGCTGCCCATTACTATTTCCACTGTTGGATTGCTACTTGCCACGGTGTAGGATATGGTCTTGCCACTGGTGTAGTCGTTCTGCCCGTCGATGGTCAGTTCTGTTAGGGCATTGTATGCCTCCACAGACACTGTCGCTCCCTTGCAGGATGGTATGACGAACTTGGTTCCTCCATTTATCTGGCACCAGTCTGTCCAGTTTGCATTGGCTATCTTTCCTGAAGTGGCATCAAAGTCGAGTTTCACGTCTATCACACTTCCATTCACATTGGCTTGTGTCACATAGATGCCGGTGGCTCCACTGCCTTGGTATGCCATGACTGGTGCTCCATTCTTGCGTTGGAAGTCCCACTTCAGCGTCACGGCTGCCGTGCGGTCGTCCAGACTGACGGCATTGGCTACAAACACAGGGGTAAGGGTAAGATTTTCACTTGGTGCGGTGACAGAACTGCCGCAGGAATAGTTGTCTGTGCCGTCAGTCCATCCTGTGAGTGTCTTGCCCTCCACATAGAGGGTCTTGTTCAATGGGATGTCGAACGTTCCGCCTTGTTCCACAGTGACATTCTCTGGTGCGGTGCCTTCAATGCCCTCTATTCCCGTGATGTCGTATGTCACGGTGATGTCTTCCACAAGTTCCGACGGGTCTGCCGCCTCAACTGCGAAATAGCTCTGATAGCTGCCACCGCTTATTGTCAGCGTGGTTGCCCCACCTTTGTAGTAGGTGGATGTGACATTTTCAGGATGGCTTGCCGACCACGTAGAACCTTGGATGTTCATCGTGGCGACCTCATTACCTTCGCCATCCTTCACGGAAACGTCGCCGCTGAAGTCTCCTAATCCGTAGGTGATTTTCACCGGACCTTCAACAGGAATGGTGACGACAAGACCCGACCAGCCATATTGGTTGGAGTGCCATTTGCCAGAGATGGTGCAGACGGATGTTTCGTCAGCAGCATCCACTCGTGTGATGCTGCCATCGTCGGCAACAGCAATGCCCATAGGCCCTACTGCGCCCCACTGCACGAGTTCGCTTTCCTCAAGCAGGTTGCCGTTGGTCAAGTCCACTTTCACGTCCTTGAATGCGGCAACTGCTGTCTGTGCTGTGGCCAACATGACCAACATCAGCACAAAATACGATGCAATGCGTTTTCTCATAAAAAAATAGATGTTGTTTAGTAGATTGATTAAAAGAGTTTTGCAAAGATAGCACATGCTGAGCGAAAATCAAAAAAAAATCAATTTTTTTTGCTTGACCTTAAAGATACTGAAAACCTTTAAGTCCCTAAAAAACTTTCCGGGGCTCTAAAAATCTTCGCGATGATTTTTAGAGCCCCGGTCTCCTGCTATAGCCGTGTCTGATTATTTGGCTGTGAAACTGGTTAATGATGTTGTGCCCTTTGCCGTGCTGCCGAGATAAATGCCATGGAAACTGTCTGTGGCATCGGTAGGCTCGGTGGTAGAATATTTCACATTATATGAACCGCCGCTCACCATGCCTTTGGCTGTGAATAGGGCAAGCGTGCTTGACAGTGAAGCTGGGAAGGAATACGTCACGAGGTTGTTGCCTGAAGCATCTGCCAAAGTGTAGTACCTTCCAGGAGAATAACTGAGTGTGCTTGTCACAAATGCATAACCCTGCTTTGCATTGCTTATGGTGTTGCCGGAGGAGCCGCCCCAGCCTCCGCCACCGCCTTGCGCTCCACCAGCGCTGATGCCGATGCCTGTTCCCGTGATTTGGATATAGGAGTTGTTGTCGCAGTCAAAACCTTCCTCTGGAGCGCCCTTTGTGGTGTATGAGAACACCGTGCCGTTGCCGATGGTGATGGCACCGGTGCGTCCGGCATTGGAGTCAATAGCATCGTTGCCGTTGGAGTAGCACACCGTGATGCCTCCATTGAAATAGATGCACCCACTGCTGTTGATGCAGTCGTCGTAGCATTTGAAATAGTGCTTTCCTCCCTCGATGTAAATGGCGGTCTTCGATTCCAGTCCTTCTGCTCCATTGGTGCTTGTGCTCACCTCTGTAATGCCTCCATAAAGTGTGGCATTGCCTTGCACCTTGATGGCTTTTGCAGATGAGCCGGAACTTTGCTGTCCCCATCCTCCACCTCCGGAAGAGCCAAGCGAACTGCCAGTTGTGACTACCGTCAGTGTGGGTCCTTCACCTCCGCTCACTCCTTGTGTGTATGTGCCGCTGCTCTTTATTCCCTTGCCTCCGCTGCCACTCATGGTGATGGTGATGGTGCCGTTGTTCAGGGCTATGGTGTTGTCTGCCTTGATGCCCTTGGCTGTGTAAGTGTCGTTGGTGCCTTGCTGTCCTGCTCCAGTGTTGGTGATGTCAATGGTGCCTCCCGCTGTTGTGATGTTGGTGGCTGAAATGCCCCTGCCTGCCGTGCCTGTGGCTCGGATGGTCAGTGTGCCGTCGCTGATGAAGAAGTCTTTTGTCTTGATGCCCGAACTGTATGAAGCATCGTTGTTTATCACCTGCATGGCACCTGAGGGATTGAGGGTGATGTCACCTCCGCTGATCGTTACGGTGCCTTTCGACTTGATGCTCTTGCTCATCGCTCCTTTGTTGTCCACGATGATGGTGCCGCCGGCAATGTTCACATCTACGTCTGCCTTTATGCCGATGGCGTTGTATGCCGTGCCGTTATCCTCCGACACGTCTGAGGTGCCGCCATAGGTGCTGGTAACGTTTGACAGTGAATAGGTGCGTGTCGTGCCACTTGTGGTGTAGCTGTTGCTGATGCTGTAGTAGATGTCCGAACCGCTTGTAGGGGCATTGAAGGATGCCGAACGTATGGTGTATGTCGTGCCGCGGCTGGTATAATTGTCGCTCTTGAAATAGTATGTCCCTTCCTCGCCTCCAAAGTCATGATAGTAGAAAGTGAGTGTCTGGTATCCCGAACTTCTTGTCACCGTCTGTGTCAGTTGCTTCACGAATGTGCCGTCGTTCTTGTAAAGATATACATTCGTCCAGGCGCGTCCACCGCCAGGACCCATTCCTCCGCCGCCACTTGTCGGGATGCTTACAAACACCTTATATGATGAGGTGGGTGTTTCGGTTCCAGTGCCTGTGGTTTCTGCCGTGCCGCCATTGCCATTGGCGGTTATGTGGATGTTGGTGGTTGCCTTGCTTTCGTCGATGTTGACGGTTCCTTCCGCACTGAGTCCCTTGCCGCCATTGGCTGTATTGTTGATGGTCAGCGTGCCTCCGTTGATGTTTATGTCGCCATCTGCCTTCACTGACGTGGGATAGCTTAGTTCGGTGTCTGCCACGATGTTTCCTGTCTGTGTGATGGTGAGTGTGCCTCCTTGTATGTTCACGTCATGGTCTGCCTTTATTCCCTTGGCGGCATCTCCAGTGACGCTGAGGCTGATGGTGCCGTCGATAAGCGTGAAGTCACCGGTATCTTCTGCTTCGGTGCCGTCATCTTCATAAGACACCTGTATGCAGTCATCTGCCACATCGTTGATGGTGATGGAGCCGCTCTCCATCAAGAAATATTGGTTGCAGTTGATTCCGTCCTTTGCCGCTTTCTGTATGTTGATGGTGCAGTTCTTCACTTGCACGTACTCATTGCTCCAGATGGCGTTGGCAGCATGGCTATAGACATTCAACTTGCCCTTGCCCTTGAATTCTATATGGCCCTTGCACACGAAAGTGCCTTTTTGCGTGTTTGCCTCTCCGTCAACAAGTGTGTTTTCTGTGTCTTTTTTCACGCTTACTTCAATCCTCTTTCCATTTTGAATGTTTATTGGGGCGCCATTGGGATTGGTGAGCGTCAGTCCTTCGAGTGATACTGATGCCTTGTAATTGCCTGCCAAGTAGAACTCTCCATCGGTGGAGTTTCCACTAAGCACGTATGTTATTTCTTGTTCCAAGTCATCTGTTTGTGTTATGCTTACATGTGCGCCGTTTGCCTCCACCGTGAGATATTGGGCTATATTGCCGGCTACAAGAATGGCGGCTGTCTCTCCATCGTATGTCACCTTCACAGTGTTGTCGGTCACTTCGGCATTGTCGATATATATCTGGTCCAGTTGGCTCAGTGAATATGCTTTGCTTAGTATGGTCAGTGTTTGTGCATCTTGATAGGTCATGTCGCCAACTTGCAATGCGGGGTACTGATAGGTCACCTCTCCCATCTGCACATTGAGCGTTTGTGACATTGCTGTCAATGTGAGCGTTAGTATGGCTAAAAGTGAAATGATTCGTTTCATGTTATATTAGTTTTTTCTTTTTTGACTGCAAAAATAGGTGTTTTTCACAAAAGCACCACAAAAAAATCTGCAAACGACGCTTTTTTTTCAGCAAAGTGATATCCAACATCGAACCAACCACCCCTTCTACGTATGTGTGGTTGTGCCGTCGCCATCCTTCCCCATGCCGTGCCTGATGATGGACTTGCCACCTCCATTGTGTAACCATACTGTGTTCAAAACTCTGGCGCAACTTCTGCATTTTTATACATGAAAGATGCAAATATAAGCCAAAACGAATAAATAAACTGCATTTTTCTTACATTGAAATGCAGGAAGTTGTTGGATTATATCTTTTTTTGTACCTTTGCACGCATTTTTAAAATCATAGCCTAACATTAAAGGAATTATGAAGAAATTTTTACTATTTATGTGTATGTTTGCCTTTGTGCTATCATCATGCATCAAAGACGAACCGATGAACTCTGAATGTGACATTTTGAGTGCATGGGTGGAAGGTGACCAATACGAAAGCAACTTCTACGAAGCTTCCCAAATGCGTTTGGAAAACATTACGACAACGGAAAAAGATATCGTCTTTAGCGTCCGTTCTCTCATCTCGCTCCCAACGAGCATGCCTGTCTTCTTCAATATCACGCCTGGAGCCACCATCGAACCCGCCAATGGGTCTTTGCAAGATTTCACAAAGGGCCCCGTGGTCTATACAGTCACTTCCCAAGACGGTAGCTGGCATCGCCAGTACACAGTGTCTTTCAAGGAAGCCTCACTGCCCACCTTCAAATTCAGTTTCGAGAACTACAATACAGTAGAATCTGGCTCAAACAAATACCATGAGTTCTTTGAAATCGACAAGATGGGTGCACCTCATTACGTTTGGGCATCGGGCAATCCCGGCGCCGTCCTTGCCAGATACAAATCGAATGCCGAAGACCAGCCCACCTATTCGTTGGAAAAAGGTTACAAGGGGCGGGGCGTATGCCTGAACACCCAGGATGCTGGTTCTCTGGGCAGGGATTTCGGCAAGCCTATCGCTGCCGGCAACTTGTTCATGGGTAAGTTCATCCTTGAAAAAGTGCTCTTCGAACCACTGAAAACCACTCGATTCGGAATAGATATAGACCGTGCGCCCGTGCGTATGACTGGTTATTACAAATACCGTCCGGGAGAGGTGTTCACCGACATGAAAATGAACGAGGTGCCTGGACGCATTGACGAGGCGAGCATTTACGCCGTGTTTTACCGCAACAAAGACGCGGAGGGCAATGACATCTTCCTCTATGGCGATGACGTGCTCACCAGTCCATATATCGTGAGGAAAGCCCAGGTGGCATCGCTTCCGCCTACAAACGAATGGACCCGTTTCGAGGCGTTCTTCGAGGGCGGTGATGTAGATGATGAGTTATTGTTGAACAAAGGCTACAACTTGACTCTCGTCTTCTCGTCGAGCAAAAACGGTGCCTCTTTCGAGGGTGCAATAGGTAGTGAGTTGTGTGTGGACGAGGTGGAAGTCTCGTTCGAGGAATTGGATAATGAATGAGAGGAGGAATAGCATCATGAAGAAAAATATCATCATCTTTATCGCTTTTTGCCTGGCATGGCTGCTGCCTGGCCAGACGCTCGCCATTACTCCTGACGGCGGAATACAACTGAAAGCCCGTGTGGGCTATAGCATCGGCGGCACCGCCCCCATCGGCATTCCCGCCACCATACGCAGCATCGAAGCCTACCGACTCACCCCCTCGCTGATGGCGGGTGCCGACATGCAGATGTCGCTACGTGGCAACTGGGGATTGATGGCAGGACTGCGCATCGAGAACAAAGCCATGGACGCAGAGGCCACCACCAAAGGCTACCGGATGGAAATGGTGAAAGGTAATAGCAAAATCGAGGGACTCTTCACTGGTCATATCAAGCAAGAGGTAACGGAGTGGATGCTCACACTGCCGGTAATGGCAACTTACCAACTCGGACAGAAAGTGACACTGAAGGCGGGACCCTATCTCTCGGTGCTCCTCAATAAGGATTTCAGCGGCATCGCATCCGACGGATATTTGCGCCAGGGCGATCCCACCGGACCAAGGGTGGACATGGGCAAAAAAGAGGGTGAATGGGCCACCTACGACTTCAGCGATGAGATGCGCTCTCTACAGTTTGGGGCCGCAGTGGGAGCCGACTGGCAACTGCATAAGCATTTCGGCATCTCCGCCGACCTCAACTGGGGCCTCACAGGCATATTCAACAGCGACTTCAAGACAGTGGAACAGACCCTTTACCCCATCTACGGTACCATAGGTGTTTTCTGGAAATTCTGACGAAGATCATCACATTCCTCGTTAATGTCATTGTATGTGACGGAGTTTTTATTCTTGTCATGACCGAGGAAGACAAGAAATTTTATGGCAGGTGGAGCGATGGTTCCACCTGCCATAATTTTCTGCCTTGAAGGCAACATGCTTTTAAATCAATGTTTCACCGACGATGTCAATGTTTCACCACTTTCCGACCGTTGATGATGTATGTGCCTGGTGTCAGGTCACCCGTTTGACGGATACCGTTGAGATCATAGGTGTCGGGAGTGGATTGACCTTCGTTAACGATCTGGTAGATGCCGTTGGGCATGCTTTCACTAATGTTGTCGTAAGGCTTGTTGGTAATTTGGAACTTGGCGATGAGGGGATAGTGGTCTCCAAGGGGCACACCATCACGTTTGTAACCTTTTTCGTCCATTTCGAAACTTAAAAGTTTCAGCCCGTATCCTCCTATGGGACTGATGTATAGGATATTGTCAAGTGTTTCGCCATCAATGGCATCACTGCCTAACGCCGGGTACTTGCCATTATTGTTGGCTTCCACCCATGCATCTTTGACAACAGCCCTTCCCGTTGCCTCGATGGCATCGATGAAGACGGTCTTGATGTCGTCGCGATGATAGTAACTGTTCATGTCGCCAGCCACGACGATGGGACGCTCGTCCATGTTGTTGAGAATATGCTCTCGCAGTTGCACCCACTGGGCTTTGCGCGCCTCGCGGTCCCTGGCGTCGTTACCTTTCGCCTCGTCACGATCCGAACTGGCATCCATGTGCATGTTATAGACAACAACCTCTTTTCCGTCGGACAGTGTCATCTCATGACGACGGAAGCCCTTGGTGATGATGTCGTCGAAATCGTGGCTGAATTTGCCAAAGCTGCTGTTCCAAGCCACACGCTCGTGCCGCCTGGGTGTGATGCCCTTTTTCCATACGGCATTGAGACCATCGCACTCAAACCGGAAATTCTGCAAGTGGGCGAAATCTATCTCTTTTTCCTCAAGGATGATGCCACCCGACCACTCGTCATGGTCGTAACCGGCAAACAGGCGTGACCATATCTCCCAGCGGTAGTTGAAATCCTCCTGCAAGCACAAGAAGTCGCAGTCTTTCGAAGCGAGGTATTCGCTGATTCGTTCGCTCCCCTCCGACTTGGGACCGTCGGCATTGACGTCGAAAACAAAAATTTTCCCTGGCAGACCATCTACATTCAAGGTGAGCAAGCTGAAGTTTACCGTCTCCTCTTCAATAGGCGGTTGGGTGTTGCTGTTCTGCGCATAGGCTGTTGTGAAGGTGGCGCAAGCCAAGAGGAGTGCGGCCTTAATATGATGTGATATGAACTTTGTCATGATGTTGTTGGTTTTGTGAATAATATACTTGAAAAACAAAAGCCCCATGCTGCTCACTCAGCTTGGTCGAAGATGTCCACATTGTTTTCTTTCAGCCAGTCGTAGAGTGACCGCTGATAGTAGTCAGTGAGATAAGGCTCCGCCTTAGACAGTCTTGTATCGGCATCGGATTCGTCGAAGATGCCTTGGTTGGCGGCAGATGCGGAACCGTCAGACTCGGATTCGGCAGGAGTGGTAAGATACATATATATTTGTAATAGGTCTGTTAATTCAAGACCGCTGTCGTCAGCGATTTGCAGCACCTCGGTGGTATTTGTACCCAAGTTGTTGAGCGTGTTCTCTATTTTGGCAAGCACGTCAAAGAAACTGCCACCCGTACCGCCATTGGTGAGATTCTGTACGGCACCTTTCACATCGAAGCCCTTGTCCTCAAGTTTATGGATGATGCCCATGACTGTGGCGTCCTCCACCAAGTCGGCATAGTGGGTGTTCAACTCGCCATCGTAATATAGCACAGGGTATGCCGTTAGCGTGGCGGCGAGATTGAGGTAGAACAGGATGCCGCCAACAATGGTGTGATGGTAGTCGGGGATGATGAAATTGGTCTGCAATCTCGTACGTTCAGGCACGATAGACTTCATGAATGGCCTTTCTGAAGTTCCCTCGTATCTGAACTCGCTGAGGAACTTGAGAAATTCTCTTCCCGAACTTACAGGCACGGTGTTGTCTCTTACCAAGTGCATCACATAGTATTTCTGCGAGAAATCGGGCGTCCAGTCTCTGGTCAATGAATAGTTTTTGGCGACATTGCGAAGGATTTCGTATTCCTCGGAGTATTTACTGAGAAAGTTGTCCTGCATGATTTGGGTGAGTGTCTTGCCTTCAAGGGAGTCCATAACGGCTTCGGTGCTGTATTTGCCACTCGATAACCATTCTTGGAATTTCACATTATATGGCTCTTTGAACATCTGTTCATAAGTGAAGCCTATGTTGGCAAGGCGGTTGTACACATCGAGCACCATGGGCATGCACAACACGTCTATCTGCGGATCGTCCTTGTGATCGATGTAGTATCTGCAGGCTTCCATAATGTCGAAAGGTGCGCCTCCTGCCACTGTCTTGTCAAACACGATTTCGTCTCTGTAATGCATATCGCGCACACGTTGTGTTGCGATGGCGTCATATCCTCCTGAGGAGTAACCGGCATTGATGAGAAATTTACCTTGGCTCATATTGCGGTCATCAAGCAGCTTCCTTGACGCCAAGAGCATGTCGATGCTGGCTTGCCCGTTGTAGTCGCCAAAGCAGTATGCCTGTGGAATGTCCTCCGAGACACCAAACCCCTGGAAGTCGCTCGCCACTACGATGTAGTTAGGACTTAGAGGGTTGGCAAGGACAAAATCCTCACCTAAGGAACATCCTCTGGTGGGGGCGTAGCTTTTGTCCATTTGCGTGTAATGGTTGTAGAGCAAGATGCCGTCGCAGGGCTGTGAGCCATTGTAGATGTCGTAGGGGATAGCCACATAGCCACTGAGGTTGACGGCGTTGCCCTCATGGTCTTTCGAGAGATAGCTGATGTCGATGCGGTGCATCTTCCTGCTGTAGAGGTTGACACCTTTATAGCCGAAGTTCCAAATCGTATCTGCTTCGTGGATGACCTCGTAGTCATACATTGATGCTTGGGCGTTTGCAACCGATGCGACACATGCGGCGGCAAACAAGGTGAATAATGCTTTTTTCATAAAATAAGTTGATATTGAAGTATTAGGATGCAAAGGTAATCAATTTTGAACATTTTTCCGTAACTGTCCCCTCAAAAAAAACTACGGTACGCGACAGAATAAAACTATAAAACCCTAATACTTTCAACATGCTGGCATCATTCCTCAAACTGGAGAAATTGAGATAGTGAAAAGAATTTGTTGACAAATCATTTGAAGAACTGAAAACAAGTTTATACTTTTGCACTTTAAAAAATTACCTACTTAAATCACCTAAGGGTGGAAAATTCAACAAATAATGAAAAAAACTAAACTATGGGTGTTCGCCACCATCCTTACATTTTGTGGTGCTATGACCGTGTCCCTCACATCGTGCAACAAAGATGATGACACGGATAAGAATGATAGTCCTGGACCTTTGGCTGGAATTTTGAAAGGAACATGGTATAGCATCTATGATGCCAACGGAACAGCCGAGTATGAAGACCCCGGGAAACAAAAAGTGGACTACAGTATCGTCATAGATGTTTATAACTTCGATGAGAAGGGAACAGGTACCTTCCAACGCTGCTTCTTCGACGAAGATGCCAATCCAGAACTGGTGCAAGGCATCCTGGGTTATGGCGACTTCACCTACGCTTCTACTGCCGAGGGGAAGGTGAGTATCAAACTGACCAACGACTGGAATCAGACTTATCCCCATTCCTGGGTCGTGAACTATGCCAGCAATGCCATCACAGCCAAGGGGGTTGACGGACGTGAACTGAAACTGGAGCTTGCCGATGAGGAGATGCAGAACATGTTGAATGCTTTGGCAGACCAAAATGGCAGCGGCACTGTGAAATATGAGGTGGAAGACTACAAACCTGTGAATGTGGACAATAGCAAATGGATGAGCAAACTTGCTGACAGCCGACTGGTGGCAGACCTCTCGCTACCTGGCAGTCACGATGCCGTTACGGCAGAAGGATGGAAGGATAAGCTGTTGGGTATCGTTGCTGAAGCAGGAGCAAAAACGCAGGACCTGACCATCCGTGAACAGTTGAAGTTAGGCGTGCGCGTGTTTGACTTGCGCCCAGAACGGGTGTACGAATCGGGGAACTACGTGTTGCGCTGCTCACACGGCATCATGGCAACCAACTTGCTCGTCAAAGATTTCTTCCTAATTCTGAAGGATTTCCTAACTGCCAACCCATCAGAGTTCTGCATCTTGACAGTGGATCTCACCGCCACAAGTGACATGAAAGCCTGGGCGCAGGAGTTCAGGGAGTTGGTCTGCAGCGACCCATTCAAAGGTTTGTTCGCCGACTGCAAGCCCCGTCTCACTGTAGGCGAGTTACGTGGCCATGTGCTGATGCTATCACGCCATGAATTTGGCGAAAAGCCTATTGGCGGCTACTGCTATGGATGGGTCTATGACCTGGAATTGGAAAAGCAGACGAAGGGCCACATCAAATGTCCCGACGGTAGTGAGACTCCTCTCTGGGTACAAGACTATTGGGGAAAACGGAATCGTGACGGCAAGGACGAGGCTGTCCTCCGCATGCTGGAAGCTGCCGCAAAGCGTGACATGACTGTTGCCAATCCGGCTTGGGTCATCAACTACCCCTCTGCCTATTTTAGTATCCTGCCGCTCTCCGATGACTACCGAGAGAATGCCACCTTTGCCAATGTTGTGACAGTCAACTGGCTTGCCAACCACACCGGTTCGGTAGGAATCATATACATGGACTTCGCAGGAATGGACATGAGCCCCAACTACACAGGCAAGGAAATCTATGAGACAGCTGGAATGAAACTTGTTGACAGCGTCATCAAGCAGAATTGGAAATGATATTCCGAGCATTCTTGTAGATGGGGATGTGCAAAACACAACGACACCTTAAACCCTCAGCATCCATTTTTCTTGGTATCGCCGAGGGTTTTTCTATGTAATTTGTTTATTTTGTGCCCCAAAAACAAAGAATAAGCGAAAAGCCATTTTGTCTTGTTACGTTTCGCGCTTTCAATCGTATCAATAGTAGAATATGGAAATAGACGTGCTGACATCCTCGTTTCTTGGCTTGCGCGACAAGTTGCACCACATCGCCCTGAATTATCTGGAAAGCGATGAGGATGCCAAGGATGCGCTACAGGACACTTGGCTGAAACTGAGGAATGTAGGCGAGGTAGAGACCACCTCTGAAGCGAGAAACAAACTCGTGACCGTTCTGAGGCACGTCTGTATCGACCGTTTGAGAAAGGCAAAGGCCATACCGTTGGATGCTGTCAGTGTGCGCGAGATGAAAGGCTACGATATAGTTGAAGAAGACTTGAAGCATCTTGAAGCACTTTTGCAAGAGGGGCTGACTTCACTACAACGGGAGATATTCCACCTCGTCACTCACGAAGGAATGGAATATGAGCAGGTTGCAGAAAAACTGTCGATGAGCGTGGAAGCGGTGAGGATGAACATGAGCCGAACCAGAAAGAAGATGCGTGAAACCTACAACAAATTGAACAGATGAAACAGAAAGCCAAGCATATCACCATGGAAGATGCCGAACAACTCTGCAGGCTTTATATGGACTGCCAGTTGTCGGTGCTGGAAGAGACGGAGCTGGAGTATGTGCTGATGCAGTCCGAGCTGGACTCGCCTTTGCTCCGTGAAACCAGAGCGCTGATGGGCTTATCACGTTCTGTCAATCTCCAGGCAAAGAAAAAACGTTTGTTCGTGACTTGGGGGTGGCGTGCTGCGGCATGTGCTGCCATCCTGATAGGCTGTGTCGCCCTACTGAGAAACCATATCACAACCGAGACAGATGCAATTGCAAACAAGGAGGGTGTTGAACTCAGCGTTAACACAACAAAGGACATTGCCAAGTCGGAAGCGACCAAGAAAGAACCGGAGCCACAGGAAAGCAAGGTGGAAATCGCAGAGGAGGCGGAAATTGAAGCAAATCAAACAGCGACACAGCCAAGACCTGCCACGTTGTCCATGAAACATAGCAAGAGGAATACGAGGACAATGCGTCAGAAACCATCCGATATGACGACACCCCAGAAAGAGCAACCCATCATTGCCGAGACGACGACCCCGACGACGGAGCCAACGATGCCATCCACTAACATTGCGCTGGAGCATGTCGTATATATCATCAACGGTGAAAGTCAAATGCCAACTCCTGGTATGCCGTCAATCAACGACCTACGCATGCGTGGCCAACGGCTGACAGCGGAAGTAATGCAACAAATACAAAAACCGATAGAATTCTAAATCCACATGATAATGAAACGAACAGTTCTCATGATGATACTTGCGCTCATTTGTGCAGCATCACACGCCCAACTGATGGAGCAGCGAGAGCAGAGCCAAGCCTGCTTGGGCTATGCCGAGCGGAGTTGGATGAAGCCCCCAGAATCGTCAAGTCGGGCGGCAAGGACCAGCCTGTTCGCTTTGATTACAGGGTTCACCTTTACTATAGCCCCAATATGTATCAAGGCGTAGGTTCCCAATCCATAGACAGCATCCTCAGAGAAGACAGGAAACATATGAAACAGTGTTTGTCCATCATCCGCCACACCCTCGATGAATTGCAAGCGGAGGCAGCGGAGAGTTATCATTACGAATACCACAAGGGAGGAAGCGACACCATCATCTATTCGATGAACCTATGTTGCGATACCACCCGCTACGCAAGTAAGCACCATACCGCCAACCATCCGACGTTCTATTCCGACGAATACCTTTACTTCAACTGTCAGCCATATCATGATGAGGGCGAGGTAGGAGCCACCCTTCAATATATAGTCCAAGGTCCCAACCCCGGTCCACAAGCAGAAAAGAACAGTCTTGAATCGCTCACCTCTGACATTGCCCGGCTTTTCATACAGAACAAAATCAAGCCACGCAAGGCAATGTGGCGGCACGACAAAGCATATTCCGACTCCATTTTGGAAACCAAGGCTCCCGTATTTGAAACGATGGTCTGCATTGGTGGCAACAGCAATGAGGGCATCACCAACGCAGAGATATATACAGTGCCACGCGAGCAGGAAGACATGGCCCGCCAGTTCTACGATGAGATATCGAGGATGGCTCTGCAATTCACAGAAGGAAACCTGGATGTCTTGTACCGCTACAATTATTTGACATTCGACGAATCCTATTGGGGAGCCATTCTGACATGCTACTATGACGAGACCACATCCTATAGCATCAACATG
>ONAG01000152.1 GCA_900315745.1 uncultured Prevotellaceae bacterium
TTGTAATAAGTAACTTTGCACCGGCAAATTTTCGTAAAGTAAAACCGTCAGTTTTTCGTAAAGTAAAACCGACAACAGGGAATTTGCAAAAAAAATAATCAGGACAAGATAGAAAAAGGGAGATATTCATTATTTTTGTAGAAACCAAACTAACAGAACAATGAATACTCCCTACACAACAAGTCCGTTAAACAAACTAATTATGTGGTACAAAGTTAGAGAATTATTTTCAAAGGGACAAACTTTTTCCCAAATTTCTCGCAATTTAGGCATTCATCGAGAGACTGTGTCCAAATATGTGAAGATGGAGGAGTCAGTTTTCCTCAGCAGTGACACCTATCATCGCACCTTTCCGCACAAGCTGGACAGGTATGAATCATTCATTGTAGAAGAGCTCCGATCCTGCCCGAGCTATTCGAGCAAGCAGATAGAGGACCATCTGAAGGAGCACTACGGCGAGGAGCTCAAGGGCATCTGCAGCAAGACGGTGTTCAACTATGTGGTCCATATCCGCTCCAAATATGGCATCCCGAAGGGCGATGATCCTACCCGCCAGATGGAGAAGCTTCCAGAGACCCCGTACGGGGAATTCGGGCAGGCCGATTTCGGCGAATACTGGATGCAGCGCGAAGACGGGCATCACATCAAGGTCTATTTCTTCGTCATGGTGCTGAGCCGCTCCCGCTACAAGTTTGTCCATTTCGACACCCGCCCCTTCACATCGTCCACCGCCATCTATGCCCACGAGAAGGCGTTCGCCTTCTTCGGCGGCCGTCCGAAGAAGCTGATCTATGACCAGGACAAGGTATTCCTGCGCAATGAGAACCTGGGGGACCTGGAGATGACGAAGGCCTTTGCCGCCTTTGTCGACGCCATGCACTTCCAGCCGGTCTTCTGCCGAAAATCCGACCCCCAGTCCAAGGGGAAGGTCGAGAATGCCGTGAAATACGTCAAGATCAACTTCCTGAAGGGACGCAGATTCAAGGACATGGAGACGCTCAACGAGGAGGCCCTGTCATGGCTGGAAAGGACCGCCAACGGCACCATGCATCACGGCATCTTCAGAATACCCGCCGAGGTGTTTGCCGTGGAGAAGGGACACCTTACGCCCTATTACGGCACCCCTGTAGCCCCCCAGGTAGAGATGAAGGAATATCGCGTACGCGGAGACAACACCATCAGCTACCACTGCTGCTTCTATACCGTGCCCGGCGGCACATACAAGAATGCCATGTCCCGAGTAGTGGTATGCGAGGAGGAGGGCAGGCTCCACATCTACAGCAAGGAGACGGGCAAGACCATCGCAATCCATCCCGTATCGACGGTCAAGGGGACGCTGGTGCAGGATCCGTCCCACAAGGTGGAGCGGGGCGGAGGCATAACAGACAAGGAGCTGGAGGTGCGCAACTACATCGGTGACACGGATGCCCTGGGGCTCTTCCTGTCCGGCATTGCCGACAGCAAGCCCCGCTACTACAGCAGGAATCTCAGCTTCATCATCAGCCACATGCGCGAATACAGGCCGGACATACTGCAGGAGGCCATCGTCAGATGCCTCACCAGCAAGGCGTATAATGCCGGTATGCTGATGGAGGCATCAGAGAGCATCCGTATAAGGCTGGGCGCCGCACCCCTCGTCCCCATGCCCGCATCCGACGGGATATCCGAAAAATACCGGCATATTAACCCGGACAAGACCTCGCTCGAGTCCTTCAGCAAATACTTCCTGCCATGAACAACGCCAAGCAAATCATAGAGACCTGCGCCTCCGTGCTCAAACTGCACTACGTCAAGGTGGGACTGGAGGAGACCATCTGCCAGGCCCAGATCGAGAAGCCGACATATATCGACTTCCTTGCACAGGTGCTGCAGAACGAGGTGCACGGGAGGCAGAAAAGGGAACAGCAGAGAAGGATGGCGCTGGCCAAGCTCCCTCCCAGGCATGACCTGGACGAGTATGACTTCAGCTATTCCTCAGGAATCAACAGGCAGGAGATGAAGGAACTCAGGCAGCTCGCATGGCTTGACCAGGCATACAACATCATCCTCATGGGGCCCAGCGGCATCGGAAAGACCTTCATCGCCTCAGGTCTGGTGTATGATGCGGTGAAGGCAGGCAAGAGGGCATACCTCATGACAATGGAGGAACTCATCACCATTATCAAGATGAAATCCATTTCACCTACCGCAATGGGCAACTACAACAGGATAGCCAAGGCTGATCTGCTGGCAATTGACGATATAATGCTTTTCCCGATCAACAAGGAGGATGCGACCGGATTCTTCAACCTCATCAACATCATGCACGAGAACACCTCTATCATCATCACCACAAACAAGGCACCGACAGAGTGGGCAAAGACACTGGATGACGAGATCATAGCCACAGCTCTTCTCGACAGGCTGCTCTACAGATGCGAAGTCATTAACCTCAAGGGAACAAGCTACAGAATGGAGAACAGAAAGACCATTTTTGACAAGAAGAGTAAGCAAAAAGACGAATAACAAACTGTCGATTTAACTTTACGAAAATTTGACGGTTTTAAATTTGCTTGTTACATCTCCTCGGGTCCACTTTGTCATCCTATAAATAAACGAAGGGTCTAGAAGAGGGAGAGAGTTTAAAGAATGGGAATACGAAAAAAGAGTGTGTGCGTAAAAAGAAG
>ONAG01000079.1 GCA_900315745.1 uncultured Prevotellaceae bacterium
GGCAACTATGCCTTCAAGATGCCTTTCCTGGACGGTGAATGGAAAATGTGCATCTACACGACAAGAGACATCAAGAAGAAGGACAAGGAAAAGGAGAAGAGGAAGACCTACTATGTGGGCATCGACAGGCAGTTCTCGCCAGATCCGAGGTATCTCACACCTTCGGAGACAACCATCCTTCATCCGCTTGCACCCAACGCCTTTGTGAAAAAGTTAGGGGAGGAACTGGGTGAAGAAGACGAGTTCATCCCCATCACGGAAAGAGACCATGTGCTGCAGAACGTGACGGTGAAGGCGAAGAGGCGGTACTTCACCAATGACAACTGGAGATGGAAGAATGAGGCATACGGAAAACAATACGCGACAATCTACTATAACGCAGACAGGGAACTGGACAACATCCTCGACAGGGGAGAGCCTGTGCCAAGGACTATTGATTTTATCAGAGACAAATTGAATGCGGAGCTGGACAAGTATGGACTTGAAGAACATAAAATAAGTGGCAGAGGCATCGCAATAGTTGTCGACAACAACGATGGTGGCGGGTATTCCGAATGGCTTAATTATGTAAAATCCATCTATATTGTATTTAATGAAATGATGTCTCCCACCATAGGGAAGTGGGACATTATCGACAGTCCCATACATAACATTATCGTATACCTCTACACCCATCGCCTTTTCTCCACCGAGAGCCGAAAGGGACTCCGCCGCACCTACTTCCAGGGCTTCAACCAAGCCTCCACGTTCAAGACGGAGGACTACAGCGTGATACCTCCTATGGCGGACTTCCGCCGCACCATCTGGTGGCAGCCCGACATCATCACCGATGCCGAGGGCAAAGCCAAGGTGGAGTTCTTCAACAACTCCACGTGCGAGGAGATGTACATCAGTGTGGAGGGAATGACACAGGACGGGAAGGTGCTGGTGAATGAATGAAAAAGAAATAGTTAAGGAAAAATTTGGAGAAAAAGAAGAAAAGTGTGTATCTTTGCAGCGGAATAGAATAAAGAAAGGAAACGAATTATGAACGAATTATGGCAACAGCAATCAAAGCTATACCTACACTCTATGGTGATGAAGCTCGTCGTTTTCGTGAAATGGCGGACGAGGCTGAACGTCGATATGAGGCTGTAGGTCATACGAACAGAGACAGTAACCCCTTTGTGATCTCCATGCGTGAGATGTTGAAACGTTCTGGCATCTAACAAACAATGGTTGAATCATTCCTTCTGTCAAATTGCAACCTCTCGCAGAACGCTTGCAACATCCTCGCAAGCTCAGAACCCGTCTGATGTTCTGTGACTTGCTGGAAGAATAATTGTCTCATTTCAAAAAGAGACCCCCCTTCCGCCTCCTACCATCACTTCATGGTTGGGGGCGTTTTTATTCCTTTCCCACACTTCATTCATTGCCACATCGTCAAAACACGCTATAATTTGTAGCTGAAATGTTTAAAAAACGCCCTTTCCCTAAAAAAGTGGCTCCTTTGATTATACATTTTCCGAAAAAAGGGGAATAGAGAGATAGAAAAGCAAAAAAAATCAATAAAAAACTTCTTTTTTTGTTTAACTTTGCCTCTCTTATTCGTCTGTCGTACATTCAGAAAGCAATGAACTTCAACAAGGTGGTGCCGCAGGAGAAGGTCTATCTGCACTTCGACAACATGGGCTACTTCGAGAACGAGACATTGTGGTTCAAGGCGTATGTGACAAGGACGTATGATGGACACGCTTCTGATTTGAGCAAGGTGTTGTACGTGGAGTTGCTCAACCCCAGCGGCGACATCATCAAGACGCGCAAATATGCCATTGATTCTTTGGGCGTTTCACATGGGGAGCTACAATTGGATTCTCTGCTTGGATCGGGCTTCTATGAAGTGCGTGCCTACACGCGCTACATGACGAACTGGGGCACTAACGCCGTCTTCTCACGGGTCTTCCCTGTGTTCAAGAAGCCTAAGACCGAGGGTGATTACTCCGATTTAAACATCAATAACGGACTTTACAAATTTAGGGAGCCGAACAACCGAGACCGTGGGGATTCGCTCTACGTGAACACAATGGACAATGGAATAGACATCCGCAACCTGATGAAGACCATCAGCGTGCAGTTCTATCCAGAAGGCGGTGACATGATTGAAGGGAAACGATGTCGGGTGGCGATGATGGCGGTGGATGACAACGGAAGACCTTATGAGAGCGACGGCTTCGTGATGAACGGGAAGGGAGACATTCTTGCAACCGTTGAGACGGACTCACTCGGGAGGGGGGTGTTTGAGATTGTGCCCGATACGAGCGGATTGACTTTTCAAATGCAGAATCTCAGACCTGCGAACAGAAAGGGAATTCCAAAACGAAAAGGGGTGCAGTTCTTTCCGATGCCACAAGTGAAGAAAGAAGGATGTGCCCTACATGTGGATGTCTTGAGTGAGCAGATGCTTGCCACCCTCCAATGCAGCGACGGCATCTGTGGCAGCATGCTTGGCTATGTCATTATGCACAATGGGAACATCCTTCGTTGCGACACACTTACAGCCGCCCCTCTGATAGAGATGGAACTGGACAGGCAAGCGATGCCTGAAGGGGTGAACCAGATGACAGTGTTTGACAGCAGGGGTGCCATCATGGCGGAGAGGCTGTTTTTCTTGTGCCCGAAACCTGACAAATCAGACAGCATACGTGTCACCGCCATCACCCAGAGGCTGAAACCTTGCGGCAAGGTGGAGTTGGAACTGCAAACGAAACCCAATGCCAACCTGTCCTTCTCTGCGATGGATGCTCATACGATGACCAACGGAAAGCAGGGAAACATGAAGACATGGATGCTGCTGTCTTCAGAAGTGAAAGGATTTATCCCAAACATCAGTTATTATTTCGAGGCAGACGATGCGGAACACCGAAAGAACGCCGACCTGCTGATGATGACTCAAGGATGGCGCAGATATGACTGGCGGCTGATGTCGGAGAGATATATCTTCCGAAAGGCACAACCGATAGAAGACCAGTTCTATCTGAACGGACAACTGAGAGCATATAGAAAACGCAATCCTGTTGGTGGCGTTCATTTGCAAGCTATTCTTTACAACAAAGAGGGGCAAAGTCTGATTGGCGATACCAAGACGGATTCGTTAGGCAACTATGCCTTCAAGATGCCATTTGTGGAGGGTGAATGGAGGATGTGCATTTATACAGCCCGGAATACGAAGAAAAAGACCGATCAGTTGAAGACCTATTATGTAGGAATCGACCGCCAGTTCTCGCCCACAGCGAGGTTCATCACACCAAGAGAAGCTGACATCTTGCATCCGCTTGCACCCAACACTTTCGTGAAGAATCCTTTCGAGGAACTGAATGAAGAAGATGTATTTGTTCCTATCACCCAGAAAGAGCATGTGTTGCAGAACGTGACGGTGAAGGCGAAGAAGCGGTATTTCACCAATGATGACTGGAGATGGAAGAACGAGGCGTATGGTCGTCAGTATGCAACGCTATACTACGATGCTGACAGGGAATTGGATAATATCCTCGATAGGGGGGAAGACACTCCCTATCTGTTCAGTTTCATCAAACAGAAGAATTCTCTTTTTCAGTATTATGAGAATACTACATTACCACTTCGATATGATGGAAGGCATATTTTATGGGTTGTGGACAATGGAGACAGGAATTCGTCTCTTGATCCGTCAGAGATGTGGTTGGATGACGTGAAATCCATCTACATTGTTCCTGGTGACCCTCGCGATATGGAAAATAACGTAATTATATATCTCTATGAACACATTAAATATTACTCAGATGGCAACAAGGGACTCCGCCGCACCTACTTCCAAGGCTTCAACCAAGCCTCCACGTTCAAGACGGAGGACTATAGCGTGATACCTCCCATGGCGGACTTCCGCCGCACCATCTGGTGGCAGCCGGACATCACCACCGATGCCGAGGGCAAAGCCAAAGTGGAGTTCTTCAACAACTCCACGTGTGAGGAGATGTACATCAGTGTGGAGGGAATGACGCAGGACGGAAAGGTGCTGGTGAATGAGTAAGATGATGCGATATCGGAAGTGACGAGGTTTAAGAAGTGAACTATCGTAAAAAAAATGAGGGCACGTCAAAGTATGACGTACCCTCATTATATATAAATAGGTGTAATCTATCTGGTGAAAGGGGAGAAATCAGATTTCAGTGGTGATTTCTTCCATCGGTTTGCGAGTCGTGGGTCGCGGTGCAGCATCGGCAGCAAGGTGCCCGATAGGGATGAGGACGGCTGCCTCTTCTTCTGCGGGAAGGTTGAGCAACTGGTGACAGAGTGACGCATCGAAGTTGCACACCCAGCAAGTGCCAAGTCCCTGCTCAGCTGCTGCAAGGCAGATGTGCTCGGTGGCGATGGCTATGTCGATGTCGCCATGGTCCTTCTGGTCAGTGGGACGGTGCCATGACTGGTCGTGACGGATGCAACCGACAATGACAATGGGTGCGGTGGCGAACCAGTCGCGTGGATAAGTCTGACGAACCTTCTCCAAAGCCTCATCGGTGCGGGCAATGTAGAAATGCCAGGGTTGGAAGTTTACAGCTGATGGGGCGATGCGGGCGCACTCAAGGACGTAGTTGAGCTGCTCGTCACTGACGGGCTGGTCGCTGTATGAGCGTACGGAATATCGTTTTTGTGCTAATTGTTGAAATGTCATAAGATTATTTCTTTGTGGTTGTTGTCTTTTTTGTGGTGGTGGCAGACTTTTTGGCTGCTGTCGTTGTGGTTTTGGCTTTAGCAGATGTGGTGGTCTTTCTGGTCGTAGTGCGACGACGTTTCTTCACAGGTTCTGGACGGCGGTGCAGTTTAGTGTGTATTCGCCATCCGAAGAAGGCACGTGCCTGCCATTGTGTGTCGCGCAGGGCGAAGTCGCTGTCCTTGCCGCTCTTGGAGTGTTGAACAACGGAGGTGAGACCGATGAAATAGCGGTCCCATGAATAAATGGCGCCAAGACGACCGACAAGAAAGAAGTTGAGAGGTCCACTGTCCATCTTGTTCACTTCTTCGTTACCTTCTTTGTCTGTGGTGTGGAGCTTGTAGTTTTGCCATATCATCAGACTGGGCTGTACAGTACCATGAACAAGCCAATGCTTACCTGCCACGAGGTTGTATCCGTAACCTGCACCGATGGTGAAAGAGTTGATGTCGATGCGGTTGAGCGAGGAGGCGAAATCATGGTCGGGGTCAAGGTTGTCGCCAATCTTGATGCGTCCGGTATTGAAGCCTGCCTGCACAAGGAAGCTGCCCGCCGAGCGTTTCTGCACCCATGTGCTGTTGAACACAGCTGGCAATGAGAATTTCTTGCCATTGAACACATAATAACCTGCCAATGCGAAGAGTCGCATGTTCGTGTTGGCAAGTTTGTGCGTGTTTGAGGTCAAACTAGTACGTCCACGGAATGCATCGACCTTCTCAAAGGTGAAGTCTATGCCGAAGGTGTTGCTGTAGTAATTGATTGCGGACATCATGTCGGAGATGTCGCTGAGCATCTTGCTGGGTGATAAGGAAAAAGACGCGGAGATGCCTCGGTAGTTGGCCATAATGCCAAGGGTCACCTTTGGGTCGGCATTGAGGTAATAGTTACCTTTATTTCCGCCCATATCAACCGCACGGATGTGCATCATGTCGCCAAACACGTCTGTCTTGGCACGGAACGTCCACGTCTCTTGGGGACGCGCCACATAGAAGGTGTCGGTGGTGATTTTGGCATTGCGCACGTCGAGGATGCTGTCCGCCTTGATCATTGCCTCCTCAGCCTTGGGCTTGAGTGAGTCAATCTTTTCCTGAATGTTCTGGACAATCTGCTCTTTCTTCTCTTGAAGACGTTGCAGCAGCGTTGTCTTTGTGGTGTCGTTCTTGGTTGTGTCGGCGGCGATGGAGTCAGTGGCGGTTTGATAGAGAATTACAGTTCTACCCTCTGCCATGACCGACGCAGTCAACGCAAGCAAGAGGCATGCGAGTGTCTTCTTCATAGGCTCATGAGCGAGTTTTGTATTCCTTGATGATTTTGTCCACCTTCTTGGCACCGCTCTCATCGAGGCGCATGTCGCGGTAGTGGTGCTCCATGAACTCGTGGATGGCTGTGAAGATGACCTCTTTGTAGTCGTAATTCTGGAAGGTCTTGATGAGGCGCAGCTGCAGTTCTGTCTCGTCATCAATATAAACGAGTTTGGCGAGCTTCTTGCTCAACAGCGACTGCTTCTTTGCAGGACGTCCGACAGACGGGTAGGGCACATTGCGGACTTGGGTGGGCGCAACATCATAATAGGGTGCTGCGGGCTGTTGTATTGCAGCCTCTGGTTCAGGGTCAGGTGCGCTGGTGCGCTGGGTGGTGGTCTGATCGGCTTTCACTTCATCAAGAAACGTGCCGATGCCTAAGTCTTTACGTTTATTGGTCGCCATATGGTTTTGGTTTTGCTTGTTCTCTATTCTTCGTTGTTCTCTTCTTCAGCCTTGATGGCTTTCTTCTTCCAGTCCTTTGGACGCTTTTCGCCTGTCAGCTCTTCTGCCAACCGCATGTAGTCCTCAGCACCGTTGCTCTCAGGCGCATATTCGAAAATGGTCTGATGTCCCAATGGACTCTCGTCAAACTTCACGCATTTACGGATTTTGGTCTTCAGCGTAGGAACATCGCTTTGCTTCTCGAAGTAGCGGCTCACCTCCTTGGCAATCTTTGTCTGCTTGTCATACTTGACCAATAAGTACCCTTCAATCTGCAAGTTAGGCTTAATCTCCTGCTGTATCTCTTTAATGGACATCAACAAGTTTTGCATACCTTGCAAAGAGAATCCGCTGCACTCTGTGGGAATGATGATGGAGTCGGATGCCGACATGGCATTGTCGTTCAGCACTGAATTGCCAGGAGCACAATCGATGACCACATAGTCATACTCTGCCTTCACCTGTTCCAACTTCCGTGCGAGGATGGTTTCGCGGCTCCGTTTGTTGAGCAGTTCTGCCTCCATGTTGCGCAGCGCCTTCGAGGCGGGGATGTACTCCAATCCGTCATACCTTATATATATAGGTGCAGGCACAGGCTCTTTCAGCCATTCACTCAGGGTGGGGTCACCCTCCTTCTGTGAAAAGCCCAACACACCCGACAAATTGCACTGCTGGTCAGTGTCAATGATGAGCACCTTCTTGCCCATAATCCACAAAGCCGTAGCTAAATTGGCGCACGTGGTCGTCTTTGCCACGCCGCCTTTATGGTTCAGAAAACTGATGATTTTCGTCATAAACGTTTCTTTTTCAATTAGAATCGTTGCAAAGTTAATGCTTTTTTTGATAACAACAAAACATTTAGACAAAATTATTTTATTACGTTATTATTTTTTCTTCCTCCTCTTTTCCCTCCTTTTCTTTGCTCTTTCCCAGAAAAGCCGTAACTTTGCAACGAATTACAGCATAGTTGATACTAACTATTTACCTATCTTCATGAAATTATCGGTTATCGTTCCTGTCTATAACGTGGAAAAGTTCCTTCCCCGCTGTCTCGACTCCCTCCTACGTCAAGGGCTGGAAGTGGGGGAGTATGAAGTCATCTGCGTGAATGATGGCTCACCCGACAACTGTGCCCGGATTCTGGCAGAGTACGAACAAAAATACCCCGGCATCTTCCGTGTCATAACACAGGAGAACCGGGGATTGGGCGAAGCGCGCAATACGGGAATGAAAGTGGCGCAGGGAGAATGGATTACCTTTGTAGATAGTGACGATTATGTAGTGGATGGCGGATACCGTTACTTGCTTGACCATTTTTGTACCGAGCAGAAGCCTGACGTGCTCCATTATCAAGATCGGAAGGTGTTCACCGATGGCATTACCTTGGTCAATCCCGAGGTCAAACCAGACGGTAAGATTCTTTTTGATGGCGATGGGGTGGAAGCATACAATAAGGATGATCTATCTCATGTCTGGAACAAATTTTTCCGTCATCAGTTTTTGCTGGAGCATAACCTTGAGTTTGAGAAGATATTCTATGAAGATAACCTGTTTAATTTTTGTCTTTTCCGATGTCATCCTAGGCTGGTCATAGTTAGCTGTAACTTGATACGATACGAACAAGGAAATGCCGATTCCATTATACACACTTTGAATAAAGAACACGTTTTTAGGGAGTTCAATGACCTTCATTATCTTATCAATCTTATGAGGCACAATCTAGAAGATATTCCAGAATTGGCCCCTGCAATTAGGCTGAATCTCAAGGGCTATTATAACACTATCAGCAAAAAAACATGCCGTATCAGTCTAAATTACAATGAGTGGTCGCACTACACACGTATACTTCGCGACGATAGCGCTGTTTTGCTAAATTACAAGAAAGAGACAACAACATTGGGGCGCATCATCATGTGGCTCAGGTCTCATTCCCTCCGTTCCTATTTCATCTATCGCGTCGCATATGGTTTTATGATTTTGTGGCATGATTGTGGCGTGAAAAAATTATTCATCCATTATTAGCGAGGCATTATCTCTTCCTATGACAAATAACCTACATCTCCTTAAGGTACTTGCTTTATGACACATTTTCTTCCTTTTCTTTGCTCTTTCCACAGAAAAGCCGTATCTTTGCAACGGATTACGTATCTGTTGATACAAACATAATCACAATGTCGATGAAACTTTCCATCATTGTGCCCATCTATAACGTGGAGAGGTTCCTTCCCCGTTGTCTCGATTCCCTCATGCGCCAAGATATGCAAGCAGGGGAATATGAGGTCATTTGTATAAATGATGGCTCACAGGACAGGAGCGGCGTCATTTTGGCGGAATACGAAGCGAAGCACCCCGATATCTTTAAGGTCATCACACAAAAGAATCAGGGCGTGAGTGTCGCGAGGAATGCTGGTATTGAAATAGCACAAGGAGAGTGGATTGGTTTTGCAGATCCTGACGACTATGTGATAGATGGTGCTTACCGCTATCTGATGGAACGTTTCTGCAAAGATGATGTGGATGTGGTTTCGTACGATTACCACTATATTCATTCAGATGGTACAGACTTGACCTATGCCAATGCGTCACTGGAAGGCAAAGTGCTGTTTGAAGGGGATGGTGCGGAAGGGCACAATCTCTATCCGATGCACTTTATTTGGACGAAATTCTATAGGCGGACCTTTCTTCAGGAGCATGCACTCAAGTTCAAACTTATCTATATGGGCGATCTCCTATTCAACTTTCAAGTGTTTAATTGCCATCCTCACCTCATCAACACTGACTGCAAGGCTTATGTATATGAGTTGGGGAATAACGGTTCGGTGATGCATATAGCAGATAAGCCGAGAGTGTTATTACAGATGGATGCTCAGTTGTATGGCGTGGAATACATGAACCGCTATCTCCAAGAGGAAGGCAATGACATGAAACCCGCAGCCCGTCGATGCCTCAATATCTTTGTAGATCACTTTTACAGGAAGGCTTTCCGTGTTCAACTCACATGGAAGGAATGGCACCAACAGTTCGGTCGGCTTAAACGTCAGCCTATTCATCGTGCCGCTGAGACAGGTAGAACACCGAAAAGAATAGCGGTGCTGAAAAATCTTGCAGGTTGTTCCTACTTGAACTATCTATTGATAAGCAACCTCTACAGGAAATATTTATATAAGTCTTGACAGACAGGAATGGATGAATAAGTTAATAAGTAAGATAATATATGGTGTAACACATGCCGCATACAATCTAGTTCTGCATGCGTATTCCATCTATGTGCGCTGTCGGGTGGCAAAAATACGCAAAAAGAAAAAGATAAGATTCTTGTTTGTTTTGCAAGACCTATCCCAATGGAAGTCGGAAAATCTCTATCTTTTCATGCTGCAGCACGAACGGTTTGATCCCGTGCTGGGCATCACAAACAATTTGGAAATTCCTGGTGCAGAAAAAGCGGTGGTAACCTATTGCAAAGAGAAACATTATGAATATATAATGTTGGATGCACAAAAGACACTAAAAGAACAAGTACATCCTGATGTCGTCACCTTCCAGAAGCCGTATGCAAGTATGATACCCCCTGCATTCTTGTTAAGGAAAAACCCCACAATCCCGTTTGTATGTATTCCTTATGGGATGAGTAGCATTGTGGAGAGTTGGCAAATCAACAAACCTATGCATCTTTTCTGCTGGATGCGGTTTTTTGAGAACCAAAGCAGTGCCGATGAGCATGCGCCTTTCCATTTGCTTCATGGAAGGAACTACGTAGTTACAGGGCTTCCGTTCATGGATGATTTGACCCGTCCGCGCGACACTTTCCCCTCTCCGTGGCCGTCGGATTGCCGGAAAAAACACATCATATATGCACCTCACCATTCCTTGCCAGGCATGAGCAAGGAGGGTATTGGTTATGCCACGTTCTTGGATAACGGGCAGTTTATGGCGGAAATGAGAGACAAATACAAGGATGAAGTGTATTTTGTCTTCAAACCTCATCCGTTGCTTCGCCAAAAGTTGACGGCATGCTGGGGGAAAGAGAGGGTCGATGCTTATTATGCAGATTGGCAAAACAAAGAGAACAGCCATCTGGAACAAGGGGCTTATCTCGGTCTCTTCAAGCATTCTGATGCCTTGATTCACGATTGTGGCTCGTTTACGGTAGAATACTTCTATACAGGTAATCCAGCCATGTATCTTCTGCGCGACGAACATCATGCCGACAATATGTCTTCTTATGCGAAAGAAGCCTTTAATATGCATGAAAAGGCATATACCCATGAAGACATAGAACGTTTTATCCAGCAAGTCATCCATGGAGAGGATCCGAAGAAAGAGGCACGGGATTCCTATGTTAGTCAACAACTGATGCCGCCCCACGGAAAAAAGGCATGCGAAAATATCGTTAACGCCATCTTGGGGGAAGAAGAATATTCCCATATGTGAAGTCTTTACAGAAAAAGAACCATCAAAGAACAATGAAACTTTCCATCATCATACCCATCTATAACGTGGAGAAGTATCTTCCCCGTTGTCTCGATTCCCTGCTTCGCCAAGGCTTGGAAGTTGGGGAGTGGGAAGTCATCTGCGTAAATGACGGTTCGCCCGATGGTTGTGCTGCCATCTTAGCAGATTATGAGAAAAAACACCCCGGCATCTTCCGTGTCATGACACAGGAGAATCGGGGAGTGGGTGCTACGAGGAATGCGGGGTTGAGGGAGGCAAAAGGAGAGTGGATTGGTTTTGTTGACCCTGACGACTATGTAATAGACGGTGGTTTCAAATATATCCTAAACCATTTTTGCGAAACCCAATTTGATGTCGTCCATTTCAGTTGCACCCTTGTCTATACGGATGGAGTTTCTCTTTATGACCCTGATGTAAAGCCCGACGGAAAGATTGATTATGAATGCGATGGAGCAGAGGTGTACAATCGTATGTCTATGTCCTATGTATGGTCGAAATTCTACAGGCGTTCTTTCTTGGAAAAGTACAACATACGGTTTGTAGCCGACATGTTGGAAGACCAATTCTTCAATTTTGAAGTCTTCAGCCATTCCCCTTACTTACGGGTAGTTACAAGTAACATATATCGTTACGAACAGGGTAATGTCAACTCGCTCGTAACCACTGTCAACAAAAAAAAGGTGCTGAAGCAATTGAAGGACTTGATACAACTCATCGAGAAAATGAACCGCTACCTGCTAGAAGAAGACGGAAAGATGGAGCCAGCGGCGATGAGAGACATCAACGTCTATCTGCGCTATTATTACAACAAAATGCTGAAGGCACATCTTACCAGACAGGAATGGAAAGAATATACCCGACTACTCAAGAAACAACCCATCCACAAAATAGATACTGCTTATGAATCCTCCCGTCTAGGCAAGACTATCACGCGCCAGAAGAACTGGTCTGGCAGTTCTTATCCAATTTACCTCATGATAGACTTCCTGCTGAATAAGGTATTTGAGCGTTTTGTCCGTCCACGCATCATCTCCTCCTATAACAAATAGCCGTCACCCTCTTGATGTCCTTGCATTTTGACACATTTTCTTCGTTATGTTATATTATTTCCAATTTTCAACACCTTTTCTGCCTCTCTTTCTTGATAATCTCCCTTAAAAACCGTATCTTTGTCGCAAAAATTAGTCAATTGCTACAAACACGAATGAAACTGTCCGTTATCGTTCCCGTCTATAACGTGGAGAAGTTCCTTCCCCGTTGCCTTGACTCCCTCTTGCGTCAAGGCATGGAAGTGGGGGAGTGGGAGGTTATCTGCGTGAACGATGGCTCGTCGGATGGTTCCGCAAATATATTGGCAGAATATGAAGCGAAGTATCCAGATATCTTTAAGGTGGTTACTCAGGAGAACCAAGGGCTTGGTGGTGCACGTAACGTGGGTACAGCTATGGCTCAAGGTGAGTGGATTGCATATCTTGATAGCGATGACTATGTGGTGGATGGGGGATACAGCTACTTGCTCGACCACTTCTGTGATGATGGCCAGGGAGGAGTGAAGTTGGATGTGCTTTGTTTTTCTTTCTTCTCAATTTATACTGATGGCGTAACGTTATCAGACCCGGATGCCAAGCCTGATGGAGAGATGCTTTTCGAAGGAGATGGCGTAGAGGCTTTCAATCGTTGGACGCAGACGAATGTTTGGACGAAGCTCTATCGTCGTTCCTTCCTTCAGGAGAATCATATTGAATCTGAGATCATCATTGCTCAAGACTGTCTTTTTAATGTGGATGTGTTTTGCCATCATCCTCACACCCGTGTGGTAAGCTGCAGAATTATTCGTTACGAAAATGGCAATGTCAACTCTATCCTAAAAACATCAAACAAAGAGTTGGTGCTTATACATCTCAATGACCTCTATTACAACATGAAGCGTGTTCAGCGCTTCCTGGGTCAGGGGAATGTGGAAATGAGTCCCGCAATTTATAAGATGATTGACAGCTTTAAGGATACTTATAATAAGAAAATGTTGAATGTTTGTCTAACGCGCGATGAGTGGAAAAGATACACCAAAATTATGGATGTGAGCAAGATGGGGAATACAGTAATGAAACAAGATAATAGTTTTGTGGGCAAGACTCTGTTAAAGCTCAAGCAGATGGCTCTGCATTCCTATCCAGAATATCGAATTGTCCATTTCCTCCACAACAATCTCTTCAAACGCTTCATCTATCCCAGAATTATGGCAAATTAGGGGCTCTTACACGAGTCTATGCCGATGATTCCCTTTACTCTGCCAGACACATGTCGAGCATTTCTTTGAGGTAGGTTTTCATGTCCTTGTCCATGTGTTGGCCGATGAAGACAAGTTTTTGCATGCGGTCGCCATAGGTGGGGTCCCAGTCTTGTTTCAGTTTGGGTTCGGCTGCCAGGAGACGGTCGAGCTGGTCTTGGGGCATGGTGGCGTACCACTGTCCGCAGTTTTTCAGTGAGAATTGCTTGCCGGCCTGTTCGAAGAGGTAGCAGATGTCTTCTTCGCCTTTGAACCAGCAGATGCCTTTAGCGCGGATGATGTTCTTGGGCCATAGACGTGCTACGAAATCGTCGAACATGCCGAGTTTCATGGGACGGCGGGAAAAGTACACGTAGGTGCCGATGCCGTATTCTTCTGCTTCGCCTTCATCGTGGTGATGATGATGGTGATGCTCGTGATGGTGGCCATGACTTTCATGGGCATTGTGGGCATTGTGGGAGTGCTCATCTTCTCCGTCATCATCATCGTCATCATGGTCATGGTGGTGATGCTCATCTTCTTCGTGATGATGATATTCTTCTTCTTCGTCATCGTCATCCTCGTCGTGATGTTCGCCTTCCACCGCTTCAATCCAAGCAGCGGAGGTTGCCACTTTGTCAAAGTCGAACATGCCCGTGTTCAAGATCTTGTCGAAGTCCACGTCGCCGTAGTTACATTCGATGATGTCCGCCTTGGGTTGGATGGCGCGGACAATCTGCTTGATGCGTGCCAGCTCTTGTGGTTCCACTTCGGCAGCCTTGTTGAGCAGGACAATGTTGCAGAACTCGATTTGTTGGATGACCAGGTTTTCGATGTCCTCTTCAGCGATGTTGGGTTTCTGCAGTGACGCTCCTGAGCCGAATTCATCCTTCATGCGGAGGGCATCCACCACGGTGACGATGCAGTCGAGACGAGCCAGTCCGTTCATCCAGTATTTGGGTTCCATGGTCGGGATGGAGCAGATGGTCTGGGCGATGGGGGCAGGTTCGCAGATGCCCGATGCCTCTATGACGATGTAGTCAAACTGTCCCATCTTCACGAGATCGGTGAGCTGTTCCACGAGGTCCATCTTCAAGGTGCAGCAGATGCAACCGTTCTGCAGGGCGACGAGCGAATCGTCCTTCTGGTCCACGATGCCGCCCTGTTGGATGAGGTCAGCATCGATGTTCACCTCACCGATGTCGTTGACGATGACGGCGAACTTAATGCCCTTGCGGTTGGAGAGTATGCGGTTGAGCAGTGTTGTCTTTCCACTGCCCAGATATCCTGTCAATAACAGGACTGGTATTTCTTTCATTGCCATATTATTATATAGTTTTATTTTACTTTCACTTCCACAGTTCCATTGCGTTTCTTCGCTGTCAGTTTCACGTCACGCAATGTGTTTTTCTTGTGATCGAAAATGAGTTCACTGTCGAATGCCTGACCGCCAATGCGAGTCTCGAAATGGACATGCTCGGTCGTTGCGTTGCCCGTCTTTCCCTCCAGTGCCACCACGTCGCCAGCCTTCACTTTCTCTCCCTTCTTCGCAATGTTCTTCGAGTTGTGGGCGTAGCGTGTTTCCAGTCCGCTGGGGTGACTGACAAAAACCACGTTGCCGTAGCCGCTCATTACGCCGGCGAATGTGACTGTGCCATCGAATGCAGCCTTCACCTTGTCCTTCGCCTTGGTCTTGATGTCCGTGCCCTTATGGTTGGGACGCTTGCCACCAAAGGGACTGATGACCTTTGCACCCTCCAACGGGTAGTGCCAGTCTTTCCCCTTGAATTTCTTGAAGTTGATGGTCACCTCATCCGTCTTGGCAAACGGATCTTCCGTTGCCAGCACCGTATTGCCGTCCTTCGTTCCCTTGCGCGACGAGAAGCAGCCAACCAGCAGCAATGTCGCTGCCGTTAGTGCCATGAGCGTAAAAAGTCTTGTTTTCATTCGTCATGAATCCTTTCCGCCTGCAAAGTTACGAAAATATTTTCTCATTTGTTGAAAAACTCCTAACTTTGCACCCAATTTATAGGTACAATCTAAAAAACAAAGGAAATGAACAGATTGATTATGACAATGGCTGTGCTCTTCGCCGCACTGACGATGAGTGCACAGGACGATGTATTTGAGAAGTACAGCGCCATGGGTGACATGAACACCACGTATGTGACGAAGAACATGCTTGAACGTGTGCCGCTCGACCAGTTCGACGTGCCAGGTCTTGCTCAGATGGTGGAGCGTATCGAGAACATGAAGATTCTTGTGTCACGCGGCGACAAGGCAGGCAAGAAGTTGGGCACAAAGTTGCCCGCACAGCTTTCCGGCAAAGGATTCAAGACCGTGCTCTCCACCAAAGATGACGGTCGCGATGTCACAGTGATGCAGTCAAAGAAAGACCCCTCCCGTGTGGTGATGGTGGTTTATAAGAAGCCACAAGCCATTGCGGTCAGCTTGAAGGGAGACTTCAGCGACTTGGAAGAAACTTTGGAAAATCTGAAATAAGGTATTTAACTTCCAAAACTGATATTAGAAGTAATACTTCACGCCGCCAGAAACCTTGACGAGGATGTCAAAAGGCTCGTCGTACTTGATGCCCTCAAACTTATCATCCGTGACAGTTGTCATCAGTTCGAGGTTGGCGGCACACTTCTTGCTGAAGCGGTAGTCGAACATCAAGCCAAGACGTCCTTCAATACCGACATGGGTGCCGTTGTCTCTTACACGTGATTCAAAGGTAGCTGCGCCCGTTGTATGACCATCCACGATGTAGAAGCGTGCTTTGTCAGGATTCTCGGGGTCAACAGGCGTCTGTTCCAGTGAGTTCAGTTCACCCGGATGCTTCAGTTTCTTTGCGGTGGAAGTCATCATGCCCACACCCATGACCACTTGCACGTGCATGGGGTAGAACTTGTTGGTCAGTGCCACACCCGTCACGTCGAAGAGGACATCGGCGTAGAGTTCCAGGGCAGTAAAGCGGAAGAAACCATTGTCAGTATAGAGAGGAATCTTGTTGCCGTTGGCATCAGTCCTCATCATTTGTGGGCCGTGCCATGCCTGATCCACGGTTTCATAGTCCACACGGTTCTTCACGTTGTGGACACCCAGACCTGCACGTACGCCAATCTTACGGTCGAAATAGAGACCACAGAAACCCTCAATGCCCAATCCCATGGCATCGCCGAAATAGCGGAAGGGTGGGTGGTCGGTGATATTATCGCCCACACAGAGGTTGGCAGAGAGGTTGCCACCCACGAACCACTTGCGTGGCCATGTGTGCAGTTTGATTTGGTTCTTCACCCATCGGAGCGAGTCGGTGGCAGTTCTGCCGATTTTTCCTTGCCGCTTCTCTTGCGCCTTCTCCTTCATGCGCTGCTGCTCTTCCACAATGCGCATGAAATCCTCCGTCGGCATGGTGCTGACACCCGTTCTGGTTCTTGCCTCCTTGCCGGCTTTCTTTCTTGCCTCTTCCACTCTCTTAGCAGCCTCTTCGGCATTCTTTCTTGCCTCCTCAGCCCTTTGTTCTGCTTTTCGTGCCTCTTCGGCAGCTTTCTGCACGGCTTCCAGGTCTTGTGCCTGGAGTGGTGTCAGGACGGTTGCCAAAAGTGCGAGTATAATTATCTTTTTCATCTGGTTAGATAATGTTTAGTTTATTGTTTTTCTTTGTTAGCTTGTTTTGTTTATCTCTCCAAAGCGATACAAAGGTACGCATTTTCTTTAGTTAAAAAAACAAAATGGACAAAAAAGGATAAAAAGTTTCTCAATAACATAAAAAAACACATATTTTTTGTATATTATTTATTAAAATGTTTGTATCTTTGCATCGAAATCGTATAAATGCATCGAAAAACAGATGAGATGAAAGCGGCAGGATGTAATAATAGGTGATTTCCGAGTCGCAGAAATACGAAATCCAAGTAATGTGCGTCCAAGTAAGTATGGTGACATACAGCACAAAATCAGTTGAGTACTAACAAAATTTGAATTTTATCAATAACAATATATAATAATGAATGTTATGAACATTAAGCATTATCTTTCAGCAATGGCTGCCCTTGCAATGTTGGCAGCCTGCAGTGATTATGACCCAGGCATGTCCGAAAATGCAGTTGACTTGACGGATGCCGAAATCGAAACAATCCAAGAGTACACCGCCAACTTCGTTGAGCGTTACGGTGAAATGGATCCCAACCACACATGGGGTTTCGGCGAATTGGCTGAGATGGAGGAAATGGGTACACGTGCATCCGAACCAAGAAGTAACGAGTGGGTAAAAGTAATTACAGGAAAAGGTCAAAAGAAAAATGACAAAGGGGAACCACTGTACAACTATAATGGGACAGAAACAACAGAGCCAGGACATTGGGAAAATTGGAACGATGGAAATGACCCACATTGGGTGGCTCACCAAGAAGTACCTCTCTACAATGGCGATGTTCCTATCGCTTTCGAAAAGCATACGGGTGCTGTAGCGATTCCTGGCTTCCCTGTACAGAATTATTATTTATCATCAGATTATAAGACCTCTGAGACCGTTCAATACGAAGGCACGCAAATCCCTGAAAACAAGCAGGGTTGGTATCATTTTAGATTTGCAAATAGCAATAAAGAAGAATGGTTCCCATCTGAAGAATCAATTCTTCAATATATGCGTGATAATAATATAAATGATGGCATTATTCCACTTGGAGATGTCGCTTCATGTAACACCCTCACAGATGCTGAGGTGGCAGATGTGTATGCCGAGTTCAGTAAAGAGTGGCATGGTTCCAATCCCGCCATTGATTTGAAGTCATATTTTGTACAGCAAGTTTGGGAAGGTAAAGAGCAGTATCCATACACAAATCAGGATGGTTCTACTGGCACCATGACTGCAGGCAAGGATAACATGGACTATCTTGTAGCATATGGAACAGATTATACTGCCGGCGATACAGAACATTTCTACAATTTCAATGGTTCCAATTTCTCCAGCGGTAACGGTGGCATGATGCTGATTTATGACAGCAACACCAAGAATTTTGCATATCACAATTCTTGGATGGAAGAAGATAATACTTCTAATCCAACAGCTGCCACCATGTGGGATCATTTCCGCCTAGTAGAACTTCACGGAAACTATTACGTAGGTTTCGACTTCGAGTCGATAGGTGAGTATGACAAAAACATTCCACGCGACCATATTTATAATGATTGGATTGTTAAGATTATTCCGGGAACTGGTACCATTCAGCCCAAAGAACGCACTCACACCATTCAGCGTCGTATCATGTGTGAAGACCTTGGTTCCACTTTCGACTTCGACTTCAACGACCTTGTGTTCGATGTGAAATATACACGTGAAGAGAAATTTGAAAACAATGCTTGGGTAGCAAAGAACTCTGATGGTTTGTGGGATGCTACCATCACTCTTCAAGCAGTAGGTGGTACATTGCCTATTTACATCACAAACTTTAATGGCACAGTATACAATGCTCACGAATTAATGGGTGGCACATTGTCTGAAAGTGGCATATACAGCCCTGTCAATGTTGGCACTGGCGCCACTCACGGCCCTGTAACATTAGATATGGTACAAGTAGAATCCACTAATCCTGATAACATCGTGATTCGTGTGACGAGTCCAGATAAGGTGGAGCGTGGTGCAGATAAGGTAACAACAATGATCCTACCAAGTCCATCTGGCCGTCAGAGTTTCGGTGAGAACCTTGCTCCTCAAAAGATCTGTATGCCAGTTGATGTACGCTGGACAAAAGAATATCAGCAAATAGAGTGGGCTTATCCTCACTTTGCAGAGTGGGTACAGAATCAGAACGGTGCAGCTGGTTTTGGTAACGAAAGCGACTGGACAAGAACAGACGTTGACGAAACAAAACTCTATAAATGATTTAACATCGTATACAAACGCTAAAAGCGGACCCGACATCACATCGGGTCCGCTTTTTTGTGTCCGTTGGCTACTCCTTCACATCCAGGTCTTCACTGGCAGAGGTGATGCTGAGTTCATCGAGCATGTCCTTGAATGCCTTGCCAGGGTAGAACTGGATTTTCTTCACCTTGATGGTCTTGATGGCTTCGTCGCCGTCGAGGTCATCCAGCACCTTCACGGTCTTGGAGTTGAAGGTGGGCTTGAAAGAGCCGAAGTCGCCCATCTTGACACCGTGACCGATGGCCATGTAGTGGACGAGGCGGTTGACGAGTGCGTCAATGACAGCCTTGGTCTGTGACGGATTGACGCTGCAGGAGTTGGCACACTCTGCCACAAGCTGCGAAGTGGTCACAGCGGGGTAGGTGAGCTGACGGAGTTTGTACACTTGTGGCTTCTCTTCACGGAAGTTGAGTGTCATCTTTGTTTTACGATACTGAAGTCCCATAATTACAATTGGTTTTAAAAAGTTAGGAATTAGGAGTTAGGAGTTAGGAATTGCCATGCGGCGAGTGCGTACATCGCGTCAGCCTAACTGTCAATTGTCAATTCTCAATTAACGTCAGTTCGGTATAAAAGAAAATGCTTTATTGCGGCAAACCGCCGAAGGTGCTTGGGGCAAAGCTCCCAAGAACTTCATTAAAAAGAAAAATATAATGTTTTTATCTATTTTTCTTTCGGCGCCAACGGCGCAACTTCTTATACCGAACTCACGTTCAATTATGCATTAAACTAACTTCCAGCGTGATGGGTTCGCCCATTGCGTAAGCCTCATACACGTGTTGTGTGAAGGCATCGAAAGCCTCTTGCTGGCGAGTGAGTTCCTGTTCCTCGGGGGGCAGGGTAGGGTCAGCGTGACCAAGCAGAATCACGCCGACCTGCCACTGACGGTTGGCATCCCAGCCGAACATCATGACAGCTTTGCCTCGCTGACGGCACACCTTCAATGTCATCGGTGAGAGAACAGAGGCAAAGCATTTACACCGATATGTGCCCGTGGACAATTGGTTGTTTGAACGCAGGCTGCTTCCTTGTTCGTGGGCATGACAGAAGGGTGTGCCGTTCACCATGAGCTGGCTGTGGATGCCTTGTGGAGATTGATGATAACGGATAAGTTGGATGTTCATTATTAATATTCGTCCTTCGTAGAGTCTTGGAAAGAATATTTTATTTAACGTGAATGCGGTATAGGAGGTTGCGCCGTTGGCGCCGAAGAAAAAATATGAAAAAACAAATAAAAATAGATAAAAAAAGATCATGTTTTTTTATATTTTCACCTATTTTTTTATATTTTTCTTTTTAATGAAGTTCTTGGGAACTTTGCCCCAAGCACCTTCGGCGGTTTGCCGCAATAAAGCGACTATCTTTTACGCCGAACTTACGTTAATCAGAGCTGAATCCGTGGATTTATCTGTTCAGCAGGCGAGCAGATATGCCCGTTTCACCAGTTCCACATCGATGTCGGTCATGCGGCTTTCCACGAATGCCATGGCACAGACGATGGCGACGAGTGCCGCCTCGTTGTCCCAATCGAGCAGTTCGAACGGGCGGATGCCGCTGCGTTCGCTCACGGTGTTGATGTACGTGAGGGTGTTGTTGCCGTCCTCAGGCGGTGCCCAGCGGTAGATGATGTCCTTGAGCGTGTGGAGGTGGTGCAGTTTGATGTACGTGTGCAGGATGCGGAAGGCGGCGCGGAGTCCGAAGAGATCGCTTTGGAACTGTACGAACTCACGGTCGCGTTGCTGTTTCAGTTGTCCCAGCCATCGGGTGCGGTCACTCCTCCGGATGTTCAGTGGGTTGTGATTGCGTTGTCCTCGTGTCATAGTAGTTAATGATGAATTTAAGGATGGTGATTAAGATTTCGATCAATTTCCAGATGTCTTTGTTCATAGTGTCATGTGTGTTTTTGTTAAAGCGATGCAAAGGTACAACATCTTGCTGCGCCGGTTGTGCGATGTGATACGTTCATGTACCTTCATGCACAATCATCCAACTATTTTTCCGTGACGGATGGTGTAAGTCCGAAAAAAACCGTATATTTGCAGAAGAAAAAGGAGTTAGAGGAGTTAGGGAGTTAGAGCCGATACATTGGCTGGTGGAAACCTCATGAGCAACTCCTAATTCCTAACTTCTAACTCCCCCAAAAAAGAGAAAAGGTAACGGCTTAACTCCTGAGCGTAGCGATAACTCCTTAACTCCTCTAACTACAAAAAAAACTTAACATGAACGCAATCATCATCATCATCGCCATCTTGTCGGGTGCGCTGGTCGGCGCACTCATCACCGCACTTGTCTTGCAGGGACGTAACGGAAAAGTCGCAGCACAAGTGCATGTGCTGGAGTCGCGACTGAACACGGAAAAGGAAAAAGCCTCATCGCTGATGCAGGAGAGAGAACGCGCCCATCAGAATGCGCTGCAGGAGAAAGACAGGAATTTCCAGCAGACGCTTGAAGAGAAGGATAGGGTGCATCAGGAGGCACTTCGTGCACAGCAACGGCAGTTTGACGAAACGATGGAGAAGGTCTCCGCCCAAATGAAAGTGGCTACTGACGAGATGCTGAAACAGCGGCAGAAGGAATTTGCCGATGCCAGCAACCAGAACCTCGGACAGATTGTCAACCCTCTGCGCGAAACCATCGACCAGATGAAGCAGGTGATGGCAGAGAACACAGAGAAGCAGACGCAGATGGGCGGTGAGATGAAGGCGAATATCGAGAATATGATGCGGCAGAGTGAAGCGGCAATGAAGAGTGCCGACGAACTGAACCGCACGTTCCGACTCGGCAACCGCGTGCAGGGCGATTGGGGCGAGACCATCCTCGACGAGCTCTTGGAGAGTCAAGGACTGAAACGCGGCATCCACTACGACACGCAACCGTACATCCGCGATGCAGCGGGCAACATCGTGCGCAACGAAAGCGGCTCCACCCTCCGTCCCGATGTCATCCTGCACCTTGACCAGCGGCGAGAGGTCATCATCGACTCGAAGGTGTCACTCACTGCCTTCATGGACTATTCCAATGCCACCACCGAAGAAGAGCGCAAGCGACACCTGAAGGCACACATCGACAGTCTGAAGGCACATGTACGCGAACTTTCCACCAAGGATTATTCCACCTATATCCAGCCTCCCAAGGCACGTATGGACTATGTCATCATGTTCGTGCCGCATTCGGCAGCCCTGTGGACAGCCCTCAACGCACAACCTGACCTCTGGCGGAACGCCATGGCACAGAATGTGTTCATCGCCGACGAACAGACGCTTTTTGCTGCCTTGCGCATCATCAACCTCACATGGACACAAATCGCCCAGGCACAGAACCACGAGAAAGTCTATGCCCTTGCCAACGAACTGCTCGACCGCGTGGGACAGTTCATGAAGAAGTACGAGGACATCGGCACCGCACTCGAACGTGCCGCCAAGGCATACGATGAGGGCGGACGTAAGCTGGCGCCCACAGGACAGAGCATCCTCACCACCTGTGCGAAACTGCAGAAGTTAGGGGCAAAGCAGAGCGACAAGAACCCGCTGCCGCAAATTGTGGACATCGATGATGTGCCACAGTTGGAAGTTGACTCTTGAATTTTTAACCACAGATTCACAGTTTTTTTAACAACGAATTACAGACTTTTTTCTTACTAGTGCGCACCGTGCGCGTGTCATTTCACGCACCCAGCGCATAATATTTCGTTCTTCCAGCGCATGTTATTTCGCGCTGTAAGGCGACAATTGACACTCAACGAGTTAGGTGTTTTATATGTATGGAACAACTGTTATGTTAAATAGCTCAAAGATATAACGAAAGATCATAGTTCATTCTTTCATTTCTTCATTTTTTCATTTCAGCGAAGCGCAAAGCTAAAATGGATGGAGGCACCGCTGGGAATCAGCAGTGCCTCCATCATTATTGTTTGTTCCTTGGAATTAGAACATGTTCTTGTAGTCCTCGCAAGGTTTGAAGTAAGGAATCTTGTGCGCTGGCACAACGACTGACTTGTTCTCCTTGATGAGGCGACCCACCTTTGCAGCACGGGTCTTTGTGGTGAATGTACCGAAACCACGGAGGAAAATGTCCTCGCCACCGGCAGTCTGATCCTTAACAATAGTCATCAGGGCTTCTACCACTTTGAGAGACTTTTCTCTCTCCACTCCTGTCATCTTGCTGATTTCAGCAACAATTTCTGCTTTAGTCATAATTCTTATTGATTTTTATTGTTGATTGTCTATATATATATATAATGTGTAATGTTGTCAAAGGTCATTAAAACCCCGAAAACGAATGCAAAGTTAAGACAAATAGACTAAAATACAAAAAGATAGCAAGAATTTTTTTGTCGTTTTCAACACTTTTTATTGTTTACGACATGATTTTCTGCGTTTTTGAGCATGAAGAACGGAAAAAACAAGTCAAGAATGCTTAAGATAGCGTGTCCATGCCATCAGACGGCGCTCATGGAGGTATTCCATGTTGCGTTCGTTGGCATACGCCTCCCTTTCGAAACTGATGTTGTAATAAGCCTTCTCAGCACGGAATCCGTACTGAACCAATCGCACCAGAAACTCAACCACATACCACAGATAGAAAAGCACATAGGTCATTTCCCATTGCTGACAAGTGTGGATGAACTCATGGTTCAGTTCGTGCGGTTCCATCTTTCCCCACCGGCGCTGCACAAAAACAATGCCGAAAAGATTGAGGCCGTGGTAAGTGCCAAAAGGAATGAAACGGTTGTAGATGACTTTCATGGTGGCAAAGTTAGTGATTTTTTTCCAATAATGGGTGTTTTTTTCGAATGTCTGTCAGATGAATCAAGATTTTTATGTATCTTTGCAAAAGAAATCGATGACACGTACTTAAAAAAGTAAGGACGGGTATGGACTATACAAAATACTTCAAGAAAGGCGGATGGGCAGCCGCAGGCCGCTATTACGCCATGCATCCGAGCAAGCTCAAGGAGCTGTTCACGTCGGCAAAGAAATATGCCACAAAGGATGGACTCAAGGCAGTGAAAGACGAGTTTCTCTTCATCTGTCAGTACATTCGTGACGTATTCACCGGCAACTACAAGGAGTACAACTTCCTCAACCTCACGGTCATAGTGGGTGCGCTTGTCTATGTGGTCACACCTGCCGACGTCATGCCCGACTTCATGCCAGCCATCGGACTGATTGACGATGCTGCCATCCTCGTGTGGGCAACCCACGAATTTGCTGACGAACTGGATCGCTACCGTTTCTTCCTGAGTCGTCGTCAACGCGAAGAGGATGCCAAGGCTGCCGAAGCAAAGGCGCTGGAGATTGAAGACATCGATTTTGAGGAGATTCCTCCTTCAGAAATTGGATAAAACACATCAGAAATAGAGAAATTGACATGAGCGAACCCATCAAACTCGCCATCTTCGTGACTGGAGGCGGCACAAACTGCGAAAACATCATCCGCTACTTCCAGAACAAACCTGACGAAGTACAGATTCCCATTGTTGTGAGCAGCCGTGCTGATGCCTATGCACTTGTACGTGCCGAAAAACTTGGCGTGCCCACTACAGTCATCACCCGACAGCAATTCATCGACGAACCACGACTCGTCATCCAGACCGTGCGCGGTTGCGATTATATCATTCTCGCAGGTTTCCTCCCTAAGATACCTACCTACCTGATTGACCAGTTCCCAAACAGGATCATCAACATCCACCCTGCCCTCCTTCCCAAATTCGGTGGCAAGGGCATGTGGGGACATCATGTTCATGAGGCGGTGAAAGCTGCAGGCGAAACTGTCAGTGGCATCACCATCCACTTCGTCAACCCCGAACTGGATGCAGGAGAACACATCGCGCAGTTCTCTGTCAAGCTCGATCCTAACGACACGCCTGAGGACATAGCTGAAAAAGTACACGAACTGGAGATGAAGCATTTCCCCATCGTGATTGAACAAGTCATCAAAAACAACATAGTCTGAACATTATTCAAAAAAGATAATATGAACTGCTGGCGATTCGTCAGCAGTTTTTTTATTATAACGAGAGTCGGCATAAAAGAATGTGCTTTATTGCGGCAAAGTTCCCAAGAACTTCATTAAAAAAATAGGCGAAAATATAAGAAACTCAACTTTCGGAAGTAATAAAACCACAGATCGGTTTTCCTGAAACTAATTTGAATAATTAGAATAATTATGTCACTAATTTCTATAATTAAATCATCAAAATTTGTGGATAAAATTATTTTAATTATGGTAA
>ONAG01000080.1 GCA_900315745.1 uncultured Prevotellaceae bacterium
AGTGGTGTCCGACGCGGAGAAGGACACGATGCGCCAACTTAGGGAGGAGATTGGGCTTGCGGAGACGCACAAGCGGGAATGCCTTGACAAGATGCTGCAGATATGCAGGACTTACTATCCCAACGAGCTCAGAAGGCTGATGACCATACCCGGCATCAAGGAACGCGCCGCCACATCATTGATCGCAGAGATCGGAGTCGACATGACCAAATTCCAGACTGCGGCGCACCTTGCATCATGGAGCGGGCTGAAGCCAAGAAATGACGTGTCCAACGGGAAGTTCAAGTCACGCAGGATCACACACGGCAACGCGTATCTCCGAAAGACCATCATCGAGTGCGCATGGGCTGCAAGCCGCACCAAGGACTGCTTCTTCAGTCGATTCTCCTACCACCAGACCGTGGTCCGAAAGAAAAACAAGATGAAGGTCCTCGTGGCCGTGGCCAGAAAACTGCTCATCGCAGTGTGGCATGTGCTGTACGACGGGACCGACTACGTCGATTTCAACCCTGATTGCAAGTCACCTGCCAATAACGGGTGACACGCGATATACCGCTCATGGAAAGGCTATTATCTTTGTGGTGGACATCCGCCAAGCAGAACTGCCGACGTAGAACCCCGTTCGCAAATTAACCGACAACATGGGCGGCGATGAAAGCCAGTCTATAGCTTCGAGCTCGAAGAGGAAAGTACCAACAATATCAACATGGTGTCATATGAGATGCCGTGCTTGGGATGGGTATGCCTCTATATCAACAGATTATAAGTGTTTAGTTACTTCTGCGGGGCAATTTGTTTACTATTTATAGAGGAAAGATAGGATTTTTTTTCTCAAGTGTTGTAAACATTTGGGAAAATCTATATTTTTCTTGTTTCTCCAGGAACAATTCCGTATTCATCCTTGAAACATTTTGTAAAATATGATGGTGACGAGAACCCCACTTTGTAGGCTATCTCACTCACTGAGAGGTCTGAGGACAGCAAATATTGCCGAGCGCTTGCCAGTCGTGCCTTGCGCAAGAGGTCAACAGGACTGCAGCCTGTGAGTGCCTTCATCTTTCTATAAAGCTGCACGCGACTCAGTCCCATTACATTTCCTATGTCCTCCACGCCGAGGTCGCTGTTTGCCATGTGCTCCTCCACCACCTTTTTAAATTTAACCACAAAGGCATCCTCATTTGCCACCTCTTCTTGCATGTTGTCTTCTTGCTTTGGCGTGTTTTTCTCCAATGTGGTGCTCCAGATATCCTTTAGCAAGTGACGGTTGCGTAGGAGGTTGTCGATACGTGCCAGCAATAGTTCCGACGAGAAAGGTTTTGTGATGTATGCATCCGCCCCACTCTCGTATCCCTCTATCTGATGTTGGCTCAAAGCCCTTGCAGTGAGCAGCATTACAGGAATGTGGTTTGTCACCATGTCGCTTTTCACCCTTTGGCAGAACTCCAATCCATTCATCACCGGCATCATCACATCGCTCACTATGATGTCGGGGACATTGGCTTTAGCCATTTCCAATCCCTTTTTACCATCTTCTGTTTCTAAAATCTGGTATTTGTCTTGCATGATGGTTTTCAGGAAAGCCCTAATGTCGGCATTGTCATCCACTATCAGGACCGTAGGCTTTTCATCTGCTTCTGTGTCCTGAGAAGGTGTTTCCAAGGGTTTTACGACAGGTATTTCATCATCTTTCATTGCCGACATGTCTGCATTTGCCTCTCCTGTCTGCACTTTCAACATTTTGTTGATGAGTTGCGTTAGCTGATGAGTGTTTCTTGTCACTATCTCCATGAGTTCTGCCGTTTCACGACTTGCATTCCTCATGTCATTAGTTTCAGCCAGTTTGGTTAGTGGTCCTTCGATAAGTGTGAGCGGCGTGCGCAGTTCATGGCTCACCTGTGCATAGAAGTCAAGTTGCTCGCGCTCCATCTTGTTGCGCTCCAAGGCGAGCTTTGCCCTCTGTCTGTGATAGAAATAAATGCCGGCGGCAAGCAGCAGCAACAGCAATGCCACCCCGAGTGCAAGAATAATGATCACTCGTTGGTTGTCGATTTGCTTCATATAGACGCTTGCCTTTTGCTGGAGTTTATCGAGTTTTTGTGCCTGTCGCATCACCTCGTCGCTTTCGAGCAAGAGCACATTGGCATTGTCGCGTGTCACGAGGGCAGATGTTAGCATTATTTCCTTCTCATACGGCTTTCCATCGAGGATGTCGAGAGCCAGTTGCAGCAACTGGTCTCCGCGAGTGGGATAAATATATGAGGCGTCAAGCAAGGAGTCGCGCACCTGTTGTATTCCTCCATTCTCGCCAGGCAGACCGTCAATGCCACAGAAAAGTGGCAGTTTCATCCCTGCTTCCTTCATGGCTCTTCGTGCTCCCATTGCCGTACGGTCGTTATGTCCGAACACAAAATCGATGCCGCCATGGGCGAGCACGTCTCTTGCGTCTCCCTCCAACCAGTGTTTCACTGTATTGTATGCCGTCTCTTCAGTCCAGTCACCTTGCAGAGTGGTCACCACCTCTATTTGCGGGAATTTTTCCATGGCTTCTCTGAATCCCTTGTGGCGGTCATCGGCGGGTGAAGAGCCTTTAAACCCCAAGATTTCCATCACTCGCCCTTTTCCTTTCAGTTGTCCGGCTATATACAAGCCCATCTGACGCCCCATCTCATAGTTGTCGGCGCTGATGAATGCTGTATATTTCTGAGAGCTTGTCTTTCTCTCGAACACAATCACCGGTATGCCCTTGTCGTATGCCCTGTCTATGGCTGGCGTTACATTTTGCAACTGGTTGGGAGCGACAATCAACAGGTCGATGCCACTTTCCACCAGACTGTCTATCTGCTGTATTTGCCTCTGGCTGTCATCTAAAGCAGCGGTGAAACACAATTCCACGCCCTCGTGTATGTTTGCCTCCATCTGCATTTCTGCATTCTGCCAATCCCTCCAAATGTCCTCAGAGCATTGTGACACACCAATCTTGTATTTAGTTGTGTTTGAAGAACATGAAGCCAGGAAGGCGAACAATGTTAGAATGAATATGTAACGAATATTTGCCATATCTTAAAGTGGGTCCAACAAGCTCCCACAAGGTTTGGAAATCCTTTTAAAAACCAAGAGCAATCTTAGAAACATTCAAATTATGCCATATCATTTATTTTGGGCACTGCAAATATACTGATTTTTTGATATGAAACATGACAAAATGGGAAAAAAAAGGTCTTTGCACCAAAAAGAAAGCATCAAAATGCCCAAGAACGATATTTTTTAGTAATTTTGCAGCAAAAGCCGCGATGTTTTTATCTCGGCAAAACTACATACCCGAAAACCTCGAAACAATCAATCATTCACTTTATGAGAAAATCTACACTTTGTGCTATCTTGTTGATGCTATGCAGTATGCCAGCATTGGCACAACGCACGACAGACAAACTCGACCGTGGCCTTGTGGCAGTGCCATCAGGCTCTGGCAGTTTTGTAAGTTGGAAAATCTTTGGAGAAGAATACTACGACACAGGCTACAACCTCTACCGCAATGGCATCAAGGTGAACAGCACCCCACTCCGAGTATCCAATTTCACCGACCCTCAGGGCACTGCCGGTTCCGTCTATAGCGTCGCCGCCGTGGTGCGTGGCGTGGAGCAAGACCGCTGCCCAGAAGTAAAGCGGTTGACCTCGCAGTACATCGACATCCCCGTAGCCGCCGTGACCGACCGCAACGGCAATGTGGTGACATCGGAATACATCATCAACGACATTTCGTTGGGTGATGTGGATGGTGACGGCGTGCAGGAGTTCATCGTCAAACGCAACTATTCCGGTGACATACGCAATGCAGCCAACACCACCAAGTTCAACCATCTGGAATGCTACAAGTTGAATGGCGACAGGCTGTGGTGGATAGACTGCGGTCCCAACCTCATGGCAGGTCCCGACGAGCAGTGGGACATAATAGCCTATGACTGGGATGAGGACGGCAAGGCAGAAGCCGTCATGAGGGGTGCCGACAACATGTACATCCACACTGCCACCGGCAAGACCATCAAGATAGGAAACATGAACTATGTGGCTCCACGCGATGAATACACGCACTTCGGTGCCGAGTATCTGCTTTACATCAACGGACAGACCGGCGAGCCCTACGGATGGGATGGCACAAGCGAGAATTTCACCCCCATGGAATACCCATTGCCACGTTTTGAGGCTGGAGAGTCCGACTATGCCACTGTATGGGGCAAGGCTGACACCGGCCACCGCTCGTCGAAGCACTACTTTGGCGCGCCATATCTCGACGGCCGTCATCCAAGCATCTTCTTGGGACGTGGCTGCTACACCCGTCACAAGATGTGCGCCCTCGACGTTGACCCAGCCACCCACAACCTCACCCAACGGTGGCGCTGGAACGAATACAGCGGCGGCAGCCCATACTTCGGACAAGGCTTCCACAACTTCGCCATCGCCGACGTGGACTGGGACGGACGCGACGAGATAGTCTTTGGCTCCATGGTAATCGATGACAATGGCAAGGGACTTTGCACCACAGGCTTGGGACATGGCGACGCCCAACACTGTTCCGACCTCGACCCATACAGACACGGACAAGAGCAGTTCACCTGCAATGAGACCACTCCAGCGTGCACCTACTTCAACGCCACCACCGGCAAGATATACTACCGCCTGGCTTCCACCACCGACGACGGACGTGCCCTTTGCGCCAATTTCAGCGACGAATTCCCTGGCTGCCTTGGAAGAAGCACACAATCTGGTCTTGTATCAACTGTTGCCGACAAGGTGATTAATGGAGGACCTGCCACAGGCGACACCAACGATGCTCTTTTCTGGAGCCACCTCAATCAGCGCATCTATTGGGATGGCGACCTGCTCGACGAAGTGTTCGACAGTCCGGGCAGCGACGCCCGTGCCGGTGCCGTCTATAAGCCAGCTGGTGGTCGTCTGTTCAACTGCGACGGCAGCAACACCAACAACTCTACAAAGAACAACCCAGGTGCCATTGCCGACATCTTTGGCGACTGGCGCGAGGAGATTGTGATGCGTGCCGTAAACAACACCAAGATAAGGATTTACACTACCAACATCCCCACCGAATATGGCATCTACACTCTGTGGCATGACCATCAGTACCGCAATTCCATCGTGTGGCAATCGGTGGGCTACAACCAACCGCCTCACAAGAGCTACTTCATAGGAAACTTAGAAGGCATCACCGTGGCTCCTCCCCCATTCACCATGACGGGACGTACCGAGGTGGCTAATGGCGGCACCATAGGCAGTTCGCTCGACGGACAGCATGTCATAGTTTGCGAGACCAACGACAGCAAGGTGACCGTTGCCGATGGCGCAAAGCCCTGGGTGGCAACATTCAACGTGCCATCATGGGTGCAAGGCACCAACAGCACGGCTCTCAACGGCAACAGTGTAATAAACTACACCTATTACACCTGCGACGTGGAAGGAGGGGCATTTGATGGCAGCACCCGTCTTGTGAAACAAGGCGATGGCATCCTCAATCTCCCCAACGTGGAAGAGAAGCATACCGGCAACACAGACATCTGGGCAGGTACGCTGAACTTCGACGGCAAGATGCTCAACTCATCAGTTTGGCTCAACCGCTTCGCAGAGCTTAACAGCAATGGCGGAGCCTTCCGCAGAATCAAGATGGACTATGCCTCAATCCTTCGTCCAGGACGCGCAGACAACAAAGGCGCCATCACCACCGACTCGCTGCTCCTCGGCTTCGGCTCGCGTGTGGTCTTCGACATCTACGACGACGTGACATCCGACCAAATCAATGCCCGCCTGCTGACAATAGAGAAGAAAGACTGGAAATATGGTCCGGAATACCTTACTCCGATATTTGAATTTGTGAACCATTCTGCCGAAATCGCCCCAGGTCGTTACGTCCTTGGCAAGGTGGAAAAATTGGAAGGCAACTTGGGCGACCTCCGCATCGAAGGGATAGACACCAAGTACCGCACCCAACTGTCATTGGAAGACGGCAACCTCTACCTTGACATCTCCACCATGCGCGACAACAGCGACATCGTATGGAGCGGCGCTGTGAGCGACGAGTGGTCGAATGGCGGCGCAGAGAACTTCATCGGTGCCGACGGCAACAGCGACATCTTCGTGTCGGGCGACAACGTGACATTCAACGACAATGCAAGCCAGTTCAGCATCAACCTCACCGGCGACATCGAGGCTGACAGCATCATCGTTGACAACAACACACAAGCCTACACCTTCAAGGGCACTGGCTCCATCGTGGGCAACACCACCCTTGTGAAACGAGGCACCAACGTGCTCAACATCTCCACCGACAACACCTATACCGGCGGCACACGCATCTCCGGCGGTACGATAGCCATCACTTCTTTGGCAAACACCAACCAAGCCAAGGGCAATCTTGGTGCCGTGAAATTCCAAGCCGACAAGTTCATCATCGAGAACGGCAGCGAACTGCGCACATCGACAGCAGTGACCAACGGCTCTCCGATATCGTTTGTGGGTGAAGAAGGCGGTGCCATCAACAACTTCGGCGACTTCATAGTAGATCGTGCCATGTCGGGCACCGTGCTCACCAAGAGAGGTTCGGGATGGATGAAGCTCAACGTATCGAACTCCGCTCTTCAACGCTTGGTGATTGCAGGCGGCACAGTGCAGTGCGTCAACTGCTCCACGCCAGCCAAGATAGTGGAATTCCAGAACGGCACTCTCACCGAGAACACCAGCTCCAGCTACAATATCGAGGTGCCACAGGGCAAGCGAGGCACATGGAACCTCGTGGATCGCGGCTCCTATAGCAACAAGCTCACCGGCAAGGGCACACTCACCGTATATTGTCCTGTAGTAGTGGGAACTACGTGGAATGCCACCCGCACTCAAATCACCGGCAACTGGTCGGGATTCGAAGGCACCATCATCTGCAAGGTTCACAGCAGCGACACACGCTTCACCCTCGACAATGGTTTGGGAATGCCCAAGGGCACGATGAACATACCCGCCGGCGTGGAACTTCAAAACAGCGGCAAGACCTACCGCATAGGCAAGGTCAGCGGCACGGGCAGCCTCGGCGGCTCATGCTCCTTCAGCCAGAGCGGCACACCTGGAGCCAACACATGGCAAGTAGGTGACGACACCAACTGGAACTGGAGCGGCAGCGTGACATCCAACGCCAATTTCGTGAAGATGGGTTCCGGCAGACTGACCTATAGCGGCACCAGCAACAACACCGGCACCGTCATGGTGAGCCAAGGCGAGCTGATGGTGTCTTCCGGCATACTTGGCACAGGACAGTTGACAGTGGCACAGGGAGCCACCCTTTCAGGCGGCAACACCACAGTCAAGGCACTGACCAATGCTTCAGTGAACATCAACGGCACAATGCATCCCGGACTTGCAGCCAACGCATTCAGAGGAGCCCTGTTCTTCAGCAACAAGAATGTGGCATTCGTTCCAGGCAGCGTATTGGAAATCAGGATTCACAACGCAAGTGCAGACAACAGTGGCAACACATACATCGGCGACATCAAAAACCTGACAATGAACGGCACCCTGCGTGTCACATTGGCAGACAACTACCAACTCAACGTTGGCGATGAAATCCGCGTATGGCAAGCCACCACCTTCATGGGAACTCCCGTGCTCGACCTGCCCGCAGGCATAGAATGGGACACCACCCGCATTTCTGAAGGCATCCTCACCGTCGTGGCAACTGAGACAGAAGGCATTGCCGATGTGAGCGTGTCACCAGAACGCCCAGCCGACATTTATGATATCTCAGGTCGCATGGTACGTCATCATGCCACCAATACCAAGGGTCTTTCTTCCGGTGTATATGTCATCCGCGGCAAGAAGGTGGTTGTGAAATAATCAACGACATCAAAACGAAACCATAAAAATCGGGGAATGCCCATTCGGACATTCCCCGATTTTTATGGTTTGACATCAAGACCTAATTGCTTATGTCATGAAACGCTTAAAGCAGAGCCTTGAATTTCTCGTCGAACTTCGCCTTGTTGGCGGCACCCACCATTTTGTCCACCAATTCCCCGTTCTTGAAGAAGAGGATGGTAGGTATGTTGCGCACTCCAAACTCAATAGCGATGTCGTCATTCTCTTCCACATCGCACTTGCCCACTACAATCTTGCCATCATACTCCTCAGCCAGTTCTGAGATTATTGGCGCCACCATACGGCATGGCCCGCACCAAGTGGCCCAAAGGTCAACAACAAGTGGCAAGTCGCCGTTGCGATAACTCTCGAAATTCTCTGTGGTGATTGTTACTTCCATTCTTATTCTTGTTTAATGATACTTAATGTTCATATCTTCTTAATGATACTTATCTTCATTATTGCAAACATCATGCCACAATGTGTCAGTTGATGAAATAGTTCATGCCTTTATTCTCCTCCACCAGTTGCAGCAGTTGATGTTTCACCTCCACTTTCTTGGCTTTGCTCCTGAGCAGCACGGTGCCGTCGGTGTCGTGAATCTGCACGTAAAGCGAGGTTTTTCCGGGACAAGCATCGATGGCAGCCACGAGGTCGCTTACCATCTGCGAATCCACGGTGTCGCTGTTTATGACGATGGTGAGACGTTCTATCGCCTCCTCCTTCAAACTCTGCATGTACTGAATGTTGCCAATGCGCAAGTCAAGCACTGTGGAACCTCTGAATTTCGGCACCACCTTCGCCGTGACATACACGGTGCACGCCTCCTTAAGCATGGCGCTCCACTTGCCCCACTCCTCTCCGAAGAGGGCAAGTTCACCCGACCCATCAAAATCCTCTATGGTGACAAAACCGCATGGACTGCCATTACGGCTGAACTTCGACTTCACCCCTGTCACTACCCCGCCAAAGGTGACAGTCTCCTTCTTCATCAGTCCTTCCTTGTCTGCCAACTCCGAGCACTTTGTGTTGCAGAGGTATTTCAATATCATGCTGAACTCATCGAGTGGGTGCGCCGAGAGATAAATACCCACGAGGTCGCGTTCGCGGTTGAGTTTCTCTATGTTGCTCCACATCTCCCCCTGCGGTATTGTTGGGTTGGGGATGTCTGCCATGTCGTTTCCGAAGAGCGACATCTGCGCTTTCGATTTCTCCACCTGATAAAGTTGTCCGAACCTTATCAAGATATCGAGGAAGATATCGCCCTTGTTGTTGGGTGCCAGGTATCTCTCCCTATCTATTCCGAAGCTGTCGAAGCCTCCACTGAGCACGAGGCTTTCAAAAGCCTTCCTGTTGGCAGAAGAGAGGTTGACTCTTTTCGCCACATCGAAGATGTCGGTATAAGGTCCGTTGGCATCCCTTTCAGAGATAATGGCTTCTGCTGCAGCATATCCCATGCCTTTTATGGCAGCCAGTCCGAAACGTATCGCGCCGTTCTTGTTGACGCTGAACTTGTGCCGACTCTCGTTCACATCCGGTCCGAGTGTCTGTATTCCCATCGCCCTGCACTCGTCCATCAGTTTGGTGATTTCAGTGATGTTGTCGAGGTTTCGGCTCATCACGGCAGCCATGTATTCAGCGGGATAATGCGCCTTGAGGTATGCAGTCTGATATGCCACCCACGAATAGCATGTGGCATGACTTTTGTTGAAGGCGTAAGAAGCGAATTTTTTCCAGTCCTCCCAGATTTTTTTGAGCACATTCTGGTCGTATCCGTTTTTGGTGCCCCCCTTGTAGAAGAGCTCCTCCAACTCGTTCATCTTATCTATCTGCTTCTTGCCCATCGCCTTTCGGAGCGTGTCCGACTGTCCTCGTGTGAAGTCAGCCAACTGCCTTGACAGAAGCATCACCTGCTCTTGATACACTGTGATGCCGTAGGTATCCTTCAGATACTTCTCCATACAAGGAATGTCGTAGCTGATGCGCGAGGGGTCTTTCTTTCTCGCGATGAATTCAGGAATATAGTCCATTGGACCTGGTCTGTACAGGGCGTTCATTGCTATGAGGTCCTCGAACACAGAAGGTTGCAGTTCCCTGAGGTATTTCTGCATTCCCGCCGATTCAAATTGGAAAGTGCCCACTGTCCTGCCTTCGCAATAGAGTTTGTACGTGAGGGGGTCGTCAATGGGTATGTTGTCGATGTCGATGGTATGTCCTGTTGACAGTTTCACATTCTCCATGGCTTCCTTGAGTATCGACAGCGTCTTCAGTCCGAGGAAGTCCATCTTTATCAGTCCCGTCTCCTCTATCACGTGACCATCGTATTGGGTACACAGCAGTTTGTGCCCTGGGTCAGCCTTGTCCTCGGCAGTTGAGACAGGCACCCAGTCGCTGATGGCATCGCGGCAGATGATAGTTCCACAAGCATGGATGCCGGTGTTTCTCACTGTTCCTTCAAGCATCCTTGCATACTTGATGGTATTCCTCTCCCTTGCATCCACCGACACCTCTGCCTCCCTCAGTTCCGGCACGCACTTGATGGCATTGTCGAGGTTCATCTTCATGCCGTCGGGCAGTCTGTCGGGAATAGCCTTGCACAGCCTGTTGCTCTCTTCAAGAGGCAGTTTCTCCACTCGTGCCACATCCTTGATGGAGTTTTTTGTCGCCATGCTTCCGTAGGTGATGATGTGCGCCACCTTGTCGTGCCCATATTTGTCCTCCACCCATTCGAGCACCCGTCCACGCCCGTCGTCGTCGAAATCTGTATCTATATCTGGCAACGAGATACGGTCGGGATTGAGGAATCTCTCGAACAGCAAGTCATACTTTATGGGGTCGATACGTGTTATTCCGAGGCAATATGCCACCACCGAACCAGCTGCAGAGCCACGTCCAGGACCCACCATCACGTCGAGTTGGTCGCGTGCCACATTGATGAAGTCCTGCACTATGAGGAAGTAGCCCGGGAAGCCCATGGTCTTCATGATGTGGAGCTCGAACTTCACCCTCTCGTCCACCTCTTCAGGGATGGGGTCACCATACAACTTCCTTGCTCCATCATAAGCTAATTTTGCCAAGTAGTCAGCCTCGAACTTGATGCGGTACAGCTTGTCTATGCCACCAAGTTTCTTTATTTTCTTCTCCCCTTCCTCCCTTGACATTATCTCGTTTCCGTTCTCGTCGCGGGTGAATTCTTGGAAGAGTTGCTCCTCGCTGTATTTCTTTCTCGTGTCCTCCTCCGTTCCGAAGCTCTCGGGAATGGGGAAGAAAGGCATGATTGGGGCATGGTCGATGGAATAGGTCTCCACCTTGTCGAGTATTTCGCAGGTGTTGTCGAGAGCCTCTGGGATGTCGGCAAACACCTCGTTCATCTCCTCCCGTGTCTTGAACCACTCTTGTTTGGAGTAGAGCATTCTCGATGGGTCGTCGAGGTCTTTTCCTGTCGAGAGGCAAAGCAGGTGGTCATGAGCCTCTGCATTATCCTTATCTACAAAGTGTGAGTCGTTGGTGCAGACGAGTTTGATGCCATACTCCCTTGCCAGTTCTATTATCACCTTGTTGGCTTGCTGTTGCAGGGGAAAAGTCTCCCTATTTGCCCTTATGGTGGGGTCTTTCACCTCATGCCTTTGCAACTCAAGGTAATAATCGTCTCCAAAGACTCTCTTGTGCCATTCGATGGACTCTCTTGCCCCTGCGATGTCGCCTTTCAGGATTTTATCCGGCACCTCGCCAGCGATACACGCCGAACAGATAATAAGTCCTTCATGAAAGCGCTCCAGGTCTTCATGGTCGGTTCTTGGTCTTCCATAATATCCGTCCACCCATGCCCTTGAAACGAGTTTCACAAGGTTTTTGTATCCCTTGTAGTTTTTTGCAAGCGCGATGAGGTGCCATCCGCCGAGGTCGTGATGATCCTTGCTGCGGTCGGTCTTTTTTCTTCGGGCGACATACAATTCACAGCCGAAGATGGGTTTGAACTCAGGCAGTCCCTTTTCCTTTCGCTTGCCGTTCACCTTGTTGCAATAGTTGAACAGCTCCTTCACACCGAACATGTTTCCATGGTCGGTGATTGCCATTCCTCTCATTCCGTCGGCGATAGCCTTGTCAACAAGCTTGTTGATGCTTGCCTGTCCGTCGAGGATGGAGAAATATGTATGCACATGCAAATGTACGAAATCTCTCATAAGTTGAAATTGAGCCTCAAAGATACGCCTAAAAAATGACAAAGCCAAAGAATGAGTGCCAAAAACTTGTGGGTTTGTAAAAAAAACATTATCTTTGCAACCAAATGCGAAGACATGTTGCATTTCTAAGAAAAAGATGGGAAAAAGAATACGCAAGTTAAAGAAGCAAAGACTACATAGCGAGGGTAACGACACGCTCTTTTTCAGTCTGCTTGCCATCATAGCCATAGGTGTGATATTATGGCGTAGTTTCGACAGCAAGGTTCCTTTTTGGAGTTTTGTAGCGTTGTTTGGCACCATATATTTGGTGGTGCTGAACTTTTTCCGATGCCCCATCCGTTATCTTGATGTGGAAGACACCACCAAGCTCGTTGTCGCCCCTGCCGATGGTCATGTGGTTGTGGTTGAGGAAGTTGACGAAGACCGTTACTTCCACGACCGGCGCATCATGGTATCCATTTTCATGAGTCTTTTCAATGTCCATGCCAATTGGTTCCCTGTGGATGGCAAGGTGACCACCGTCCGTCATTTCAATGGCAACTACCATAAGGCGTGGCTTCCCAAGGCAAGTGAGGAAAACGAGCATGCTGATATCATCATCGAAACCCCAGAGGGTGTGCCCATTCTATGCCGCCAGATAGCAGGTGCTGTGGCTCGCCGTATTGTGACCTACGCCAAGGAAGGTGAGGATTGCGAGATAGACGACCATCTCGGTTTCATCAAGTTTGGCTCTCGTGTGGATGTTTATCTGCCTCTCGGCACAGAAATTTGCGTGAAGATGGGGCAAAACACCACTGGCGACCAGACCATCATCGCGAAACTGCAATAGAGGGGATAGACGCGATAGACGCTATAGAGGAGATAGATGCTGATAGAAAAGAATAGAAATGTTCAAGAAAAACATACCCAACGCAATTACTTGCTGCAACTTGATATGCGGTTGCATAGCCACATCTTTTGCCTTTGCCGGCAACGCGGCATGGGCATTGGCATTCATCATCCTTGGTGCTGTGTTCGACTTCTTTGACGGGATGTGCGCGCGTCTCTTGGGTGTATCCTCACCCATAGGCAAGGAATTGGACTCTTTGGCAGACGATGTCACCTTTGGCGTGGCTCCTGCCACTATGGTGTTCACGTTGCTTTTCCAACTGCCCTACCCTGCCGCACTCGATGTCGTTCGCCCCTACCTGCCTTATGTGGCATTTGTCATAGCTGCTTTTTCCGCTCTTCGCTTGGCAAAATTCAACCTCGACGAGCGGCAATCCACCTCATTCATCGGACTTCCCACACCTGCCAATGCCTTGTTCTGGGGGTCTCTTATTGTTGGTGGCGGCTCTCGACTTGTTCATTTGCAATATTCATTATACATCATTCTTGCCCTAATCGTGCTTAGTTGTTGGATGTTGGTGGCAGAGATACCTCTTTTTGCTTTGAAATTCAAGCATTGGGGGTGGCGCGGCAACGAGGTGAAGTACGTATTCATCATCTCATGCATCCCCTTGCTGTGCATCCTTGGCGTGTCGGGCATTGCCGTCATCATAGCATGGTACGTGGTGCTGTCTTTGTTTGCCAATAGCCGCAAAGAAGCATAACTTGCGTTTATCCCCATATCATCCTCATTCACCCATTATCCATGTTCATACTCAACTTTCTTTTGTTTGTCTTCTTGATTGTCTTGGTTGTGGTGCTTTATTTTGTGCTCCACATCTTTTTGACAATGAAGAAGGTGAAAGACAAGTTCAAGAAATATACTGGCAGCGATGATGGTTTCTCCCAAACCAATTCTTCAAGTCGTCAAGGCGACCACATCACGGATACTCGTGACCCCTCGAAAGCCCACCGCAAGATTATAGCTGACGATGAGGGAGAATACGTTGACTTTGTGGAGGAATAAGAAACAAATAGGTATCCAATATTTAGGCGCCACTCCTTTGCACCTTGACTCCTTAGAGATTTTTTTTGTCCAAGGAGTGAAGGAGGAAGGGAGTTCTTTTCTTTGTGCCATTTGGCGTCACTCCTTATCTCCTTGACTCCTTAGAGATTTTTGTCCAAGGAGTGAAGGAGGAAGGGAGTTCTTTTCTTTGTGCCATTTGGCGCCACTCCTTGACTCCTTGACTCCTTAGAGATTTTTGTCCAAGGAGGAAGGGAGGAAGGGAGTTTTTCATTGCACCTTACAAAAAAATGAAAATAAAAACAAAAAAGATTATCCTACTTATCGGTTTTTTTTGTATTTTTGCCGCATAGTGGCGATGTAACCCTATCACAGCACAAAAATGTAACTGGTCTATTTTTGTTAAGCTTTTGATAACACGTATATTAGCCACGTAACATTTGACATGTAGAAACACATCATACTTATTCTGCAATCTATTAACAACTAAAATATTAGGTTTATGAAACAAAAATTACGTTTATTAATGATGACACTGCTATGCGCAGTAGTCAGTACGGCGTGGGCCGGTGAAAACGAAGTTTACAATTTCGCTTTCAAACAACAGAGTGGCCCATCCAACTATGGTAGCACTTATACTGTCACCATAGGTGGAAAGAGTTGGACAATTCCTGGTAACATGACCAATGGTGATTACCTTCGTATTGGTGGCAAAAGCATCGATAAGGTTGATCGGGTGATTCAATGCAACGATGAACTGACAGGTAACATCAGCAAGATTGTTTTCAACCACAATGGCAAGAGCCGTGCAAATGTAACTGTTCATAGCGTCAAGGTTACCGTTGCAAATGATGCAGCCTTTACTAATATTGTGGATGAAGTAACCGTGTCCAATCCTACGGTTGAAAAAAACACTGAAGGCAGCATTGATTTTACGCCTAATCCTAATAAAGTTTGGAGCGGAGACTTGTATTACAAGTTTACAGTCAACATTTCAAATCCAGATACCAGCAATGGAGGTTTGGATTTAACTTCGCTGGTTTTTTATGAGAGTGTTTCTGGAGCAGTTGACCCTGTTGTTAATTTTGCTAACGAAAGCGAAGAAATAGAAGTCGGCGAAACTGTTACTAATACACTTACCAAGCCTAATGATCTTACGGTTACTTATTCAAGCGACCCCACATCTGTTGCTACCGTTGACGAAGATGGTGTGGTAACGGGTGTTGCTGAAGGTGAGGCTGAAATCACTGCTTCATGGGAAGCCGTTGCAAACAAATACAATGCAGGCTCTGTTTCATACACAGTAACAGTAAATGCAGCAACTACTGCCGTGAATTACGTAAAGGTTACAAATGCCAACCAACTGTTGGCTGGCAATGAGTACATTATAGTTGGATCAAAGGCTTCAACAACAGCAGCAATGGGTGCAAGAACCGGAACGAACACCTACCGAGATAGAGTGTTTGTAACAGTAACGGACGACAAAGTTGCAGTCAAGAATAAAGATGGCATTGCTATTCTCACATTAGGTGGTGAGTCTGGGGCTTGGACGTTCAAGGCTTCTGACAACAACGAATATCTGGCATTAACTGCAAATAGCAACGCACTGCATTCCTCTGCAGATGTCACGGACAACACCAAGTGGACCATTACTGATGACTTCCAAGTGAAAGACAACAACTATAAAAGGTACATACAATACAATTCTGGTGCCACCCGTTTTGCCTGCTACACAAGCGGACAAGGAGAATCATATCTTTATGTAAAGGAAGGCAGCGATATCAGCGACTTGGCAGACCCCGAACTTTCATTCGACCAAGCCTCTTTCGACGTACTGCCCAATGAAAGTGACTTCATCGGCCAAGACGTCAACAATCCTCACGATTTGGATGTCAACTTCTCGTCGAGCGATGAAAACCTCGCAATAGTTGATCCGGATACGGGTGAAGTAATCATTGGCGAAACAGAAGGCACCGTGACCATCACAGCCTCATTTTCAGGAAATGGAGAATATGCTGCCGGAACAGCCACCTATACAATCAAAATATCAAAGGGCAATGCCGAACTTTCATTCAGCACCACATCGTTTGAAGTAGAGCCAGACGATGATTTCACAGCCCCGACGCTTACCAACCCACACAACTTGACAGTGACTTATTCGTCGAGCGATGAAAACCTCGCCATGGTTGACGAGGCAACAGGTGAAGTGCTTATCGGAAGCAACGAAGGCTTTGTGACCATCACAGCCTCAACTGTAGGAAACGTACAATACAACGCCGGCAGCGCCTCATACACCATCAAGATTGGCGACCCGAATATGCCAGGCACCTTGGACGATCCTTACACTGTGGCAGAGGCTCGCGCAGCCATCGATGCCAACACTGGAATAACAAGTGTTTATGCAACTGGTATAGTGTCAAAGATTGTGACTGCCTACAATTCCCAATATGGCAACATCACTTACGACATCTCAGCAGACGGTACAACAAGCGGAGACCAACTGAGAGCCTATCGTGGAAAGAGTTACAATGGTGACAACTTCACATCAGCAGACGACATCAAGGTTGGCGATGTAGTTGTTGTGTTTGGTAACTTGAAGAAATACAATACAATATACGAATTTGACGAGAACAACGAACTTGTTTCATTAGTTCGCAAGAGCGACCCGGGATTCGTCATCACCAACGCTCCTGAGACCATGGAGGTTGACGACGTGCTGGAATTGGATTGGGAGTCCTCTTCCAACGGAGCCATAACCTATGTGTCGAGCAATCCCGACGTGGCTGATGTGGAAGATGGATACCTCATGGCTTACGACTTTGGCGAAGCAACCATCACCGCCACACAGGCCGCTACAGATGAATACAATGAGGCCACCTACACCTTTACAGTAACCGTGGGAACGGTGCCACCTGTTATTGACTATGCCACCCTTCCATTTGAATTTGATGGTGGAAAAGCAGACATTGAAGACACCTCTGGACTGACCCAAGAAGGTTTGGACAGCGACTATGGTTCATCACCAAAATTGAAGTTCAATGGCACAGGTGATTACGTAATCCTTAAATTTAACGAGCGTCCAGGAAAACTTACCTTCGACCTCAAAGGCAATAGTTTCTCTGGTGGCACCTTCACAGTTCAAACATCTGAAGATGGTGAGAATTATACAACTATAAAAACTTATACTTCTATAAGTGGTGCCACCAACGGTCAGAGTGAGACAATCAACAATTTAGGCGAGAATGTAAGATACATCAAATGGGTCTATACAACAAAAGTCGATGGTAATGTAGGCATGGGCAACATCAAACTTGCAAAATATGAAGTGCCACAACCATATACAGTGACCATTACACCAAATGACAATGCCGAAATCTTTGTATTCTACAATGATCAAGATAACAACTGGCCTGATATTCAAAGTGGAGACGAAGTTTTATCTGGCTCTGAGGTAATGGTTTCCACCTCTGCCTCAGAGGGCTATCAGATTGAAAGTGT
>ONAG01000064.1 GCA_900315745.1 uncultured Prevotellaceae bacterium
TCCATTTGTTAACAGTTTCACGGCTGTCAATCAATTCGTTAATCCTGATGTTCATAATAACAATGTGTTTGTGTTTACTACTAATCTATTACCACGGTGTAAAGGTAACTCATTTTGGATAAAATTAAGAAATATATTATCAAAATGTATTATAATTAACAATAATTAATAGCAAAGTGAAACAAAATTGATTTATATCAATACATAATGATAGAAAATATTTATGTTTGCTTTCAATATGAAAGAACAATAAACGGATGATAGTCTTATTTATAAAGCATATTAAGAAAAGGAGCAACATCCGCTGTGGATGCTGCTCCCTGCTGTTTTATTCAAGATAGCCCTACATTACGAGACCTCAATGGACTTGGCTGTCTTCTTCTCCTCCTTTTCTACCTTCGGAAGGACTACCGTCAGGATGCCATCCTCTACCTTGGCTGAAATCTTGTCTTTCTCCACATCGTCCGGCAACGTGTAGTTCTGCTCGTAGTTCGAGTAGCTGAACTCACGGCGCAGGTAGTGGTGATGCTTGATTCGTCCCCGTTCCTTATCGTGAACTCCTGAACATCATCATTCCTGTAAAGAAGGACTATCGAACAGCTATCGTTCAAAGAGCTGCGCACATAATTGACCAAGTCATACATGTTGTCTTGATGTGTCTTGAAATGATTCTCCATCAAGGCCGCATCACATGGGGCAGGCTTGGGGAGAAGCCAATAGAAGAGAAGCCACAGGGCAACATTGAGGATATGTAGGGAAAGGATTGTTTTTTTGTAGGAGGTGGATGGTGGTATGGAACGAATGAAGGAAGCCACGAAAATGATTAGAAGCGGCAAGGATATGAACCACATCCATACCAAGGCCACAATGAGAGGACTTAGCAATCCACCCATTTCCGCTTTGTCATGGCTATTCAGCCCTAAAGCAATAAGGCCGGCGGTTATGGAGAGTATCAGCAATATCTCTATAACGCGGTATGAGTAGCATAGCAGCTTTTTTGTTTTCATTCACCCTTCGTCTTTAGTATCCACATTGACATTCATTCAGGAAAGGCTTATCTTCTACTTAGGGTCACCCCAGAATGTTCCCATGAAACAGTAGCTGTCGAATGGGTCTTGAATGATATAGGCGAAGGGATGGTCGGCATAGAAGAATGCCTCTGTCGGATTCATCACTTCGCTCAGAGTGACAAACGAGACAGAAGTGATGGCACCTGCCCTCGTTCCATCCTCATCCAGGATGACTTTGGTCTTTTGAACAATCTCACCAATCTTCATCGGTTCGGATTGGATACGGTTCAGTTCGGCATTGTCGCTGAACATCTTGCCGACTCCCAGCGAAGCAAGACTGCTGTTTGCGTTGAACGAGTAGTCAACCTCAAATTTGGGGATTTTGACGTAGGTATGGTCATAAGACTTCAATTGATTCATGGCGGAACGGAGTTTTTCCCCATCAAGGGATTGGAGCAATGTTGTTAGGCCGTCAATCTTGTCTGGCAGGATGATATAGAGCCTGTAACCACCTATATAGGGTATCCTGAGCATGGAGAAGTCATCAAGTTTCGCATATGAGAAAACTTCCTCATTATCCGTCATGTTCATCATATTTACCGTAGAGCTGACCCCACCCTTGAAAGGTTCCTCTTTTGTAGACTCCTTGTCAAACTCTTGCACCCATCTGCCGTTGAAATAGTTTGCAACGAACAAGTTTGCCGACCCTTCGTCAGTCTGTTTGACAGGAAAGCTGCTGAGCAATCCCTCCGTCTGTTCGGAACACCATTTGTCAATCATTTGCTGTTGGGTGCCATCAACATCTCCAGTGATGATATTGGAAAAATAGTCGTGTTGCAAAATCTCCTGGAAGGATGGGGCTATGTTTACGCGCTTTCCTGCTTGGAACAACGTGGCAGTCCGCATATATGACGAGGAGCCGAAGAATTCGTCTTCTATTGCTTTTGCCTGACCTATCATCAGCCTGCGGCATAACTTGTTGGCTGTCTCTATGTCGGCCGTGTCAATGTTCAGGGCATTGCAGATTTCTTGTCGGGTCAGGCCTGATGCGCCATTGTTGATGATGTTCAATGAATAGAACATTCCAATTGTAGAGACGAAGACATTCTTCTCTCCTTCCTCCTCAGCAATTCTCTTGAAGAACTTGATGGAGAAGTCATTGCCGTTGCGGACTAAGATTTGCTGCTCTTCGTTCAACTCGTAGTTCTCTTCCGTCTCTGCTGCCAATTCCAATACTGACTTTTGCCGGGAATCTTTGCAGCCCGTCAAGACGGATAACAGGCAGACTGTATAGAAGAATAAGACTAGATTTAAAGAATTATTTTTCATGTCATGATAAATTAATGTTCATTCATGATGCTTTCTTGGTTCCATCATTTTCACTACATTTTGCCACACGATGGCATGAAGGATGATGTATCACCACGTCACATAGTGCTACGTGATGTCGATCATCTAAGCGACCGTTGGAACACCTGTTCAAATACATCCATCTCTCTCTTGGCCATGCCAAGACGTATGGCAAGGAATTTCCAGTGCTTCACACCGGCTTTCACTTCACCGATGATGCGTCCGGCTTCGTCTTTGCCAATCATATATTCCTCCGAGGAGTCAAGCAACACCTGAAGGTCTGCATGATTGGTTGAGGAGTTGATGAGCAAGGCTTGGTATTCATTCAACGTGGGATTCATGTCGTATGCCGGAGAGAGCGTCCAGCCCCGTGGTGTCAGCAAGAAGCCATGGTTGCGGAAATGGTCATCGCTGTTGCCGATGGCTATGTTGAACGCCACCCGACGGTAGAGCTGGCGCAGGTTCTCCTCCACGTCACAACAGCTTTGGAGGATGAAGTCCACGATGTCGAGATAGCCGTTGCCTGTCTTGGCATCACAGCCATCTGTCAAACCCAGCAGGGTCATTGCTGACGCGAAATGCCTTCTTCGTCCCTCTGCCGTCCTGTCGAAACGCCTTGAAAGCAGGGCATGGTATTTCTTGCCTGTCTCCATGACGCTTGTGTCAGCGGCTGTCACGCCAGCCTCCTTGGCCAGCAGATGACTGTGGTGCTCCCAGAGACCGACATCATAATCATCATTCCTTGACGGGAACTTGGCAACACAGAGATGGCCTGCTTCATCAATCACGCTGGCTTTAGGACGGGCACCCCCAAGTGAAGTACCGGGGTGAACAAGTTGCAGCAGCCATTTCTTCTCCGGCAATTGGTTCTGTTCCTCGCTCTTCTCAATCTCCATGCTGGCAGCTACCAATGCCCTGATGTCGGTCAAGGGGGGAATGCGAAGTGACTTCTCACAGTTGATGAACCCGTCGTCCTCTTTCGCCTTGAAGCGGAAACCACCCATACGGGAGTAGTCGTCAATCCCCATCAGGTAATCGAACGAAGAGAGCTTGCGGAGAGGCCGTTTCTCTTCGGTGGCAAGGATCTGTTCGCGTCTGTTAAGCAGCAATCGCCCCCATCGGTCAGGCAAGGCGTCGCTGAAGCAGCCGAAGATATCCCTGCCAGGCTGGGTGTATTGCTGGCCGGGATAGTTGTTGATGTCGGCACTCAGAAAGAGACCGCCATGCTGACGAAGCCAGTTGTTGTCATATTTGAATGAATAGGAATCAGAACCACGAAGCGATTCGTATCCCAGTTCGCCGACCTTCACGGGCTCGTCAAGCCAGTCGAAATCCGCATAGATATATAGTGTTTTCATTCCTTATTGACTTTTTCTTTTTTCACCTCTTTCTCGGAAAAAACCAAGCTTGCTTGTTTTTGCCCTCACCTGTTCGTCTGTTGCTTTTTGGATGCACGTTCACGATGTTTCAGGGCAAGATCCTGCAAGGCTCTGCCCATCTCATCTTTCTGTGCCAGCAACAGGATGTCATCATCGAGTTGCAAGGCATAGAGTACACGTAAATATATGCCTATGGCAACAGTTGGAGCGCCTTTCTCTATTCTTGCGACTGTCATGGGTGAGCAGGTGGCGCGTTCTGCCACCTGCGCCACACTAAGGTCACGGCGCAATCGAGCCAGCCTGATTTGTTCACCGACTGTCTTCATCTTCATCTCCAGCTTCCTGGGCAGTTTGTTACCCATTGTTGTTTTACTCATATAGGGATATAATATTATATTACGAGTACAAAAATACTACTTTTTCTCTATTTTATGTTAGGTTATGAAAAGAATATTCTATTTTCAAGTTATTTTTAACACTTCAATGCATGATTTTGAACAAAATGACATATGACAGATGTCATTTCATATCAACTCTATGTTTTGCAGTTAAGTATCAGGTCGTTTTACCAGTATTTAGCAGGCTGCCTTAGTGGAACTATAGGGTCAGATTCCTTATAAAGTCAATGGGAATCTTTTTCCTGTCCATGAGTTCGATGATGCGTTCATACTCGTCTATGCGTCTGACGTTTCCTGAGATGGTGTGGTAGGAGCCCCCGGACTTGTGCTGGTCAGGCAGGAAATACTCAATGGTGACCATAGGATGCTCTGACAGCCTGGACAGGAGCGATTCCATTTTCCGGTTCAGTTCCTCATTGCCGGAGTCGGCAATGTCCGTCCAGCCGTCGGTAATCCTTCCGGCTTCCCTGATGGCGGCATCATGTCCGGCCACAGCCGAGAAGGGTGCGAACTGTGCGGCACGGTTCATCATGGGCATCTGGGGATGTGTCTTTGAGACGTGATGTGGCAGGTTGATGATATCGTCGTATTCTCCCATGGTTCTTTTCCTTTTTGAATGTTATGCCTTGTGCCCTCCGATCTGCTCGTTTCGCTCCTTGGCGGTGGCGCCCTCCTCGAAGTTAAGTCCCCGGAGGATGGCGTTCTTGCCGAAGCGCTGCTTGATGGCCAGTTGCGCCTCCTGTATCCGCCGTTCCTTGTCGAGTTCCGCTTTTTCCGCTTCCTGCTGCCTTGCCAGTTCTTCGTAATCCGTAAAAAGGTCAAGTTGCAATGGGGTAGTGCGTCTGTTCGCGTCAGCCTCATTCACCACATGGTTGACGGTCAGGTTAAGGCGTCGCACCAACAGGTCCTTGTTGACGATGCGGTCGAACAAGTCCACGACGGCTTCCGTGATGAGTTTTGTGGATGAAGTCTGCCGGCTCAGGTTGGCCGTGCCGTGGGCGTGCTTGGGAACCTGCCGTCCATAGTAGTCGGTGGTCACCTCTCCGTGATAGCGTGCCCTGATGTCGGGATTCGTCAGGCTCTCTCGGTCATACCCCACCGTCAGTATTATCTGGTCTGTCACCAGCCGTTTCGAGACCAGGTCGAGTGCCATGTTCTCCGCCATTTCCTGCACCACCACACGGGCCTTCTTGAAGTCGTAGGCCGATTGCAGCACCTGTCCGTTGCTGAAACTGTTGTTCTCGGGCTTGTAGGCCTTCACCATGTCCATCGTGCAAGGCTCCCATCCCCACGCGTGGTCTATCAGCAGCTCGGCATTCACGCCGAAGAGCCGGTACAGCAGCTCCTCGTTCTTGACGGACTGCCGTGCCACCTTGCCCATGGTGTCGATGCCATACATGGCCAGTTTCTCCGCAATGCCTTTTCCGACCCTCCAGAATTTGGTGATGGGGCGGTAGTCCCAGAGCTGTTTGCGATAGGACATCTCATCGAGTTCCGCTATGCGCACCCCGTCTTTGTCTGCGGGAGCCTTTTTCGCCACGATGTCCATTGCCACCTTGCAGAGATACATGTTCGTGCCGATACCTGCCGTGGCCGTGATGCCCGTCTGGCTCAGTACGTCTCGGATCATCGTCATCGCCAGTTCGTGTGCGGTCTTTTTGTAGCTCTTGAGATAGTCCGTCACGTCCATGAACACCTCGTCGATGCTGTAGACATGGATGTCCTCGGGAGCGATGTATTTCAGATAGATGCCATAGATCTTGCTGCTCACGTCGATATAGTGCGCCATTCGTGGCGGAGCTGCGATGTAGTCGACAGCCCAGTCGGGATGTTCCTTGAGTTCAATGTCGGAAACGGACTTGCCCGTCAGTCTCCTTGAGGGAGATTTCATCTGCCGCTCATAGTTCACCTCACGCATTCGCTGCACCACCTCGAACAGCCGGGCACGTCCACCAATACCGTAGGCTTTCAGCGAGGGTGTCACTGCCAGGCAGATGGTCTTCTCCGTCCTCGAGACGTCGGCCACGACGAGATTGGTCGTCAGGGGGTCGAGTCCTCTGGCGACACATTCCACCGAAGCGTACATACTTTTCAGGTCAATCGCGATGAAAGTCCGATTCTGGTTCTGCATGGATGGTGAGCTGGTCAACTTATCATTATAGCTTATACTCAAAAGGAGCGGCGGGCAGTCCAGCCTTGTTGCGCAGGTTGGGCTGTGCTGTCTCGTCGTAGCCGAAGCGGATGACAGGATGCGCCAGGCTCCCCGGGATGTGCAAGATGACCTTGTTGCCGTCGATGGTGGCATCCTCTTTCCGGAAGCTGCCGTAGTTGCGGGTGTTCGCCCAGAACCAGTCAGGCTGCTTGCCGTCGCTGGTGACGAGGCCGCCGTCGCAATGGTCGAACTCCAGGATGACCTTGTCGCCGTCACGGGTGACTCCCTTCAACGTCGGACCTTGGCACTCCACGTTAGAGAAGCCGTAGGTGTGGTTCAATGCCCATCGGCAGAGCCGCTCACCCACGATCCATTTGTAGGGTGGGTGTATGTCGTTCAGCACGTCGGGGATGTCGGTTGTCACCACCATGCCCGTGTTCTTCTGCCGCATGGCCTTTGCCTGTGCTGTCCAGAACCGGGGCAGGTCTATCCATGTCTTCTGTACGATATCCTCCCGGCGTATGGAATAGAGGTAAGGGGAAATCTGCACGTAGTAGAACGGCAGGTCGGCATCATTCCATAGTCCGCGCCACACATCGACCAGATGCTCTTGTTTCGCTGTATATACGTCTGTCTCGCCCAGATCCAGGAGGTTTGCCTCGCCCTGATACCACAGGAAACCACGCAGGGCATAGCCTGTGAGCGGGCGTATGAGGTGTTCGTACATCGGGCGGCGGCCCGGTGTCTTGCCGTCGGGAATCCATTCCTCTATGCGTGTGCCGCCCCATGACGACGAGATGAAGCCCACGGGCACCTGCAGCGAGTCCTGCAACATACGTGCGAAGAAATACGCTGCCGCCGAGACAGGCTTCAGCGAGGTGGAGTCCACCCGTTGCCAGCCGTCCGTGGGCAGCACGTCGCTGTTCAGATCCGGCTTGACATAGAGCACGCGGATGTTGGGGTTGTTGGCCTCGCGCCACGCTTTCAGTTGGTAGTCGGCATCGCCTTTCTGGGGTTTCCTGTATCTCGGATGGTTGTTCATCGAGTACTCCATGTTGGACTGTCCGGAGGCCAGCCACACCTCTCCCACGAGCACATCCGTCAGGCGGATCTTGTTCTTTCGTCCACTGATGACCATCACCTGCGGTCTGCTGTTGGCAGGCATTGCTTTCAGTGTCACCCGCCACAGGCCGGCCTTGTCAGCGGTCGTGCTCAATGATTGCTTGCCAAACGACACCTTCACCTTCTCGCCTGCATCAGCCACACCCCAGACGCTCACGGGTTTCTCCCTCTGCAGCACCATGTGGCTGCTGAACGCCTCGGCCACCTTGACCTCTGCCATTGCCGTCGCTGCCAGTGTCAGCATGGCCGTTATTGCTATGAGCAGTTTTTTCATGTTTTGTCTTGGTTTGTCTTAGTGTTGGCAAAGATACGAAAAATCTCCCGTGCATGGTGAATAGCACAGACTCTTTTTGATATTTTCGTCTTGCTGACGAACAGCAGGAAAGAGTAGGGGAGAGAGCTTTCGCCCCCTCCCCATCAGGATGCCATGGGAAAAGCGTATCAGAATGGAGCGTCCTCCTCCGTGTCCGGCTGGTTGAACGGCTCTTTCTCCATCGTCTCCACGGTCACGTCGCCTGATAATACAGCAAATGTATTCAGTATTTCCGATACCTCATAGCTTGTTTCTGACTATCATTCGTCCTTAAAAATCTTTAACCAGACAGATTTTCAGTTAATTTTATTCAATTTAATTCGATTAAAAGAGTCCGCTCCATAACCTTCTCCTACTCTTTCTATGAGAAAGGAAACCCATCGGTCTTTAGTGATACAGTCTCCCTGACAGAGTCAATCATTCCAATTCCAAAGGTTGGTAGACATTCACTTTCTTGGGGATAATCATGTCTGTAGCCACCACGGAGAGTTTATCCTCAGCGGCAGGTTCTAGTCCACCCGGCCACATCTCGATGATGTTCATGTGTTCGTAGGCGCCGTCGGGAATATAATAACGTGGATTATGGACATACTGCTTGCTACAGAATAGTTTGTTGCGATGGGCGATGAACTTGTCACGCTTCATGACCGTATAGCCATCCTTGCTCATATAATTCATTTTCGCAGGTTTCCTCATCAGTTTCACGAAATCGAAATGGAAGATGCCATCTGCATCCTCTGCACTAAGAATCATGCCCGGCAGGCCACGCAGTTTCCATGGCCCGTAGGGAGCCGAAACGTCTTCGGCATACCACGCCGTCCATGTCCTTCCACCATATTTGCCCACTGCCTTACGACATAGATAGCCACCGATGGTCAGCGTGTCTTCTGTCAACGACCAATCGAAGTCGGGTAGCGTTTCACTGACGAAGTACCGGTTGGGGGTGATTTTGTCGAACACACTGATTTCACCTTCGGGATAACCCACATAGATGACGGGCAGGTTGTACTTTCTCGCGTACCACTCGCCAAACTGGTAGTCCTGATTGCGCCATTCCCCGAAGTCTTCAATCATGGCGCGGTTGAACTCCATGCATTTGGCCGAGTGACTCCCAACGATGACCGCCAGCTGTACGGAATCAGTCACGGCATTCCCGTTTTTGTCTGTCGTGTTCGTCACAAAGTCATAAGCCACCACGAACAGTGAATGGTCAATACTGTCCGTTTGTCCATACGCTCCCACTGTAAGGACAAATGCCATCATTGTCAGCAACCCCTTTTTCATTGCCTTACTTCAGTTCCAGCGGTTGAAACACGTGTGCTTGGCTCAACTCCAACACGCCATTGACAACGCACAGGATTTCATCGCCAATCTGGCAGAACGTCTCATCTGCATTCATGCTTCGGTGGTCAGGTATGTAATAAGTCGGTTTCTTGGGATAGAGTTTGTTACCGAAGATTTTGATGCGGTTCTTGATGAGTTTCTCCTCTGCAATCCTTGAGGTGATGGCGTTGTGCTCGTAATAGATGGGCGAGGCGGTGCGTCTGATGTCTGCGACGATGAAGCGATGGACGTTGTCATCGGTCTTGGCTTCGAGAATCATACCCGGGAGTCCGCAGAGTTTCCATGGTCCTGCCGATGTGGGGAGGTCTTCTGCATAGTGCACCGTCCACTTCCTGCCATGCAACAGACAGGTGGCTGTCTTGCACAAGAATCCGCCGACAGTCAACGTGTCATCACAGAGCGTCCAATCGATAGGCTTCCGCCCTTCCCGTGTCTCATAGATGTTGGGGATGATGGCGTCGCGAACCGTGGTCATTCCCTCGGGATGGTTCGTCCACACCTCAGGCATGAAGCAGTATGCCTCTTCTTTCCATTTGACGAGTTCTTCAGGCGTCCCATAGTCGTAGCCCTCCGTATCCTCGCGGAACTTCCGGTAGGGGTAGCTGCGAGTGCAGTGCTGCCCCACCTGCACGCACACCTTCATCCTGTCCGTCACCGCCTTTCCTTCCGCGTCCAGCGTCTGGCATTCGTAGTCATACACCGCCACCAGGCTTGACAAGTCGATGCTGTCTTGATGTATCTTTGCCGCAATCATCGCCGCCATCATGTCGTCAAGGCCGTCATCCACCACCTGTCCCTGAACCCCTATCGTCAGGACAAGGACCATCATCGTCACGATAATCTTTTTGCATTTCAGGCTAAAAACGTCATGTTCGGCAAAGCAACCAAACTTGTATTGCACTCTCTTCATCGGTTTGTTCATATTGTTGAATGTATTATGAGGTTATTCCAAATCCAAAGGCACGAAGGCATTGGGGTGAGGATTGAAAACATGCCCATTCATCTCAACGAACTCTATGCCATCGGCAAATTGGTAGATGGTTTTGTGCCGCTCGATGTCTGGTGATATCAGCGAAGATGGGTTGGCGAGATACAAGGGATTGTTTGTGATGTCGTCCCTATACTTGATGAACTTTTTCCTTGACGTACTCATGATGTCAATGCGTTTTTCGTATTCAATGGGGTATGAGGCGGTCGAGAGGGAAGTCATATGAAACCTATGGATGTCGTCCGATTCCGCGCACAGGATGAGTCCTGGCAGCCCTCCAAGGAGCCATGGGCCATAGGGCATCGGGATTTCCTCTGCAAACCAGGCTGTCCATTGGCGACCGCGAACGTTCGCGGTTGCCTTCTTGCAGGTATGGCCATTTATTTGAATGGTATCAGACAGTATCAGCCACTCGACATCTCCTTTCTTCTCAACCATCTCAAAATCGTCCATGAGGACGGTCTCCCGGATGGTGACCTTGTCTTCATCAGGAAAGCCAATGTATATTTCCGGGACGTGATGTTGGCGCTCTGTCAGTATCCGGACATAATCATCATTGTCGTCTTCATCCAAAGACAATTCACAAAACCCCTTCTGTGCCACGATTTTCTTTCCTATCAGCAATGCGATGTCATATTCATCAATGGCCGCCCTGCCTTCCGCGTCCTTGGTGTTGCATGAATAATGATACCCTACAACGACATTCGACGTGTCGAGCACCACGGTCTGTGCTTCTGCTTGCAGTCCCATGCTCAATGTCGCCAGCATCAATGCCAACACACAAGTATATGGTATGTTATTCATGGCTTGTGGCTTTTTCACTTTATGTCATCAAATTCATGCGTCATCCCTTCCAAGCCAGGCCAGCCTGAAATCGTTTTTGCGAGCTTTCCCTCGCGGTCGTAGATGAGGTAATGGGGGATGGCATTGTCGTAGCCGGGGATTTGCATCTCCTGCATCTTGTCTTTGGGCACGATGTAGTGGTCGCCAGCGTGTTGGCTGACATACCCCAGCCAGTCTTCGGTACTGCTGCTGGTGTCGGTGATGTAGATGAAATCCACGCCCCTTTTGTTCAGTTCCTCCTTCACGCTTTCCATTTCTTTCATGCCCGTGCGACAAGGCCCGCACCAGGTAGCCCAGAAGTCGATGAAGACGATGCGCCCCTTGTGCCCGGCAACAATCTTCGGTAGCCACTCCCGAGGCTCCCCTTCGGGCAAGTCCCTGCTTATGCCTTTGCCGTCGGCTGCCTCTTGTTCCAGTAGTGCTTGAACCTCTCTGATCTGAACTTGGAACTCAGGAGACAGGGCATCCAACTCACTGTCTGTCACCGGCTGCTTGGCCTTCACACGAGTCATCACCGCCTGGGCTTCGTCCAACTCCTTGAACCAGCATCCCAAAGGCGAATCTTCCAACCCATTGGCCTGGATGTACTTCCGACCCTCGTCAAACAGATTGTTCAGACAGGCATAGAAGCCGGGAACGCAGCGATAGTACGTGAGTTCAGCGGCATGGGGGTCTTTGAAGGTCACTTGCTTCTCGAAAGCTTCCTTCTCCTTGTTATCTTTCAACAAGCCCCAACTGGTTTTGGCAAACATGAATTGTCCTAACTTGGTGATATAATCCTGTTCGACAAGCATCCTGTGGTATTCCCGTTCCCAAGGCAAGAGGGAGAGTGAATCCATCTGCGACACCACTTCCTGGAACTCGTTCCAACACACTTCGCGCCACTCATCAAAAGTGTCGTGCAGATGCGCTTCGGCATATTCGCGACGATAGCCAAGCACCATCCCTTTCATATGGACAGGCAGGGGTTGCTCAAAGGTCCCCCCTTCAATGTGTACGGCCCTCTTCCACAGTTCCTGTAATTTGGATGTCGTGACACTGTCGGCAGGCGTATCTTTCTTGTAGGCTTCGTATGCAGCGAAAGCCGACCTGTCAATGTCTATTCTTATGGTATCGCCAGGACAGAGCAAAACAGACCATCCATGAAATTCATGTAGTAGAGGGTAACAGATATCCCATACTAAGGTGAATCGGCCAGCGATGGAATCAGTGGTTATTTCAGGGATAGAGTTTCCTTTCAGTGAATTTTGGTTTCCCCAAAAGCCGGGAGGATTGCAGTCTTCACCTATTTTCCAGTCAACGTACCGTCCCAATATGACAGCAGGAGCACTCTTGCGCTCCCACAATGGAAGGGTTGACCGAGTTTGTGAGGATATGGGAGGATGTATGGCGAGGGCAAACAGAATGGTGATGATGGCTTTTTTGTTCATGTGATGCATTCTTGAGGTTATAGCTTGAACATGGCTCTGAACAGGACCGTGCGGCCACATAGGCCGAAGTCGTAGCTGTAGGTGTTGACGCCGTTGAAGATGGTGTAGGCGTAGTTGCGCTGGTTCAGGAGATTGTCGAGTTCAAGGCGGAGTACGAGCCGTTTCAGCTTGTACTGCGCCGAAGCGTAGAAGAGTGACATGCGCTTGTGTTGGTCGGCGGTGAGCTGGCGGCGCACGTGGTCGTAGTTGATTGAGAGGTCCATGGCGGCGATGGGAAACACATGGACGGCGCCGCTGTGTGTGAGCGAGGTCGAGGTGTTCTTTTCATTCGAGTATCGTGACTGCGACCAGCCATGGCTGATGTCGTATTTCAGTTCGAGCCATTTGAAAGGCGTGATGGCGGCGTTGCCATGCAGGCTGTAGCTGTTCGAGCGGGTGCCGATGACATCTTGTCCCACTGCCTGCTCCCCACTGCCGAAGCTGTAACTTCCCCCCGCGCCAAATTTGGCATAGAGCGTCGGGATGTTCTTCGTGGTGGAAATGGAGAAACCAGTGGAGCGTGAGCGCGTGTCACGGAGCAGTGCCGTGTTGCTGACATCGATGCCGCTGACGTTCTGCGAGAAGAGCGTGTTCTGCTTGTCCTCGCTGTGGCTGGCCGAAAGGCTCAACGTGAAGTACTGCATGGGCAGCTGCCACTTCCATTCACCCGACGTGTGCCACGTATCCGACTCGCCGATGATGCCCGACGAGGTGCGCACGGTGCGGTAGTTCACCTGCATCGGCTCCGTCAACAGCGTCATCATGTCGCCAATCGAGGTCGAGTAGCCCGTGGAGAAGGACAGCTTGCTGTTGGCAGAGAAAGTGTAGTTGATGCCGACCGAGGGGTTGAGCACCGGCTTCGTGTAATTCAATTTGTTATAGTACAATCCCTTCAATGCGGCCCCCAGGCCTGCACTGAGGTAGAAACGGCGGTTGCGCGAATGGATTTCGAAGCCGGGGTTTGCAGTAGGCGAGAACGCCCAGCCCCGGATGTGGTTGACCTCACCTGTCGCCATTCGGTTGGTCTCCAAATCGTCGTACGTCGCATTCATGCTGACAGGCAGGTTCAACCGGAACGCCTTGCCTATGGGGACGTTGAACGACGAGCCGACATTCATGCTGAGCGTCGAGGACTGTGCCGTCTGCCCGTAGCCGTCACCTTCCGAGACAAACGACAGCCTTAGCGTCGGCGTCCGTTTGAACGACACGTTGGCATTGACGTGGCGGCGGGCGCCCTTCTTCGTCCTGCCCATCCAGAAGAATTCATTGCCCATCTCGAACGACGAAGTCCTCCGGCGTTGCTCGACCAGGGAGCCGCTAACATTGACATCCCCTTCGTTTTCCTCGAACTTCCCCTTGATATAAAACGTCTCGTTGAAATACAGCTGGTCGGCATTCTTCATATAGTTCACCGACAATTTCGGCAGGTGGGTCTTCGTCAGCGGTGATGTCTGTTCGGCGACGGTCACATAGTCTCCCGCGTTGGTCAGGTATGTCGTGCTCTGGCTGATGTCATGCGTGGCGCGATGGTAGCTGTAGTCGGCGTTGACCTTGAATGTGGTGAAGGAGTCCAGCTTGTTGATGGTGTTGACGGTCGCCATTCCGTTGCGTCGGTAGACATGCTGGCCTTGCGGCGGCCCTCCTCCGTCGAAGCCGCCGAACAAGCTCGTGGCCGGCGTGCTCACGTCAGAACCGCCGAAATGGTTGGTCAGGTCGGCATTCCCAAAGTTCTTGTAGTTGCCTCCTTTCAACGAGCAGATGGTCTGGAAGGAATTGGTGAACATCATCCCCGTCAGTCCCAGCAGGGCTTGAAGCCTGTCCCTGCCGTCCTCCATATGTCCAGCCCCCACCTCTTCCTGTCCGAACGGCTTGAACTTCGCCTTGTTCGCCAACTTGATGTTCATCGACACCTCGTTGCTTGGCACATCCTTCTCCACACGCCGGCTGTGATGGTTGCGCACGATCTCCACGTTCGTCACATAGTCAGCCGGGATGTTGCGTGTGGCGAGATTGTACTGCCCACCCAAGAGGTCCATTCCCTCGATGTTGAACTGTGAGATGGGTTTGCCCATATAGCTGATTCCTCCGCTGTTCGACACGTCCACGCCAGGCAACCGCCTCAGTCCGTCCTCCAGCGTCACGTCGCCCTTGCCCAAAAACGACGCCAGGTTGTGGCTCAGCGTGTCGCCTCTCTGCCTCAACGGGTCGGGCTTCACCGTCACTTCTTGTAGCGAGATGTCCTTGGGTGTCATCACCATGTCCGTCTTGGTTGACCGTTCCTTCAATGTCATTCGTTTCGACTCCTTCTCATAACTGATGTGACTGAACTGCAAGTCCACCTCACCCGCAGGTGTAGATTTCAGTTCCAAAGCATAATCACCCTTCGTGTTCGTGGTGGTGAAAGCCAGTGTTTTAGTACCGCTGACCAACTTCACAATCACGTCACTCACGGGTTTGGCCTGGGGGTCGGTCACCCGACCTGCCACCTTGACTTGTGCCGAGGCATGGATGGCCAGTGCTATATTTAATATGACGTATAGGAGTCGTTTCATATTTGTTTCATTCCAATTCTAACGGTTGATAATACCGCACATTCTCTGCTTTGGGAATACTTCGCATCGGGTCGAAGAAGTTATTTGCGTCAGTTGAATCTTCTTCGTCCCAGAAAAGGAAAGATTCTCCATCATTGTAGCTGACTCCGACCATGCCTCTCTTGCTGCTAAGATAATAGGTGGGGTCTTTGGCATAGCGACTGTTACAGCGTAGCTTATTTCGCTCCTTGATGAATTTGTCACGCTTTTCGTGCATATCCTTTGGGTCGTTGAATAATGGCATCGCCACGGCTTTCTGTTCTAAAGACCGAAGACAAAAGGTGTGTATGCCCTGATTATCTGTTGCGCGGACAATCAGCCCTGGCAGCCCGTGCAGTTTCCACGGGCCGGCGGTCGAGGGGATGTCCTCTGTATAGCATACCGTCCAGCCCCTGCCGGCATATTGGCAAGTAGCCGTTTTGCACGCATAACCCATCACCGTCAGCGTGTCGTCGGTCAGCGTCCATTGCTGCGCGTTCATTGGCTCTTCGATGACATACACTCTTGGAGCAAGGAACTCTCGTGCAGTCATCATGCCATCTGGATAGTTGCCGTAAATGGTAGGATAGAGGTGTATGCTGTTGCTTACCATCTCGTACTGCACGCTACGGTCGCCCAGACATTGCCACACATATTGGTAATATTCCATCTGCATCGTGTGGCTTGTACCCACCATGAGGGCAACGCGGCAGGAATCGACGATTTCCCTGTCGTCATGCCCCATCTTGGTTTGTAGTGCGTAGTCGTAGGTGACTACAAATTTGCTCGTGTCGATTGTCTCTGTTTGTCCTTTCGCTCCTATCGTCAGCACGAGGGCCATCATTGTTGCCAAAATCTTTTTCATTGTTTTATTCCAATTCCAACGGTTGATAAACATGTGCTTTTGTCAGCAAGGGATGACCGCCATTGGCAAGCAGGAGTTGCTGGCCGTTGCGGTTGAGGGCGATCATATCCGTGATGCTGCCCCAGAGATCAGGCACATAATATGAAGGATTCTTGGCATATTCGCGGTTGCTATAAATCTCGTTCTTATGCTTCAGCAGCTTGGCGTACTTCATCCTGTGCACTTCGGGGTTTTGCTCAGGCGCAGTGATGGGCGATGCCTCCATCCGCAGCCCCGCGAGGCAGAACGTGTGCGCCTCACTCTCGGCCTTGACAATCAGCCCTGGCAGACCTCGCAACCGCCACGGCCCTGCTGACGATGGAATCTCCTCGGTGTACCACACGTGCCACTCCACGCCTCGGAATGTTGCCGTGGCCTGTTGACAGAGGTAGCCGCTTACGGTCAGCGTGTCATAGGTGAGCGTCCACGCGAGGTCGGGTGTCGGCTCATAGCCCTCATACTCATGTGGGAAGATAAATTCACGCACGGTGGTTTCCCCTGTGGGCAAGCCCGTCCACACCGTCGGCATGTGCATCAGAGCCTCTTGGAATCCTGCTGCCACATCGGGCTCTGATTCGTCGTCATACACAGGATAGGCCGAGTACGGCATCGACTTCGTCACCGTGCGTCCTGCTTGTACCACGACCTGCATCCTGTCCGTGACTGGTGCAGCCTCGTCGTTCTGTGTTCTACACTCATAGCCGTACACAGCCACAAACTGTGCCGTGTCAACTGTCTCTACTTGCGCCTGCGCTCCTATCGTCAGCGCGAGGGCCATCATTGTCAAGAATGACTTTTTCATTCCATTTCCAGCGGTTGAAAAACGTGTGCTCGATCATTCACCAATACACCGTTGACCATCAAGGCATCATTGCAGTAAACAACGTCCTGCGTGCTGCTCATGCCGCCTGCGATGTAATAATATGGATTTTTGGGATAGAGTCTGTTGCCGAACGTCTTGATGCGGTTCTTGATGAGTTTCTCTTCGGATATTCTCGTGGTGATGGCATTGGTTCCATAATAGATGGGGGTTGCCGTGCGGGTGATGTCGGAGATGACAAACCGGTGGATGCCTCCGTCGCATTCTGCATGAAGGATCAGGCCTGGCAGTCCGCAGAGTTTCCAAGGGCCGGCGGATGTGGGGATGTCCTCGGCGTAACGTACAGTCCATTTCCGTCCGTGAAACTGGCACGTGGCCGTCTTGCAAGGGTGTCCACCGAAGGTCAGCGTATCATCGGAGAGCGTCCAACTGATGGGTCTCCTCTCCTCCCTCGTCTCATATAAGGAGGGAACGATGGCGTCGCGCACGGTCGTTTTTCCGTCAGGATAGTTTGTCCACACCTCAGGCATGAAGCAGTACGACTCTGCTTTGAGATTGGGGAGCTCTTCGTCACTCCCGAAATCATACCCCTCCATGTATTCCGTTCTTTCTTTTCCGGTCCGTTCCCTTTCCATACGAAACTTGCGGTAGGGATAACTGCGTGTGCAGTGCCGTCCCACCTGCACGCACAACTTCATCTTGTCCGTTATAGCCAGCCCCTCTGCGTCCTGCGTGCGGCACTCATAGTCGTACACCGCCACCAGGCTCGACTCGTCGATGCTGTCCAGGTGCATCTTGGCCGCAACCATCGCCGCAATCAAATCGTCGTATCCGTCACCCGCAACTTGTCCTTGCGCTCCCATCGTCAGCACGAGGGCCATCATCATCACTAAAATCTTTTTCATATCTTCGTTTTATAGAAACAACTCAACGGGCACAAAAAATATTGCCATAAGGGTGCAACTCTCAAACTAGTTTGAGAGTTCCCACACTTTTTGAGATCACTTTCTTGCCATCCCTTTATATGGATATGGATTCATGAAACATTTTATGGATTCACCTTGTTTATCCGCTCCATGAACACGGCGGTTTCTTGTTTGAGCAGGATTGCCACAGAGTCGGTGGTGGCTTTGTAGAGGGCGTGGTAATGTTCACACTGGATGGTGTCGCCAAGTGCCAAGTACTTTTCAAGAGAGTCTTTTAAGGCGCGTTCCTGATGCTCCAGTTCCACAAGGTGAGCGCTTTTGGGAAGTTCGTAGACGACCTTTTCGGTCTTTGGCTGGCAGCCGAACATCAATGCGAGCATGCTTAAGGTGATGACACTTTTGTGCATATTGCTTACTTTTATTGGTTCAGTGCTTCCAAAATCTTCTCCTTGAAGTACTGTTCCGTACCGTCGCCGAATCCAGTCTGGCTCAAGACACATTCGCCTTTGCGGTTATAGAGGAAATATTGCGGGATGCCGGTAAATTCGATGATGCAGGGGAGCTGGTCCCAATATTCGTTTGGCACCATCAAATGGTAACCTTGGGTGTTGGCAGTGCTTCTCTTCCACAGCACCTTGTCGCTTGTCTCATTGGTCAGATAGACGAACACCACGTCCTTGTCCGCCAGCTCCTTCTTCACGGGCGTCATTTTCTCGATGCCATACTTGCAAGGGCTGCACCAGGTCGTCCAAAGGTCGATGAAAACCACCTTGCCGGGAAACATGGCTGCAATGGCCTCGAAACATCGGTCGGGCGTGGCGTCGGGCATGGGGAGGATGTTCTGTTCCGAGTCGTATCGAATCGTCTTGACGAGGCTGATGTTGTGGATGTCGGTGGAGAAGTCGAAGACGGTCGCGTCATCCGGCAGCGGATCAAACCACAACACCAACGAGTCGGCCACGCTGGTATTTTCGTATTTCTTCCCGTCTATAAACGGCTCTTCCTTTAGAATATGGGATACATAAACCGTATCTCCCTTGCTGTTGCGGAATGGAACGGTCTCGTCCTTCTCGTAGGCCGGCTTGCCCTGTCCGAACGTGCTGATGCGCCGTCCTCCTCGCAAGGCATACTTCTTGTCGTCGGCTTTCAAATAGATGTCCATCAGTATGTACCACGAAAAATTGCTGTTCACACTGATGTGGACCACCGTGGCGGTATCCTTCAGTTCCACCCGTTTTGGTTCCAAATGTGGCACTCCCTCCGGCTTGTCGTAGTCGGGGTTCAGTATCACTTTGTCTTGTGCCTGCACGGCCATCGCCAGCACCAAGGCACACATGGTAAAAAGCTTTCTCATAAGGGCATTTTTTGTTGACAGGGTCAAAGATACTGCTTTCTTGTCCAATACCCCAATGGATGAGTTTGCAAATAGTTTGCTTTTGTCTTGATGGGAAAAGAAGAGTTTGCAAATAGTTTGCAAACTCAGTTTAACTTCCTTATAATGAGAGGATGAACTCGTCCCAGTCCTTTCCGCTTCCGTCCTTGTCGAAAACCTTCTTGTACAAACGTCTGCGTATGGAGCTGATGGTGCTTTTGTCCTTGTTCAGCACCATGGCGATCTCGGAAGGGGTGGAACGAATTTTCAAAAGCATGCACAGTTGGTACTCCGTCGGCGAGAGATTGAAGAGTCCGTAAAGACTGCTGCTGAACCGAGGATAGACCATCTTAAGCCGTCGCTCCAGTTCCTTCCATTCTTCCGGTCTGATGTTGTTGCCCGCTTCAATGTGACGACGCAGGTCCAAATAGTATTCCGACCGGAAGAACTCATTCTCCACCTGCTTCATGGCGTCGGCCACCACCACGGGGCGCAACGTGTGCTCCTCTTCTATATCCGCCAGTTTCCTCTCTATCTCACGCTTGCGTTGGCGCAGCTTGTAAATATACACTGACACGGCAACGGCCACAACAGCCATTCCAATGATGATATAAAGGAACATCATGTTCTGCTTCTTCAATTGCCGTTCCGTGGTGGACAGCACAAAATGCTTGACGGGCGCATCGGCGTCGTCGGGGTATTTGTTCACCAAATCTCGGATTTCCTGCTTGCGCTCCTCGGTCATGGTCGTGGAGCGCACCATCCTCTCCTTGTAACCCATGAAGTCGGTGATGAACGTCGAGTCGTTCACCCACTCAAACGGCATCACGCGGTCGCGTTCCATATACAGGGAGTCGTTCAGCCGATAGCGTCCTTTCTCGTGTGCGATAATCATCATGTCTTCTCCTACGGCATGAAGCTGCACCGTGTAGTATGTGCTGTCGGCATCGTAAATCTTGCACCGCGTGTATTGGGAGTAGATGGATGGCGTTGTTCTTCCATCAGGTGCGGTCTCGCTTTCCAGCATCCACACACCGATGATGGTGTGCTCCTTGGGCTGTGGATTATTGTCATTCGCCGGGTTTTGGGCATATCCCGCAAACCCGACAAGAGTGAGGAGGATGGTGACAATGGCTTGCTTGGTCATTTGGTTTTACTTATCTTGTATGGGATGGCGTCTTTTTGTTCAACATTGCATAGGTCATGCTTATTTATAAAACTATGATTCGCGTATATTATTGCCTATTCTCTTTCTGACATGAGTTTGCATTTTGTTTGCATCAGCCTTTTCCCTTAGCGAATAGTTTGCAAAAAGTTTGCAAGGCCGTCCTGCGCGCCGCCTTGCAGCCTCACGTCTGAACCCTGCCCCATTGCCGAAATGGTGAAAAAGGTGAAAATGATGGTGATGAAACGATTGCTCATAAATTATTATTCCAGTTCCAGCGGTTGATACTGATGTGGATTGGAAATGATGACCACACCGGCAACACTGCTGACGCTGCCTCCAGCCGAATTATAACTATTCTCAACATACCCGAAGGTCTCCATGGGGTCGGCGGCATAGTAAGTGGGATTCTTCACGTAGCGGCTATTGCCCAGCACTTTCTTCTTGTATGCAAGGAATTTAGAGGCTTTCATTTTCTGATAATCTACTCGCTGGGCTGCGAACTTGCCGCGTCCGTCTGGGACAATCCAATTGACGTATTGGGTGAATATTATTGGTGTGTCCTCCTGATGAAAGCCGTAAAGCGTAAAGGTATGTATGCCCTTGGCATCGGTTGCCTTCGTGATCAGACCAGGCAAGCCTCCTAACTTCCAAGGCCCGATGCTTGCTGGTACATCCTCCGTGTAGTACACGTTCCAAGTAAAGCCGTGATACTTCGTCGTGGCCGACAGACTGGCATAGCCACAGATGCTGTCCTGCCCATCCATCAGCGTCCAGTCCTGTTTCTCCAACGGCTCATCCGTCATGTAGCGATACGGATAGAGCATTTCCTGCGATGTGATTTTTCCTTCGGGATGGTTCACGAAGACGGTGGCCATGTGCATCTGAGCGGCCTGATAGCCGTCGGCTATGCGCGAGCCTCCCTTCTTCTGCCTGTCATATTCATCGTAAGGGAAACTTTTTGTGATGCCACCCGATGTCTGTACTGCAATGTACATCGAGTCCGTTACCGGCTGTCCGTCGGCATCAGTGGTTTTGCACTCATAGCGATAAATCGCCGTAAACTTCGACACGCTGAGCGTGTCTCTCTGTGCCTGCACTGCTATCGTCAGCGCGAGGGCCATCATGGTTACTAAAATCTTTTTCATTGTTGTTAATGTTTTATTGGGGTTGTTGTTCCTTCTGTTTCCTTTTTCAATGATATCTATCAGTTCCTTCAATTCCTCTTGGCTGAACTTTTCCCTGTAGATCATATTGTGGAGGTCATAACAGTGACGCCACAGGAAACGACGGATGGATGCTTTTGTAATCATACTTTTAATGTTTTGGGGTTATTGTAAGGGCACAACAAGGGCTGTCCGTCGTTTGGACGGATAATCAATTGTTGTAAATAAGAAAGGGCTACGACAGTTGACCTTCGGTCTTCTTCCTCCTTGCAAGGCATAGTGCAAACAAGCCTGCTCTCTGCTCTTGCTTCGTTTTTCAGTTGAGCTGGTACGTAATAGGCAAGGTCACTTTAGCACGAACAGGCATGCCCTGTTTTTGCCCTGGCTCAAATGGAGGCATACCTCGGATAAGTTCCTCTGAATACTCCTGCAAGGCACGGATTCCCTTTTCTTTGTCAGTGGAGGATGTTTCGCTTCGTTCCTGCCGATAGGAAGTCACCACAATGTTGCTTTTACCTGACGCAGGCGAAGACTCCAAGGCTTTCACTTGCGTGATGCTCCCATCTTCTTCAACGAAGAACTCCACGTTGACAGTTCCCTCTACGTTATTTTCGATGGCAATATTCGGATAACGTATATGGTGGGAAATATATTTATACATAGCTTCATCGCCACCATGGAATTGGGGCATTTGTTCAGCTTCATGCCCAATGATGCTGGAATCAATGGCCTTGGACGGGGATGGGGCAGGGTCGACGCCCTGAGGTTTGTTGACCATTTTGGGCTCACCTGAAGAGTCATTTTCCTCTGTCGCTTCAGCCTCCGGTTCCCGCTGTTGCTTCTCACCCTCTGGGACCACCTTCGGGGTCTTCGGTTGTATGTTGTCAGCACGTTTCTCTTCTTCGGCCTCAAGTTTTTCTTGTGTCGTGAATTTGCCGTTGAGGTAGGCCTTGTATTCCTCGGCTTGGGCTGACACCCATAGACAAGCTGCAAATGCTGGGAGGAGATACAGCAGTTTGAGCCGTGACAAACGAGACGAACGACTGCAATGCATCATGGCGAAACGTTTCTTCAAGGCTCCACGGCGTAAAGTGTTCATGATGGGCTGAACATGTTTCTGTACTACTTTGAGTACCAGCATTTGCTCGTATTCATCCAACGTCACGCCTCCCTGCAATACCGCCTCGTCAGCCTGGAACTCATGTACATCAACCAAGTCTTTGCGCAACATCCAAGCAAAAGGCAGGCACCATAATAGGCTGCAGGTGAGGTCGCAGAAAATCACATCCCATGAATGTCTCATCCTTACGTGCGCCAATTCGTGTTTGAGCACTGGCTCTGCGTTTCGCTTCAAGTCGATGGGTCCGATAAAAATCCAGTTCATCCAACTGCTGGGTTGCGTAATTTTCATATTCAGCATAAGATGAACGTTATTCGGAACTATCGGATGATATATGCGATGGCTACGACGTATGACACGCAAAAGGGTCAGCAATCGGAACAAGTAAGTTGCGAGTGCGACGGCGATACCAAATATATATATGTATGTACTATAGCACACCCAAAGATCAGATGCCGCCTTTTCGTCTTTTGGGACAGAAAGCGTACTTCCAGCATCATCCGTATCAGATGACAGGCTCACCAGCGGTCCCTCAATTCTGGTAAGCATCATATCCATAGCCGTCGGTTCGTCTGTATGCAGCGGTATGAGCGGAAGCAGCGGACTCACTAAGAGGATAGCCAGCAGCACGGTACGGTTCAGACGGTGAAACGTCTCGCGCCGAAGCAGGATCCTGAAGAGTGAGTAAAGCAGCGTAAGCGTTACCGCCCACCGAATGGCGTAGATAATAAATGCAGCCATATGTCAGTCTTCCTTACGTTTTAGGTCGGCCAGATATTGAAGCAAATCCGCCTCGGTGACCTTATCCTCTTGCATGAGTGCCGACACTACGCTCATGTACGAGTCGCTGAAGAAGCGATTGATAACACTCGACAACCGTCCTCTTCCGTATGCTTGCTTGTCCACGATAGGCCGATAGACGAAGCCTCGTCCTTTCGGTTCATGCATAAGATACGCTTTCTTTTCCAATGCCTGAAAAGTCTGAGCAATGGCGTTAGCGCTTGGACGAGGTTCCGGATAGAGTGATGCCACATCCTTAGGAGAACACTGGCCAAGTTGCCAAATCAGCTCCATCACTTCCTCTTCTTTGCTTGTGAGTTTTTCCATAATTCAATTACTATTAGCACTAATTGAACAATATTTTCTATTGAAATTGATGCAAAGATAAGCAGTTTTGGGGATATAAACAAATAAATTCACATTTATTTAACAGAAAAATATGTTGAAATGTGTTTTTTGAAGAGATTTTGTGTTATTCCAACCCAAATGTCAGGAGAAACTATTTCTTCGGACTCTTGTTGAAATGGTAGGAGACACGGAGCATGACGTAGTTGGGGATGATGCGATACCATGTCTCCGTCCGCCCTTGGGCGTTCACTTCATAGGTGGTGTTTGATAGTTGGTTGAATATGTCG
>ONAG01000081.1 GCA_900315745.1 uncultured Prevotellaceae bacterium
GGATGTTGCTTTCTTGAACTTGGCGGCGAATGATTCCACTTCATACATTGCCATTGCCATTGGGGTTGCGTTTGTTGTCTTCATAATTGTATTCTTTTTATTTTGTTATTATTATTTTTTTCCTTGTTTTTTGTCCAACAGGCGAACCTGTCTTCGTTGTTTCTGATGCAAAGATAGGGCGGTTTACAACAACACCAAAGGTTTTGCGATTATTCTTGCGCAAGTTGACACGACATAAGGCATATGTTGCGACAGACAACAAAAAACCCCTAAAAAGCTGTCGCAATACGCCATAAAAATGCTTCCGTATTTATCAGATAGCCATGGTTATGCTATTTTTACATTACCAAAACAATAATGCTTTCAAGTCTGCGTTTATGTATATGAGAGGTAATCGTTAACCTAAAAGAAAAGATTATGAGACAGATAGTATTGGCAGTTTTCGCTTTTTTAGTTATTTTCCCAATGACATCACAAGGACAGGAAGTACGCGTGACCATGCGGGTAGATTGGGAGAGAGTGAGGGAGGCTGCAGAAAAGAAGCCACAATATATAAAAGAACTTGTGTCAAGGCTGTCAGCAAATGAAATAGACACAACCATGACGTGGAACGAGCGCATATTAGCTTATTATGGACAGTCATTCCTAACACCCAACACAGAACTGTCAGACGGTATGGAACTGGACAAGCTGAGGAATGAAAAGAAGTATGAGGAATGTCTTGCAAAAGCCAAGGATGTGCTCCAGACAAACCCGGTGAGTTTGAAAGCGCTTTATAATGCCGTAATTTCTATAACCATGATGTTGAAAGACACCACAGGGCATCACGAAGTAAGTCGCGAGGAAGGGCAAGTATATTTCCACCGCATGAGCAGGATACTCAACACCATAGCCAAAACAGGCGACGGGACAGAGGAAAAGCCATTTTATGTGACGGCTGTTTCAGATGAATATATTTTTATGAACTTTTATCTTGAAATCGGGGAGACGGGAAAACAATACATGACGGACAGGTTTGACGTATTCGAATTGAAAGAGACGAGCAAATACTATTCGAACCCCAAGATATATTTTGACATCACCCGTGTATTGGAGATAGAAAGAGGATTGTTTGAAAACAAGTAGGAATACCCACGGGTTTGCCACTTTTTGCAAGCTATAAGGGACGTTTGCCATTTTAAAAATTTGGAGAGAACGACAAAAAACACTATCTTCGCAGAAAAATAGCACATGTTCCCTACAATTCAAATCAAAAACAAAAAAAACTGCCTCATAATCCACCGCAATGTCATGTCTATTATATCGACATGGCTGATTGCCTGTCTGCCTACATTACTATATGGGCAAGGGCACGACTGGGAGAATCAGAATATCCTGCAAACAAACAGAGAACCAGCACGTGCCTCCTTCTACGGCTTCCACGAAAAGTATGGCGACCGACAATTGTCACTCGATGGACAATGGAAATTCCATTGGACCAAGACACCATACGAACAGCCCACAGACTTCCACAAAGTGGATTTCGACGACAGCCAATGGCAGACATTCCCCGTCCCGGGAGATTGGGAAATGCACGGCTATGGCACGCCCATCTACAGCAGCAGCGGTTACACCTTCAAGATTGACCCACCACGAGTGATGGGCACGCCAAAGGAAAGCTACACTGCGTTTATAGAGCGCAACCCAACAGGAGTGTATCGGCGAACGTTCACCCTGCCAACCACATGGCAAGGACAGGAGATATTCATACGCTTCGGAGCCGTCAGCAGTGCCTTCTACATCTGGGTCAACGGCAAAAAGGTGGGCTATTCGCAAGGGAGCATGGAACCTGCCGAGTTCCGCATTACCGACCACGTGACATTCGGCAGTCCCAACCAAGTGACACTTGAGGTGCTGAAATACAGCGATGGCAGTTATTTGGAAGACCAGGACATGTGGCGCATGGCAGGCATACACCGCAGCGTGAGCCTATACGCCACGCCACGACTTCGCATACGCGACATCGGCGTGCGTACCATGCTCGACGACAAGTATGAAGATGCCCAACTGATAATACACCCCGAACTTGAAGCAATCAACGGACAGAGAGGCGAAGGGTATCGGATAAAAGCATGGCTTACTGACAAAGAGGGCAAGATGGCACACGACAGCGTACTCTACGAGGATGCCGCCACAATGCTCAACCTCGACCACAAGGCAGCAATAATGAACGACCGAAACCCACAGCGCGGGTACCCCAAATGGGGGTGGTTGTCGGCAAACATAAAGAATCCCCACAAATGGAGTGCTGAAAGCCCCTACCTCTACACGCTGCATCTCGCACTCACAGACAGCAACGGAAACATTGTGGAACAAGCCTCTCAAAAAGTGGGATTCCGCCGTCTGGAAATACGAAACGGTCAGTTTCTCGTCAACGGCATCCCTGTGAGGTTTCGTGGTGTCAACCGTCATGAGATGGATCCTGTGTCGGGACATGTGATGTCAGAGGAGCAGATGATGGAAGACATCCTGCTGATGAAACGCGCCAACATCAACGCCGTGCGCACCTGCCACTACCCCAACGACGAGCGATGGTATGAACTATGCGACAGCATCGGACTTTACGTCATGGACGAGGCAGACCTTGAGGAGCACGGCCTTCGAGGGCAGTTGGCAAGCGACCCCTCGTGGGCGGCAGCATGGATGGACCGCACCCAGCGCCTTGTGATACGCGACCGCAACCACCCCTCTGTGGTGATGTGGAGCCTTGGCAACGAAGCAGGATGGGGAGCCAACTTCGCCATGACGGCAGCATGGATTCACGAATATGACCCCACACGGTTCGTGCACTACGAAGGGGCGCAAGGAACAGGTGGCGAGGCATGGGGACACCATGGCGACCCATCATCGGTGGATGTGATATCACGCTTCTACCCCCGTGTCCAGGAAGAATATCTCAACCCCGGCGTGAAAGACAACAACATGGAGAGACCTGAGAATGCACGGTGGGAGCGCTTCCTGTCCATCGCGCGCGACACCAACGACCACCGTCCCGTGCTCACCAGCGAGTACGCCCATGCCATGGGCAATGCCTTGGGCAACTTCCAAGAATACTGGGACGAGATATACAGTCATCCGCGCATGTTGGGAGGTTTCATCTGGGAATGGGCAGACGAAGGCATCTTCACCATGCGCAACGGCAAGAGAATGGTGGCATACGGTGGGGACTTCGGAGACGCACCCAACCTGAAAGCGTTCTGCCTGAAGGGCATAGTGAGCAGCGACCGCCAGACCACTCCAAAATATGAGGAAGTGAAAGCCGTTTATTCTCCAATACAGTTCGAATATGACAATGGTACTGTACGCCCTATCCTGATGGATGCCCACTGCACTCTCGACGACTACGACATACGCGTTGAAGAACACGACGGACTTGTGGATGCCTACGCCACCCTGCGTCATGACACCCCTTGGGCAAAGGCTGGTCATGTGGTGAGACACCAGCAATGGATATCCGATGAAAACTGGTCTTCGTTGGCAAAGGACAGGTTGAAGAAATCCAAGCAAAAGAGAAAAGCAAAGACCGACCTCGCAAAAGCAGCCGAAGAATGGATGCGACAGGTGAAGCCACACCTTTTCCGCGCCCCGACAGACAACGACAAGGGTTTTGGCAACTGGATAGCAAAGGACTGGAAGAACCAAGGTCTCGACCAACTGCGCGACTCCATCATACATCCTCTGTCCATAGAACCACAAGCCGACGGTGCTGTCAGGGCGACAACCACCATGGCATATTGCACGGCACAAGGATATGTGGAGACACAATATGACTACGTGATGAACACTGACGGCAGCATTGACTTCAACGCCACCTTCACCCCAAGGGGGACATTGCCGCCGCTGCCTTGCCTTGGCATCACCATTGCCATGCCTGCAAGTCAAAGGCAACTGACCTACTATGGCAGAGGACCTTGGGACAACTACCCCGACCGTCATGCCTCAACCTCCATTGGTCTATGGAAAAGCACGGCAGACAAGGAATACTTCCATTACCCTCGTCCACAAGACAGCGGCAATCATGATGATGTGGCGTATGTGGAACTCACCGATACCAAAGGCAACGGATGGCGCATACTATGCCAGGAAAAACCTTTTTCTTTCTCTGCATTGCCATATAGTGTGCAACACATCTATGACACCGCCCACGACTGCGACCTCCAAACCGACTCTGAACATGTTTACCTCAACCTTGACGCCGCCGTGATGGGTTTAGGCAACAGTTCTTGCGGTCCTGGAGTGCTAACGCGCCATGCCATTCCTGAAACAAGCCACACCCTGCATGTCATTTTTGTTCCTTTAGGTAAATGACCATGCACTTGTTGCCATGAAAAACAAGATTACATAAAGGACATCTCTACGTCATAATGATATGAAAGACATCATTATTGCCATCCTTTTCGCCTCATGCGCACTTGGCATGACGGCACAGACAACCGACGTGAACACCCATCGCCTATACCTCAGCGGCACAGGCTGCGACGACATGGTGGAATGGGATTTCTTTTGTACCGATGGGCGCAACTCCGGCAAATGGACCAAGATAGGCGTCCCTTCCTGTTGGGAACTGCAGGACTTTGGCACCTATCAATACGGCATGAGGTTCTATGGCAAGGAGAAGCCCGAAGGCATAGCCGACGAGAAAGGACTTTACAAATATGAGTTCACCCTGCCTGAGTCATGGGCGGGGAGACAGGTGTTTCTTGTCTTCGAGGCAGCCATGACAGATGCCAAAGTCACCATCAACGGTCGCAAGGGCGGCAACCATCAAGGTGGCTTCTACCGCTTTCAGTTGGATGTGTCCGACCGCATATTTTTCGGAAAGAAGAAAAACCGCCTGGAGGTGGAGGTGAGCAAGGAGAGCGAGAACACCCAGGTGAACATGGCGGAGCGTCGTGCCGACTATTGGAATTTCGGCGGCATCATCCGCCCTGTGTTCGTTGTGAGCAAGCCCCCGCGCAACATCAAGCGCGTTGCCATCGATGCAGGCATGGATGGCCGTTTCCTCGCTGATGTCTATCTCAACCGCGCCCAGCCAGGCTGTTCCGTATGCGTCGAAATCTTCGACGCCCAAGGCAAGAAAGTGGCCGGCAGCCCCTCCTTCCCCATTGTCAGCGATTATGCAAAGGTAGATTTCACAATGAAGAACCCGAAGTTGTGGAATGCCGAGACCCCCCATCTCTACACCGCCCTCTTCACGCTGAAGGACGCACAAGGCAAGACCATGCACGTGGAACGCGAGAAATTCGGGTTCCGCACCATCGAATATCGTGCCAGCGACGGGGTGTACATCAACGGTCAAAGAGTTATTTTCAAGGGAGTGAACCGCCATTCCTTCCGACCGGAGAGCGGTCGCACGCTGTCAAAAGCCAAGAACATCGAGGATGTGAAACTCATCAAGAGCATGAACATGAATGCCGTGCGCCTGTCGCACTATCCCGCCGACCCGGAATTTCTTGAGGCTTGCGACTCGTTGGGTCTGTACGTGGAGAACGAGTTGAGCGGTTGGCATTGGGCACATGAGACCATCATCGGACAGCAGTTGGTGGAGGAGATGGTGACACGCGACGTGAACCACCCCTCTGTCATATTCTGGAGCAACGGCAACGAGGGCGGCTTCAACTATGAGTTGGAACCATTCTTTGACAAATTCGACCCCCAGCATCGCGTGGTGCTCTACCCATGGGCAAACCGCAACGGCTTTGAGACAAAGCATTACCGTTCGTGGGGCGAGACAGCAGAATACATGCGGCAGAAAGAGATTTTCATGCCCACTGAGTTCCTACACGGACTATACGACGGCGGTCATGGTGCCGGACTGTCAGACTACTGGCGACTGATGATGTCGAACAAACGCTGTGCAGGCGGTTTCCTCTGGGATTTGGCGGACGAAGGCGTGCTGCGCACCGACATGGACGGCATCATCGACTGCATGGGCAATTTTGGAGCCGACGGCATAGTTGGCCCGCACTTTGAGAAGGAGGGCTCCTTCTACACCATCAAGCAGGTGTGGAGTCCGATAGAACTGGAATGGGGCGAGAATGCCATTTTTTTCACCAACCACTATGATTTCACCAATTTGAAAGACTGCCGTTTCACCTACCAATATCTTCAGATGCCAACCTTCGGACAGTCTGCAGTGAAAGTGACGAGTCAAGGCACGCTCCCATCCCCCAACCTGAAACCCGGGGAGAAAGGATATGTGGACGTGCCCAAAGGTGAGGGCGATGTGTTGCAAGTGACTGCCACCGACCCTCACGGGCAGGAGATTTTCACCTGGAGCACCTCCCGTGGGCAAGGTCCCCGGATGGACACCCTCCCCAATTCCGCCACAATGACGGAGACCTCAGACGACCTTATCGTCACCTCCGCCGGCAAGACATACGTTTTCTCGAAGAAGGACGGACACTTGCAACATGTTATAATAGGTTCACGCACCATCTCCTTCGGCAATGGTCCACGCTTAATTGCGTGCAAGCGCAGCGACCGTTCACAAGATGGTTTCTACAACCATGATGACAAACAAGCATTTGACAAAAAGACCCAATATACCACCTACGACGACCTTGGCAGTTTCCAAGGATTCCACTTCGAGAATGGAGAATTGAAAGCCAGTTACGCTCATGGCAGTTTGTCACTTGTCGTATGGAAATTCCATGATGACGGCAGCATCCACCTCACCGCCTACAGCACCTTCAACGGCGTTGTAGATATGATGGGCATTTCATTCGACTATCCGGAAGGCAAAGTGAAGAGCAAGCAATGGGTGGGCAACGGTCCCTATCGTGTTTGGCAGAACCGTCTCGAAGGTCCGCAATATGGCTATTGGCAAAACGACTACAACGACCCTGTTCCAGGTGAGACATTCGAGTATCCTGAGTTCAAGGGGTATTTCTCTCATGTGAAATGGATGCAACTTAACACCGACGAGGGCAAGATTGGTATCGAACCTACCCTGCCCCGTTCGGGAAAGCACATCTACATTGGTGTCTATCAGCCACGCGACGGGCGCGACCACATCCTTTACGACCTTCCGGCAACCGGCATATCGCTCTTGGAAGCCATACCTGCCGTGCGCAACAAGGTGAACACCACCGACCTCAACGGACCTTCTGCCCAACCCTATTGGGCTAAAGGGACACATGTCTATTCCGCAAGACTATGGTTTGAATGAAAAAAGCGATTCTCATACTGCTTACGGCAATTTGCGGCATTTCCGCTTCTGCCGCCGACACCACCAAGCCCTGGACCTTCTGGTACTGGATGTATGGCTGTGTGAGCGACGAGGGCATACGTCTCGACCTTAAAGGTATGAAAGATGCCGGCATAGCAGGTTTCTACCTCATGCCAATCAAGGATGTGAGCGACGGTCCACAATACGAAGGTCATGCCCGTCAGTTGTCTCCCGAGTGGTGGAGCCGCATGCAAACGGTCTTTCACGTTGCCGACAGCCTCGGCTTGGAGATGGGCATCCATTTCTCCGATGGCTTTGCCCTTGGCGGCGGACCGTGGATCACTCCTGAAGAGTCGATGCAGCGAATAGTATGGACCGACACCATAGTTGACATCAAGAAAGGCGGCATTGACATCAGGCAGCCCGAAAGCAAGGAAGGCTATTACGAAGACATAGCAACCTACGCCATCCCCTTGCAGGAGAAGCCCGACATGACAAGAGCCAACGCCTCGGTGGAGTTTCCCTTTCGCAGCACCGAACCATGCGACATCATTTTCTCTTACGACAAGCCCACCACGGTTCGGAGCGTGCGCATAATAACTGGCGGCAACAACTACCAAGCTCATCGTTGGCAAGTGTATGCATCCGACGACAGCATCAACTACCGGCATGTGCGCGACATCGAACCTGCCCGTCAAGGTTGGCAAAACACCGATGCCTATGCCACATATTCCATTCCAACCACCACAGCACGCTATTTCAAGTTTCACTGGACTCCCGAAGGCAGCGACCCCGGCAGCGAGGACATGGATGCCGCGAAATGGAGACCCGTGCTGAAGGTTGCCGACATCGTGCTTGGCAGCGCTGCTGTCATCGACGGCTACGAGGGGAAATCAGGATTGGCATGGAGAGTGAGCAAGCGGTTTCCTTTGGCGGACGCTGACTGCATCGACCCATCGGGCATCATCACGATGACACCAGGTGGTTCACACATCGATGACCTGCCGGCTGGCACATGGCGCATTCTCCGCATGGGGCACACCACCACGGGACACACCAACGCCACTGGCGGCGGGGGCAGGGGACTGGAATGTGACAAGTTCTCCCGACAAGCCATCCGCAAGCAACTCAAGAATTGGTTTGGCGCCATCCACCAGCGTGCACCACGCAATGTGCTTCGCCGCCTGCATGTTGACAGTTGGGAATGTGGTTCACAAAACTGGAGCGACAATTTCGCAGAGGAGTTCTCACGTCGTCGTGGCTATGACCTCTTGCCGTGGTTGCCCTTGTATGCTGGGGTGCCGATGGAAAACAGCGAACAAAGCGACAAGGTGTTGCGCGACATCCGCCAGACCATCGCCGAACTTATCGATGAGGTGTTTTTCGACGAGGTGGAAAAAGGCGCACGCAACTATGGCGTGCAACTGTCTGCCGAATGTGTGGCACCCACGATGGTGAGTGACGGATTGCTGCACTATCGCCATGTGGATTATCCTATGGGGGAATTCTGGCTCAACTCACCCACCCACGACAAGCCTAATGACATGCTTGACGCCATTAGTGGCGCACATATCTATGGGAAGCCCATCATCCAGGCAGAAGGATTTACCGAGGTTCGCGGCACATGGGACGAGACACCAGCAATGCTGAAGCCACTCCTCGACCGCAACTACTGTCTCGGCATAAACAGCATCGTCTTTCACGTCAACACCCACAACCCATGGACTGACCGCAAGCCCGGCATGACTCTCGACGGCATAGGGACATTTTTCCAACGGGACAACACATGGTGGCGCGAGATGCCCTCATTCACCTCATACATCACACATTGCCAACGATGGCTGCAAGAGGGCAAGCCTGTGGTGGATTTGGCAGTGTATGCCGGTGACGAGGTGCCACGACGGGCAATACTGCCAGAGCGCCTTATTAGCATCCTGCCGGGGTTGTTTGGTGAGGTCGCTCTCAAACGAGAGGCAGAACGACTGCTCAACAAAGGACAACCAATGGAAACCAGTCCTGTTGGGGTGAGCCACACGCTCAACATGACAAAGGCTGAAACCTGGACCAACCCGTTGCATGGATACAAATACGACACCTTCAACCATGACGTGCTCAATGGGATGAGGGTGGAGAACGGACGCATAGTGACAAGCAACGGCATGACCTATTCCGCAATTGTGGTGCCTGGGGAAAGGAAGATGAACCCAGACAACATAAACACGGGCAAAGAAATATTAGAACGACTGCGCAACCAAGGAGCCAACATCATAGAAGCACCGTGGACATCACCCGACCTCAGCGGCATGGGGCTGCTCCCCGATGTGGTGTTGCCGGAAGGCATCGACTTCGCACACCGTAAGACAGACACCGCTGACATATATTTCTTCTGCAACCTCACCGGGAAGGCAGTAAGATTCGCTCCACAATGCAGAGACAAGAGGCAATTCAGCCATCTTTTCGACCCAATGACAGGGAACACTACAGTGGCTCAGGACACTTTGACACTCACCCCTTACGCCTCTATTTTCTATCTCTGGACAGACACTGATGAAATGGAGGACAAGAGCCAACATACTCCAAATGCGACAGAAAAGGCAAAGGAAGTTCCAATAGATGGTGAATGGACACTGACCTTTGAATCCAACGACATCATATTGAAGACAACCCTTGACAAAGGCTGGGACGAATACGAAGACCCAAAGGTGAAGTATTACTCAGGCCATGCCACCTATGCCACCACCTTCAAGCACAAGGCAAAGGGAAAGACATTCATTCACCTTGGTGAAGTTGGCGACATAGCCACCGTATATGTAAACGACATCTGCTGCGGCACCACATGGCTTTCTCCTCATCGTCTGGACATCACCAAAGCCGTGAGGCGCGGCAAGAACACCCTTCGCATCGTAGTGACCAACACCTGGGCAAACGCCCTCTTGGGAGCCGACAACGGCACTCCACCTTTCGAGGGGATATGGACCAACGGCAAATATCGAAGAGCAGAAAAGACGCCATTGCCCGCAGGACTGAAAGGCAAGGTGGTGCTCATCACACAATAAGAAAAGAAAAAAGAAAAGAATATGGCAATGAAAGAATCATCCATCCAAAGAATCACCCCCCGATGCGGCAGACGAGCCCTCGTCATGGGAGCTGCATTGATGTTGGGCATCCTTACAACGACAGCCAAAGTAACCCTGCCAAAAATTTTTGGCGACGGCATGGTGCTGCAACGCGAGACACAAGTCAACATTTGGGGCGAGGCACGCCATGACGCCATGGTGAAAATCACCACATCATGGGACAAGAAAAGGCACACGACAAAAAGCGCTCGCGACGGAAAGTGGAAATGCACCATCCCCACCCCTGAAGCAGGCGGTCCATACACCATCACTTTGGATGATGGAGAAAAAACCATAATCCGCGACATCCTCATAGGCGAGGTATGGGTGTGCAGTGGACAGAGCAACATGGAGATGACAATGAAAGGATTCAAGGGCCAGCCGGTGGAAGGTGCCATAGAGGATGGATTGCGAAGCCTCGACCATTCGCTCAGGATGTTCACGGCGAAGCGCAACAGCCAGTTCTCGCCTGTCGATACTGTATATGGCAGTTGGCTGGAAGCCTCACCAGCCAACTTGCGTGAATTCAGTGCCACAGCATATTATTTCGGTCGAATGCTCCGCCAAGTCCTCAATGTCCCCGTCGGTCTCATGGTGGCGTCATGGGGCGGTTCGGCATGTGAGGCATGGATGACTGCCGAATGGCTCAAGGCATTCCCCGAAGCCAAGATACCGCAATCGCCAGCCGACATCCACTCGCCCAACCGCACTCCCACCGTGCTCTACAACGGCATGCTGCACCCCTTGATAGGTTATACGATGCGAGGTGTAATCTGGTACCAAGGTGAAGACAACGTGCCACGATATGCCACCTACAGCGACATGCTCAGCACGATGATACGTGGGTGGCGCACGGAATGGCAACAAGCCAACTTCCCCTTCTACTACTGTCAGATAGCCCCCTACGACTACAGTCTCATAGGATGGGACGTGAACAGCGCCCTTCTGCGTGAACAGCAAGCCATGGTGGAGAAGAAAGTGGAGAACACAGGCATGGCGGTACTCATGGACGCTGGTCTGGAATACGGCATCCATCCACGCAAGAAACGCGTGGCAGGCGAACGCCTTGCCATGCTCGCGTTAGGCAACACCTACAACATCGGAGGCATTCCCGAACATGCCCGTTACGAAGGGGTGGAATTTCGTGGCGACACGGCAGTAGTGCGCTTCGACCGTTCAAAGGAATGGGTGTATTTCGACAAGGGCACCACGAGCGACCTCTTCGAGATAGCAGGTGCCGACCGCGTGTTCCATCCTGCAAAGGTGTGGATAGAACGCAACCGTGTCTATGTGAAGAGCGACAGCGTAAGCAATCCTGTCGCCGTGCGTTATGCCTTCAAGAACTGGGCTGACGGCGACTTGTTCTGCGACGGTCTGCCCATCAGTTCGTTCAGAACAGACAATTGGTGAACCACGACATCATGAGAAAGTCCATCCTACTCCTCCTTCTTGTCGTTTCGGCAGCGTTGCACGCTTCCGACTACATCCCCCGCGACCTGGTGTGGACAACCCCAAGCAAGAACTCCAGCGAGTCGATGCCCTGCGGTGGCCACGACATCGGCATGAATGTGTGGGTGGAGGACGGCGACATGCTCTTCTATCTGTCTCAAAGCGGATGGTTCGATGAGAACAACACCTTGCTGAAGGCAGGACGGTGGCGCTTGCACATCGAGGGCTGTCCCTTTGGTGGAAAGACTTTCCAACAGAGGTTGTGCCTTGACGAGGGATTCATCCGCATCTCCACCGACGGCATCGACGTGGATATTTGGGCAGACGTGTTCTCACCCATCGTGATGCTCGACATCCGTTCACGTTCTTCCAAGGACGTCACATTGAGCTATGAGAGTTGGCGCCACAAGGACCGTCCACTGACAAAGGCTGAATGTCAGCAATGCTCCTATAAATGGCTCGTGCCATCCACCTGCACCACCTATGCCGACAGCATCGTGGCAGGGAGTGACAAACTGACATTCACCCACCAAAACCGCAAGGAGACGGTGTTCGACTTCACCGTGGCTTACGAAAAACTCAACGCCATCAAGGACAGCCTATACAATCCCTTGGGCAACAGGAAAATGAGCGGCACGATAACGATGCCTGGATTTCATTTTTCCGGCACTAACAATGGGGTCTATGCATCCACAGACTACAAGGCTTGGCATTATCGAAACACAAAACTGAGACATTCCACCATAAGTATCGCCCTCGACAATGGAGAAGGCGCCACCTTCCCCACTCCCTCTGCCAAGACTTCCCGTCAGCGGAGCGCCAAATGGTGGCACGACTTCTGGCAACGCAGTTGGATAAAGACCGATGGCACCAACGAGACCGTCACCAAAATCATACGCAACTACGAACTGACGCGTTTCTTGTTGGGATGCAATGCCTACGGACAGTGGCCTACCAAGTTCAATGGCGGACTATTCACTTTCGATCCTGTTTTTGTGGAACCTCCAACAGAGGGCGAGACGCCTGCAAATGCTTTCACACCCGACTACCGCAAGTGGGGCGGCGGCACCATGACGGCGCAAAACCAGCGACTTGTTTACTGGCCCATGCTCAAGAGCGGCGACACCGACCTGCTGCAAGTGCAACTCGACACTTACCTGCGCCTCTTGCCCACTGCGACGGCGCGCACAAGGCACTACTGGGGACATGGCGGAGCATCGTTCACCGAACAGTTGGAAAACTTCGGACTGCCCAATCCGGCTGAATACGGCAAGCACCCTGAAGGCAGCGACCCGGGAGTGGAGCGCAATGCATGGCTGGAATACGAATGGGACACTGCCTTGGAATTCTGCATGATGGCACTGCTGGCAGAGAAAAACGATGGAGACAGTGCGAGATGGGCGAAATACCACCCCCTTGCCATCGAGTGCCTTCGTTTCTTCGACGAGCACTACCAATACCAAGCAAAGCGTCTCGGAGCCAAGAGCCTCGACGAACAAGGGCACCTCGTGATTTATCCTGGTTCGGGATGCGAGACCTACAAGATGGCATACAACCCTTCGAGCACCATCGCCGCCCTAAGAGTCGTGGCGGAAGCCACCAAAGACTCTCCACTGCCCTTGGAACGAATACCCGACATCCCCCTGCACTCCATCGACGGTCATGCAGCCATAGCACCGGCAGTGGCATGGGCACGCATACAAAATGTGGAAACACCGCAGCTATACCCTGTCTTCCCTTGGCGCATCTACGGAATGGGGCGACCGGACCTTGACATTGCTCGCAACACCTACTTGAACGACACTCACGCTCAAGCCATGCGCAGCAGCAAGGGATGGAAACAAGACAACATCTGGGCTGCCTGCTTAGGACTTGTGGATGAAGCGCGACGCCTCTGTATGGAGAAATTTGCCGATGGTCCATACAGGTTTCCTGCATTCTGGGAACCTGGCTTCGACTGGGCTCCAGACCTCAACCGTGGCGGTGCCGCCATGACGGGCTTGCAGGAGATGCTGCTGCAAGAAACCCCACAAGGCGACCTGCTGCTATTCCCTTCCTGGCCCAAGGAATGGGATGTGTCCTTCCGTCTGCATGCCAGCGGCAACCGAGTGGTGGAAGGAGAGATGAAAAACGGACAAACAACATCGAGAATGGTTAAGGGACGATAAGCAAAACTTTCTGCCGACAACAGCCATCCAACAACTTAAAGCATGGAAAAGACATATCTCCATCACCACAGGTCGAAAACCCTGTCACTCATCACCATACTGCTTTTTGTCAGTATGACAATCAAGGCGCACCTTGTGGTCACAAAGACCACCTGCAACCACCAGTCCACGCCAACCGCCATCGTGGAAGACAAGATCATGGTGGGATGGCAATACAAAGACTCAAACAACTGGCCCATCAGACAGACAAAATACCAGATTGAAATCCGTGCGCGCGGCACAGGACAACTGGCGTACGAGAGTGGCACGGTGCATTCTGGAGAGAGTCAGATGATATGCCTGCCACCTCTCCCTCCCACCTCAAGCGGCTACACCTGGCGAGTGAGGATAGGTCATGACAGCGATGGAGAGAACAACAAATCGTGGACACACTGGTCGGAGTGGAGCACACCACAAACCATCAGGGTGGTGCCGAAAGACATGAAAGTCAACACCAAAGGCGAAGAGAAAGCCTCAGCCACACCACAATGGATTGGAGCCATCACGAAGAAGGCAGCACGCATCCCCAACGGGCGGTGGAGCAATGCCGTTTTTAAAAAAGACTCTTTTACCGTTCAGTGGAAAGACGTGGACACCCTGTCAAGCAAGAGCATCATCCTGCGCAAGGCTTTCCACACACGAAAGGCTATCACCGATGCCGTGGCTTATGTTTCAGGACTGGGTCACTATGAGATGTGCGTCAATGGCAAGAAGGTGGGCGACAGCGAGTTCGCCCCGTTGTGGAGCGAATATAGCCGCACGGTGTATTACAACACCTACGACGTGACATCACTATTGGCTGAGGGCGACAATGCCATCGCCGTATTGCTTGGCAACGGTTTTTTCAACGTGCAGCGGGGAAACAGATACAGCAAGTTGCAAACGAGTTTCGGTCCTCCCCAACTATTCTTGAGAATGGACATCACATACGCCGACGGAACGGTGGAGCATGTCTGCAGCGACAGCAGTTGGCGATGGATTTTCAGTCCGATAACCTTCAACAGCATTTATGGTGGCGAGTCCTACGATGCAAGAAAGGAACAGAAAGGATGCCTTGAGGCGCAATACGACGACAGTTGTTGGAACGATGTTGTGACCACTGAGGGGCCGGAGGGCGAACTGCGCCCACAGACGGCACCTCCTGTTAAGGTGATGGAACACCACTCCGTAAGGTCGTGGCAAAGGATACCATCCGACTCCATTCCCTCTGCTTCGGAAAAGACACGCCGCAGCGTCTCCCCCACCGCCTTTGTATGCGACATGGGGCAGAACCTCTCGGGCTTTCCACAAATCACCGTAGAAGGTTCACGAGGTCAGAAAGTGATTTTGCTCATGTCAGAACGCCTGACGCCCCAAGGAGCGTGCGACCAGACACAGACAGGGCGGCAGCACTACTACGAGTACATACTGCGTGGCGACGGCAAGGAGACTTGGCATCCGCGGTTCTCCTATTATGGCTTCCGCTACATCCAGGTGGAAGGTGCCGTGATGGTTGGTCAGCCCAATCCCGACGGTCTGCCAGTAATCCACGACTTGCGTAGCTGTTTCGTATATAACTCTGCGCCGGAAACATCGTCGTTCTGGTGCGACAACGAATTGTTCACCCGCACCCATCGTCTGATAGAACGTGCAGAGCGCAGCAACATGCAAGCTGTGATGACCGATTGCCCGCACCGTGAGAAACTGGGGTGGCTGGAGCAAGACCACCTGTGCGGTCCCTCGTTGCTATACAACTACGACATGACCACTCTTGTGCCCAAGATTATCCGTGACATCACTGACACGCAGAAAGCCGACGGCATGGTGCCCACGACAGCACCCCAATACGTGTCGTTCGGAAATCTTTTCGACGACTCACCCGAATGGGGCTCCACCCTAATCATCCTGCCTTTCATGTACTACGACATGTATGGCGACAGCACACTCATCACCGACAACTATGATGCCATGCGCCGCTACGTGGACTATCTGACCACCCGTTCCGACGACGGCATCGTGAGCCACGGCCTTGGCGACTGGTACGACTATGGTCCCTGGCGTGCTGGATTCTCCAAGAATACGCCCGTGCCTCTTGTAGCCACCGCTCACTATCTCTACGACCTGCAGCTAATCACTGAGGCGGCACGCATGACAGGCAATCACGAAGACCGCAAAAAATACGAAGCGCTATGCAGGGAAGTGACAGACTCATTCAACTGCCATTTCTACAAGCCCGACTCTTGCTACTATGGCACGGGCAGTCAGGCGAGCAACGCCCTCCCTCTTTTCCTCGGCATCACAGGCGACAACAAAGACGCAGTGCTGAAAAACCTCATAGCCGACATCCACGCTCATGGCGACCGTCTGACAACAGGTGATGTGGGCAACCGCTATCTCTTCCGTGTGCTTGCCGACAATGGGCAGAATGAATTGCTGATGAAGATGCTCAACCATTACGAGACTCCAGGCTATGGTTTCCAACTGGCGCAAGGGGCGACAACGCTCACCGAACAGTGGGATCCACGGCAAGGTTCATCGGAGAACCATTTCATGATGGGACAGATTGACGAATGGCTCTTCCGCTCAGTGGCAGGCATCCGCCAAAAGGTCGGCACCCATGGCATGCGCCATTTGGTGATAGACCCCTTGATGGTGGAGGGCATCAACCACGTGAAAGCATCCATCCAAACCATTTATGGTGAGGTGCGTGTGGAATACAACAAGGATTCTGGCCTCCTCAACGTCTCCGCCCCTCCCTGCTGCGACGTGGAGATACCACAAAGAAATCTTCCATGACTTTCACTGTGTCATGGAAGATATGGATAAAAGACTACATCAATCTTTCTTCAGCACATCGGCGAAATCCTGTGGGGAATACTTCACTGGTCCGAGCATCAGTTCCGGCACGTTGTAACTCTTCAACATCTGCCTGTGATAGTCGGGATTCTCCGATGGCAGTTCAAACGGTTTTGAAGCCACGCCATTGGCATCAACATGTCCGATGAAAGGACGAGTGAACACCCCGTCGTTTCGTCGTGAGGAGAACACCACCCATCTGCCATTGCTCGACCATGAATGATAACTCTCTGTATTGTTGGAATTCAGGGCGTCAACGGGTTTTGCCTCTCCATCATTCTTCAAATCCATCATCCACAAGTCGGCATCACGATGCCAAATGTGGAAGCACCCCCACTCTCCCAATGTGAACATCAGCCATCGTCCGTCGGGCGATATTCTTGGCAGTGTGGCGCTCTTGCCCATGGCAGCGGCATCGAA
>ONAG01000108.1 GCA_900315745.1 uncultured Prevotellaceae bacterium
GACAATAGGAGCATTTTTTTTTTTTTTTTTATATCATTCCATCAATAAATCCAGAATCGAATTATAACTCTTGCTGTGTTGGAATAATTCCTTAATAGTAGGAATCGAAATAGATACAAATGGCACTTCTAAGGAGAATGTAAATGCTTGGTTGCATCCATAGAAATTTATGGTAAATAAAAACATGAAATTTGTTTGCAAAAATGTATATAATATGTATCTTTGCATAATTATATCCATATTTTAAATATAGAACTTATGTAACATATACCTACAATAAATTATTTAAAGCGTTAGCTAATGTTCTTGCTTACCGAAATTCGCCAAATTAAAGAAAGCACAAAGAATATAAGTTATACGCTCGTGCAATAGCATGGGCTATTTACTTGTATCATAGTGCAATGGTTTTTGGCGAAACCTCGGTAAGCATGGACAAAGTAAAGTCCATGCTTTTTTGTATTTATAATTTAACATCAATAACTTAATGAACTTCTTTTATTATGGAAAATAAAACTACTGACTATTGGGAGGATTATGAGAATGCAGAAATGGAGAAGTATGATCAAGATTGGGAAGAATATTGGGCATTTGAAGCTAAGGAAGCTGAGGAGTATGATAGAATACAAATGGAGAAATATAGAAAGGAGGCTATTGAAAAGAGAAGACAACAAGTTCTTTATGATTTCTCTGGTGATGACACATCACTAAATCCTGCATTATGGTAAAATAAGAGGGAATACATCGTTGTATAAACCATATAAAAGAAGATGAAAAAAGAACTATTCGCCCCATTAATAATAGCCTTCCTTGCCGTGGGCTTGTTCTCACAGTGCAGGATGCAGAAAAAGAACATGCTTGCGGAGGATGCACTGCCGCCGACTCCGGAATATAACGACACGACGCAATGGTATGTCACTGACCGTCAAGGGGAGGCTGATGTGTTCTACATCATATCTACGGAGACGGGCGACTATACCCTAAATGATGGCAAGGAGTATCATTACGCAAATACTTATAACGATAGTCTGAGACTGCCGCTATATGGGGAGATGTTGGGCGTTGACACTCTGCTCAGTGGGAAGTTCAATTTCTTCTCGCCCTATTATAGGCAGTGCTCGCTTCAGTCGTTCACCAACGACAGTACCGCAAAGGCTCGGTTGACAATACCTTTGGATGATGTGCGTAGCGCCTTCAAATACTACATGACAAACATGAATCAAGGCAGACCTTTCATCATTGCCGGATTCAGCCAGGGCGCCATCATCTTGCTGCAGCTGCTTAAGGAGATGGACGACAGCACCTATGCCCGTATGGTTGCCGCCTATGCGATAGGCACTACCATAACGCAGAAGATGGTGGATGAATGTCCGAAAATAAAACCTGCCATGGGGGCGGAGGATACAGGCGTCACTATCTGTTATAACTCGGTGAGGGATGCGCAAAGCAGGGACGAACGTCACGAAAGGAGTGTCATTGCCATCAATCCTGTCAACTGGCGGACTGACTCAGTGGCGGCGGTGTTCGCCACAGAACCAACGCCTCTTTTGCCTGTCGCCGAACAGAAAAAGGACAAGTTGTCGGTGTCTCTTGACCCTGCGACCAACTTGTTGTTTGTCAGTGGATATACTGCCGATGATTATGTGCTGCCTCTCATTGTGCAGGAGGGCAACTACCATTCAAGGGAAATATGGCTCTACCGCCAACAACTCAGGGAAAACATGGCACGCAGGGTTGCTGTGTTACTAAAGACCATGAAATAGCTTTCCCTGTCGCAAAAATAGGATGATCATCTCATAAAAATTGCCATGTCTGCATCTGCAAACATGGCAATTTAATTGTTGTTGTGAAAGACTGAGACCTGTAATCTGAAGAACGAAATTACTTCTCGAAAATGCCTTTAAAGAAACCACCGATGGCTTTGCCGGCACGACCTGCTGCCTTGGCAATGCTGTCGCCTGTAGCGCCTATGCCATCTTCGAGACGGTTGCCACGATATTCGAGAATCTTTTTGGTGTAGCGTCCCTTCAGACGGTTGTATTCCTCAACCTGGTTGTCGTTGAGCTGTGGCTTGATTTTCCTGTACCAATGCATCAACTCGTCTTGACGAGCCATCAGTGAATCAGCTGTTTGCTTCGTAAGCGTCTTGCAGCTGCTCACATATTTTGCAAACTGACGATATTCTGTCATAAACTTCAGAGTGTCGTTCTCCTGCTGGTTTTGCACAAAATATCTCTGCTCTGCTTGTGCTCCAATGGAGAGCATCAGCGTAATTATTATTATAACATACTTCTTCATCTTTTTCAAATATTGGTTTGTACGAGGGCAAAATTACGCTTTTTCCAATAATAACAATGTTTTGTGGCTATAAAAAAGTCGAAAAAACATTATAAGTCGTTAAACATGGCGGAATAACGTGTGCTGTCTATTCTGCTGAGAGGATGAAGCCATAATGGTGTGGCTGGTTGCCATTGTCTTGTGGATTGATGTACTCCGTCTCGTAGTCGCTGACAGGCATCTCTTATAGTCGGCGATATGCACTAACGGCCTTACCCACAGTTGCACGGCTCCAATGAAACTGCTACTCGCCGTCGAGACTGACTATTTCCTTGCACTCTTTCTCTTTTGACGGCATTTGCAGCGTGGCATGATATGGCAGTTTGTTGATGCCCAAGACTGCGGGATTCTCCCAATCATGTGTTGTCTGTGAATGTACCTGCAAAGCCAACAACGAAGCTAAAAAAACTATATGTCTCTTCATGTCGTTTTTTTAGTTGATTTTTAATTAGTATAAGTATGCACGCTGGAACCTTGTGCGCTCGGCAGATAATTGATGCCCCACCAGCACATCTGGAGCAAGACAAAGGCGATGAGAAGCGTGTATAGGGCTATCTTGCCATTGTGCGAGGGGATGCGACGGTAGTGCACATAGACGAGGTAGGCGAACCAGGTGATGGCTGCCCACGTCTCTTTTGGGTCCCACGACCAGTAGTGCCCCCAAGCCTCTTTTGCCCACAAGGCACCGAAGAGCATGCCGATGGTCATGAAGGCCAAACCGACATGGACAAGGTCGTCGCAGATGCCGAACTCCTCCTTCTGCGGTTCTTGCTTCTTGAAGAACAACAGGTAGAGCGCCATGACTGCCGATGCGCCGAGCAGGGCATAGGCAAACATATAGACGATGACATGGGGGGCGAACCACGGACTCTGCAATGCCGGCATCAATGTCTTGGAGTGTATCTCTGGCTTGAGCAAGTTGACACAAATGAAGACGAGCGCAAGGATGGTGGAGAATGTGAGAATCCACTTGTATTTCCATCGGCAATAGACGAGCAGTCCGGAGAGGGGCAGGAAGAAGGAATACCACAGACGCGTCTCGCCCATGGTGCGCAGGGGTGGTCGTTCGAGTGCTATCCAGAACAAGATGATGAATGCGAAGAACACCGCCAGTCCTGTCAAGGTCACGGCAACGGCTTGTTTGCGACGGTCTCTCCATGCAAGCCATGCACCAATCATCCATAGCAATACCGCCACAATGGCGAAATAGGGGAAATGTGTCCAAGTCATACGCCCTTCCTCCTCACTCCAAAAAGAAACATGCTGATAGCTCCTGCTATCATCATCATGATGCCGGTATATACAAATGGCAGCCATGGGTCGCTCACCAGTTCGAGAATGCTCGTGGTGCTCATGGCTCCCATCTGCGTGTCATAGCCATATTGGTAGATTTTCCAGCCATCGATGCTCACAGGCTTGTTTACATCTACCGTGGCAGAGATGTTCTTTCCCGACTTGGTTAGAATCTGGATGTCACTGGCAAACCGTTTGGGCGTGCGCTGCATCATCATCACAGAGTCGGGAGAGGGTTGGGGCTCCATCTCGGCGGGGTATTCCTCAAGAATGAATTTCTTTAGTTGGATGGCAATGGGCAATTCCTTCACCTCGCCCCTGTCGTTGATGGCGCGCCATTCGGGTTCTCCCACCACGGTAATCATTTTCAGCCGCTGCATGTCGGCATTGCCCAACGTGGCGGTGACGAGGGCGATGAGGAGACCGCAGTGGTTGAGGAAGAAAGGCACGTCACAACGCCATGCCCATTTCTTATTCCCCCGAACCACCCCAAATAGGCGTTTGAGAACGACGAGGGAAAGAATCAGTGCCATATAGGTGTAGATGAGCACAAAGGGCCAGAACGAGAGCATGTCGTTTATCCATGTGCCATTAACTTTCTGACGGGTGAGCCCCATTACCATGGTAAGGGCTACAACATAGACCAAGGTGGGCACGGCTGCGTGGTAAGTGGTAAGGAAGCGGCAGAAATAGAATTTCTTCCTCATAATGAAAAGCACGGAAGCTAAAATGAGGAATCCCACTAACACATAGAGGTTGGCTGGCGATGAAAAGGCATCCCAGTCCACCTGTCCTACAGCTAATTCAAGCATCAGTCCGGTGCAGATCAGTCCGCCTCCAATGAGGAATCCCTCTTTCATTCTCCAAGGTTTGTTCCACATGATGATGTCGCAGGTCTAAGCTTTATTTAATTTAGTAGGCAATTGAATTTCTTTTTTTTCCTGCCTACCTAATAAATATAACTGATAATCGTTTTTTTTATTATGTAGAAAAAGCGTGCATCCTATAAAAAAAGGCTGGCCTCCAGACCAGCCTCATTTTCAAGCGAGAATGCTCAAATTTCGATGAGTTTTCCTTTCTTCTTCGCGTCGTCGATCCATTTTGGCACCACGGTGTCGAGGAAGCGCTTTTTCTTATCTTTCAACTTTGGCATGTCAAGACCTATGTAAGCCTGTGCCTTCTCCTTGCTTGAAACATCGGGCATGGGTACGTCGCCTATGAACCCGTGCTTGGCAAGCACCTTTGAAATCTTGAGCCGTGCTTGCTGGGCGTAATCTACAGAATGGGAGAGCAGACGTGTCACCTCCTGAGGGGCATGGAACGTGGCTCCATGGCTGGCAATAGCATAATCCCAACGCCACTGACTCTTGCGAAGAAGGTCTTGTATGGGTTTCATCTCACTCTCGGTGGCTCCTTTCTCTATTGCAAACTTAGCCTCTATATGGGCAGCACAAAGTTCTTTCTCGGCGCGGTCGCGAACCTCAGTACACTTGGCTTGCCGCTCATATACATTCTGTCGGAGAACCTCAGCATCCTGACGGTGACAGGTTTGGCAGGTTCGGTCGATATGTGCCAAGGGCGACATTATGTGATGGTCTGTGTACTTCACCCCTCCCTCGCTCTTGTAGGGCATGTGGCAATCGGCGCACGACACGCCCCGCTGTCCATGAATGCCTTGCAGCGCAATCTCATAGCCAGGATGCTGAGCCTTGAGAATGGGTGTCTTGGAGAGAGGATGGATGTAGTCGTAGAAACCGATGGAGTCATAGTATTCCTCGGCGGCCTCGCAGGTCATCCCTTTATCCTGAGGAAACATAAGGTAGTCGGTCTCCTTATTGAAGTAATACTCTGTGTGGCATTGGGCGCAAACTAAAGACCTCATTTCCTGGTGGCTGGCTCTCCGCACGTCTCTACCAGCCCTTGCCCAAGCTTCGTAGAGGGCAGGTCTTGCAGGCTTGAGATCCATCGTGCGGGCATCATGGCAGTCGGAACAACCAATCGTATTGTGTATCTCGTGACCAAGCTCGCTCCAGCGCTTGTGGTAGAAATCGCCAATACCCAGCTCACGCATCATGCGAGGCACATCGGGGCCCTTGCAAGTCCAACAAGTGGCAGGTTGCATGTCTTTGTCGCCATCTATGCCTGGGTTTCCCGTTCGCAATATCTTGCGCATGTCATCGAGGGCGTGCTTGTGTCCACGAGGGGTGTTGTAGTGTCTGGAAAAGGCGTATCCAGCCCAGAGGATGACCATCTCGGGTCGCTGTGAGAGTACATCGACTTCCTGCGAGCTGTTGTACTTGCTCACAAACGTGGTGTCCTCTGTCATCGCCCAAGTTTCGTACTCACGTGGATAGTCTGCCTTGAACTTCTCGTTTTGCGCAATGATGGAGTCAGTAAACTCTGTACGCTTGTTGTTGAAGATGCTGGCGACCTCGGCCCTGCGCTCCATGAGCGAAGATACGAGAAGTCCCAGCATGAAGACGACAACCATGGCACCCCCGAAGAGTGCCCATCCTTGCCATTTTTTCAATTGTTTTGCCATGATATATGATGTTTTTGTGTATTGCTAATGATGTCCCTTATAGTCAGTTCATGAGTTGCTGGAGCCATTGGGGTACCGGACTGGGTGGCAGCGGCACTTGGCTCTCTGAATTGGGGGTGGACGAAAGCGAGTTCATTCCTCCATGTGGCACGTTGCGGTGACAGTCCCAGCAAGCCTTGCCTTCGCCTCTCTTTGCCAACATGTAGTCGATGCGGCCGGTTTTAACAAACTCTTGATTGAGCTGTGTATGGCAGCGGATGCAGTTGTCCATGATGACCTCGGCACTGGCATCCTCGGCCATGATTGCCTGGCGCTCGCTGTGTGTGACAAAATAAGCCACATGTTTCATTCCGTCCATGGCCTTGAAACCATACTTCATGACGAGATTTTGATGTGGCACGTGGCAGTCGTTACATGTGGCACCATTCGACTTGTCATCAACACGCCCATGGCTGGAATGGCTCCACGAAGCATAATAAGGTGTCATGATATGGCAGTTGACACATGCGGCGGGGTCGTCGCCCAGGTAGGTATGGGCGCGCAGCAGATAGAGGAACAGGCATCCCAGTCCGAAGAACACACCACCAAAGAGGAGCAGTCCCACTTTGTGTCGGTTTGACAACCTATCTGTAAAATGGCGAATATATTTAAACATAAGAATTGATAATTGCCCAAAAGTAGATGTTTTCATAATAAATAAGGATAACAAATGTTACCCTTGTGGCTTAAATGTTGTTAAATTTGTCCTTGTTTAAATAAAACTTGCCTACATTTGTGCAAACGGAGGGTATCTTTTAGCCAAACAGTCGTTATGAGATAAAGGTGACACACCCATACTAATTTTACCAATATGGATATTGATACGCTAAACGGACTTAAAAACTGTCCTCTTTTCAAAGGACTTACGGATAAAGAAATCATTGACTTGATGCATCGGGTGCAATACCGGGTGCATGAGTATAAGAGGGGTGATTTGTTCGCATTGGCTGGTGATCCTTGCCGCCATGCCAACATCGTGGTGAGTGGCGAGATTTCGGCAAAAATCATTGGTCCTTCGGGGCGCATAATCCGCATGGATCTCCACCACTCGGGGCAGTTGCTTGCTCCTGCTTTCCTTTTTGCTAAAGACGGGCACTATCCTGTGACGATAGAGGCCGAACGGGTATCACGGGTATTGCGAATTGGTTCTGATGACGTGAAGACGATGCTCCTGCTTGACCCGCGTATCGCAACAAACCTCGTCTGCATCCTGTCGAACAACATCTCTTTCCTTACGAAGAAGGTGGGGTTGCTTTCAATGACCGTACGTGAAAAAGTGGGTAGTATTATCAAGGCAGAAATGAAACGACAAGGCACCAGCAGCATATACATTGCCTTGTCGAGGCAACAGTTAGCTGATGACCTTGGAATACAGAAATACTCTCTTCAGCGCTGTCTGCATGAACTTCAAGAGGAAGGTGTCATCCGTGTCGAAGGCAGGGTGGTTCATGTAGATAATATAGCCCTTCTTTAGGTATCTGATGACAACTCGATTCTTATTGAACAGCAAACTGTCGAACCAGATAGATTTTTCTGTTGCTGCCTAACTCTGCAGTCCTTGTCATTAGTCGTTTTGTTCAGAATGGCAAATCAATGTATATTTGCTCTTCCCCAACTAAAGTGCTTGGCTCAAACATTTCAGCTTTTGCAATATCCTTGATTTTTGAACGATATCTGGAAAACACACTGATGTCTTCTATCTCCTGGCGACGGCTCTTGCTCAATTCCGCAAATTGGCTTTCCTTTTCTATTCCAAGAAATCTGCGTCCAACAAGGTTTGCGGCAATGCCTGTCGTTGAGGAACCTGAAAAAGGGTCAAGAATCCATCCGTTCTTGTCTGTTGATGCAAGAATGATGCGGGAAAGCAATGCAAGTGGTTTTTGTGTGGGATGCTTGCCACATGATTTCTCCCATGGAGCAATCGCTGGCAGTCGCCACACATCGGTCATTTGTTTGTCATCATTCAGATGTCTCATCAATTCGTAATTGAAACGATGCGGCTTCTTTGCAGACTTCCTCGCCCAAATGATGAATTCTGTCGAATAGGTGAAATATCTGCAACTGATGTTGGGTGGGGGATTGGTCTTCGCCCACGTCACTACATTCAAGATTTTGAATCCAAGTTCAGTAAGACTGTTGGCTACAGAAAAAATGTTGTGATAGGTTCCGCTAACCCAAATGGTGCCATCATCTTTCAGCTTGTCACGGCATAGTCCTATCCATCTCTTGTTGAACTCATTCATCTGTTCTGGTGTTTTACCTTTGTCCCATTCTCCCTTGTTCACGCTTACTATTTTTCCCGCCTGATAGCTGATGCCATCATTGGAAAGAAAATAAGGAGGGTCGGCAAACACCATGTCGAACTTGAAATTGAATTGAGGAAGCAACTCAAAACAATCACCATGGAGGAGGGTGAAGTCATGGGATGAGGACTGGTGGTAAGGGGTGATTTCATCTTTATGAGTTTTTGCATAGATTGCAAAATCACAAAGGTCGGAATAATCGAGTATGATTTCCTCCTTCCGATATAGTTCCCTCGCTTTTTCTTCCGCTGCTTCTGCAGAGGTGGAATTAATTCGCAGTACGCGAGAAAGGGTTTCTGTAATCGTTACTTGATATTCCATTTGCAACCTAATTGGTGGCAAAGGTAAGATCAAATCTTGGAAATAATGGGATTAGATCATTCTTTAAGATTTGTGATCAAAAATGATCAATTCGGCTCTCCCTAAAGGATTTCGTTGTTACCAATTGGATTTAGATACAATCTTAAGTCCCTCATACATTTCAACGACTCGATTGTAATCCAAAAATTTCACTCGCTTTTCTATTGCTTTGAACATTGAAACGTGCAGTTTGTCTTCATATTCCACCTTCCGGCTGCTATCTGCAACAATATAAAAGCCTGCAAAGAAGTCTTGCAGCTCATAGAACTTTGAGAGTGAATTCTTTATGTCCGTGGTGTGCTCCACTTCGTAAAAACTTGAAGGCATTTCTCGTTCATTGAACCAAATTACATCGACGGTTTTTGCTCGTCTCATCAACTCTTTGTGAGTGAAAGAAGGAAGTTCGGTCGTATCTACGATGTCGCCAAGACGTTGGTTGATGAACTTGCGATTTCTGTCTTGCGCAGGAATGTATGTTAGATGTTGGTGAAACTTTCCTATATTTACAAGCAAGCCTTGATAATAGCCATGGCTGAATTGCTCCTCACTATGCTTGTTGCCGGGCTTCAAATCCATCTTTTGCAACACCTGTTCGCGGTAGTCTTCAAGAGCCCACAGTCCTGGTTGTATCCTGAAAATCTGCTTGCTTAACTGAACTATTCTCCTCACAGTAGCTTCGGGTGTCTTCGTTTTCCACGTTGAAAAGTCCATAATTTCGTTTAGCCTACGCAACGTTGCATACCCACCTTCACGTCGCAGAGTCTCTATGACTTGATGTTCTTGCGTTTCCTTCTTCATTTTTACTAAACTGTATTATGGTCGTGAAAATCCCAAGCAATGTCTCGATAGGAGACCAAGCTCATTTTACTTTGATAGGAAGTTCATGTTTCTCTTTTGCCTAATGGCAATTGATGGTTTTGATGAGATGATATATCAACAACGTCATCAAGTTGCAAATTTAGATAAAAATTGGGGATTTATAAGCCAGCCGAGATAAAAATGTGACAAATTGCCCCGAATTGGACCTCTTGCTCAAAGAATCAAGGCGC
>ONAG01000082.1 GCA_900315745.1 uncultured Prevotellaceae bacterium
ATTTTGCGTTTTTATATTCCGATAAGCAGAAATTGAATGATATGAACAAGAAGACAATCCTTAGCGTTATGTCCTTTTTTGTTGTTCTCAGCGCCAACGCACAGTTTCTTTTCCGCATCAGCGGCAATGGACTGAATGAGCCGTCTTACATCCTTGGCACAATACATAATTTGCCTGGTTCATTGCTCGACAGCATTCCAGAATATCTGGAGGCGGAGTCGCAATGTCAGCAAATGTATGTGGAACAAAAGCTCTCTGCTTCCACCATGGTCGTCAGTTTAGGTGAGCCAGATGGAAAACAAGTACAACAGGAAGTGGATTATCCTGATGGCAAGAACATCTTTGATGTCATAGATGAAGAGAGTGCTGCAATCCTGGTAGAGAAATACAAAGAGTATATGCACATCAATCTTTCGGACACGACTTGGAAGAGTTTGTGGAAGATTACTCCATTTGAATTTCAAAACCATTTCACCTCGCGTTTTTTGGTCCAGTATAGAAACAAAGGAATTATGGATATGGAACTCATGAAAAGAGTTCAGGAACGCGGATGGAACGTGGGGCAACTTGACGATGAGAAGATGAAGTTGAATGAACTTGCGGATTCTCAAGAAAAACTGCCACAGACCATAGAGGAACAGGCAGACTCCTTGATGGCTTTTCTGAAAGACTACGAGGGACGCAAACAACAGATGGTTAAGGACTTTGAGACAACTTACAACTATTGGAGGACGGGGGATTACGAAGGCTTTGTCAGTCATCATATTCAAAATGTGAACCGCTTCCCTCGGTTGTATAGAGACCGCAACGAGAAATGGCTACCGAGAATGATAGCCGCTATGCGTGAAAAGCCAACGATGATTGTCTTCGGCTCCGGCCATCTGATAGGGGAGCACGGCATCATTCAGATGCTCCGAGCCAATAGGTATGAAGTTGAGCAGGTGAAGCGGTAAGTCAGGCTTTCATTGACAAATAAACAGGAACGACATGGAAGCTCCGAGGGTATGGCGAGGGTATGGCAAGGTATTACTATTACATAAATGGTAGTGAAAAGCTAATAAGTATGAACAATAAAAATTAAATAATTGTTATGCTTGTTGCTTATAAACAATAAGAGTCGTATATTTGCATTTTGCAACTCAATAAATCGGATTTATGGTGTGAGTCGAGAGCAGAGTAAAGCTTGCTTGAGCTATGCCGAGGCGAAGCCCAAAATGCCGTCAAATCGAAATTTATGAATAGAAGAATCTTATTTATCATGCTGCTGATGGTGTCAACTTTCAGCATGCATGCACAGACAGGGAATCCACGCGGAATCTACAAATTGGCAGGTATTAATGGCAAAGACGGGAAATATTTCAAAGAGCCGTTCGACCAGTATAAGATTTGCACAGACAAAGTAACGTTGATGATGTCGATAAACAATAAATCATATCGTATCGTGAATAATGACCGTAAAGTGTTTAACTATACTGGTTCTGAGCCAGCATCCGCAAATGACAAAAGCACATTGATTTATGACAGCGACAGCACAGGTTTTAAACTCAAATGGTGGAGCAACTATCCCAATCATCCTGTTTTCCCTTACAACGACTGGTGTATCGAGACTTATCTGTCAGGAGTTTATTCTACGGATGGAAAAGTCATCGTAAACGCCCTTACGGACAAGAGTGTAAATGTGAAAGGTAAAGTATTGAAAGGCAGATGGCGTATGCTTGGGTTGATGGATGAATTGAATGATGTAAAAAAAGAGACCAAGCGTATGAGAGTTGAATATGTCAAAAGTCGATATTACAACAGGAATTTCTTGGTGTTTGGTGAGAAATACATATTTGAAACCTTAAATCATGGTCAAGGGTATTATGAAGAGGTTGAATATAATGGCAACAAGAGCTTTAAAATTATCAAAGATCGATTCAGGGATGCCCAAAATGATACACGTAACATAAAATGGATTTCGGACGACATTATCGCCATAGAGTTCAAAGACGGTTATCGTACAGACTACCAAATTCTAGAGAAGATAAAGGATGAAACACCAATTGTTGACTATATCCTACAGTTTTGGGAGTAACTTCCCATTTCACAGAGATTTACGCCTGCGCCTCAGCAAAGATTGAATAAGTTCATCTCTAATCTCGGTTGCACGTAAATCCAATTTATGTGCGAGCCGAGCGCAGAGCCAAGCTTGCTTGAGCATTGCTGGCGATGGTTATACCGACAAGGACCTGAAGACTTTCACCCGTGACATTCCTGCAGGTTACTACTTGCGTCCAATTCCACAAGGACAGCTTTACGGCATGGAAATATTCCACTTGAAGGAAGCATGACATGAATGACAAAAAGCCCTCTCCAGATAACATGGGGAGGGCTTTTAAAGATTTTACAAGAAGCCTGACGAACCCTTCTGATAGAAAAAATGTTTTTTAACAGTATTTTTCACTCATTTTCCTTCTTAAAAGTTTAATTTTGTAACCCAATTGAACAAAAAAGGAATAACATGAAAATAAGGACAATGGCATTATTGTTGTTTTTTGCCATCACAGGCATGGTGAAAGCACAACTGCCATCCATCACCCTCAAGACAATGGATGGCAAGACCATACAGACTGACCAGCTTTCCAATGATGGCAAACCTTTCATCATCGACTTTTTCGCCACATGGTGCAAGCCGTGCAACCGTGAACTGAAAGCCATCCATGAAGTGTATCCCGACTGGCAGGAAGAAACAGGAGTGAAACTCTATGCCGTTTCTATCGACCAAGCACAAAACATCCACAAGGTGAAGCCCATGGTGGATGAAAACGGATGGGAATATGAAGTGCTGCTCGACCCCAATAGCGACTTCCTTCATGCCTTGAGCATACAGATGATTCCCTACGTGCTCATTTGCGACGGCAATGGCAAGATTGTCTTCAGGAAGAATGGATATACCGACGGAGCAGAGGAGGAACTCATAGAGAAAGTAAGGGAACTGGTAAAGAAATAATAGACAATAGAAAAAATAAGGAATGACCTACAAACACCGATTGCCGATCTTGACCTGCGCCTTGCTTCTTGCCTTCAACACCTTTGCACAAGGGGAACAAGGCAAGGACAAAATCGTAGTCACAGGAAGCATTCAGAGTGACGTTCTCATACCACAGGAGGACGAGGACATAGGGGCTGGCAAGAGCGACGACTGGGCGCTGACCAACACCTACGCCGATGTGGCAGTGATGAGCAAGTATGTTGATGCAAAGGCACGACTTGAGTACCTACAGCATCCACTACCTGGCTTCGACAATGATTTCAAAGGCTGGGGTGTCCCCTTTTTCCAAGTCAAAGGCAAGTTGAAGAATCTTGAAGTGACGGCTGGCTCGTTCTACGAGCAATTTGGCTCGGGATTCATATTGCGTACATACGAGGAGCGTTCACTTGGCATCGACAACCACTTGTTGGGAGGCAGGATAGTCTATCGTCCCTTCGACGGTGTCCAACTGAAGGCAATCACTGGTGAGCAGAGAAGATACTGGTCACACAACGACTCATGGATCAGCGGCGGCGATATAGAACTGAACATCGACGAATGGTCGAAACCGATGCAGGAAAGCGGAACGAGATTGCTTCTTGGCGCATCGATGGTCAACAAGCACGAAAAACAAGAAGTGATAATGGTGGACCCCTCACATCGACTCAACCTGCCTGAGTACGTCAATGCCTTCGACGTAAGAGCCAACTTCCAAAAAAACGGCTTAAACATATTGGCGGAATATGCACAAAAGACGCAAGACCCTTCTTTCGACAACAACTACATCTATCGCAAGGGATATGTGGCAATGCTCTCCACTTCTTATTCACAAAAAGGCATGAGCATCCTTGCCCAAGCCAAACGCTCCGACAACATGTCGTTCCGCAGCAGACGTTCAGAAATCGGCACTTCTTCGTTCATCAACCACCTGCCGGCATTCACGATGGACCATACCTACGCATTGGCAGCCCTCTACCCTTACGCCACACAGCCAGATGGAGAGTGGGCATACCAGATCAACATGGGCTACAACTTCAAGCGCAAGACTGCTCTTGGCGGGAAATACGGAATGTTGGTGAAGGTAAACTTCTCATACGTCCATTCCATAGACAACCATGGAGGCAATTATATTGAAAACGAATACAACTCCAACGGCTACGGCTCGGCATTCTGGAAATGGGGCGACAACAAGTTTTACCATGACCTGAACGTGCAGGTGGAAAGGAAGTTGACCAAAGATTTCAAGCTCAACCTGATGTACATGAACCAATACTACAACATGACGATGATAGAGGGCGGCGGCGGAGATGTGCGTTCAAACATCTTCATCGCTGACGGAAAATACCAGTTCAACCGGAAAGCCACCCTGCGTGGAGAGATGCAATACTTGGCAACGAAAGATGACGAGGGAGACTGGCTCTACGGACTTCTTGAACTGTCGCTCGTGCCTCATTGGATGATAACAGTATCCGACATGTACAACAGTGGAGAGACCAAGAAGCACTACTACCAAGGATTGGTAACATACAACACTGGAGCACACAGAATACAAGTTGGCTATGGACGCACTCGCGCCGGCTACAACTGCTCGGGAGGGGTTTGCAGATATATGCCAGCCACCAAAGGTTTCACCATTTCATACAACTATAACTTCTGAAACGCATGAAACGCCTTTCGTAACGCCTCATCTACGTAAAGCCGGCACAAGTGTCGCGATGCATACTGATAGAGGATTTCACAGGGCAGCGTTGCGTCAATTGTCCTGTGGCAACAGCAGAGATAGCCAAACTGCAGCAACACTATGGCGCCGACACCATCATCGCCGTGGGAATACACTCCGGACCTCTTGGCTTTGCAGGAAACGCCAAGAACGTAGGACTTATGACAGACACAGGTAACGAATACTACAACTATTGGAAAGTGGAATATCAGCCAGCAGGTCTGATAAACCGCAATGGCGGAATACTGAACTATCCTGACTGGCAAGCGAAAGTATATGAAGAATTGCAGAAGCCAGCCCCACTCTCCCTGACCATATTCACCGATTACGACCCCTCGTCACGCAACGTCAACATCAGCATCATTACCCTTGGCACCAATGGCGACACCAAAGGGAAGTTGCAACTTTGGCTCGTGGAAGACGGCATAACTGCCATGCAACTGCGCTACAACTCCATAAGCGATGCCGCCAGCGGACAAATCACAGACCACAACTACATACACAACCATGTCTTCCGTGATGCCGTCAATGGACTTTGGGGAGAGGATTTCTCCATCAAGGAGGGAGAGGAAAAGAGTCAAGATTTCACTTGCAAGCTAAAAGACGAATGGGTGGCAGACAACATGCACGTCATAGCTTTTGTCTATAACGACGAAGGCGTGCAACAGGTATCCATAGAAAAGTTGTATGTCAATTAAAGACGATGAATAAAGAAAACAATCATTAGACATAAACCATCATGAAGAAAATTCTTACATCTGTTTTGTTCCTGCTGCTTTGCTCGACAATGCTCATGGCACAGTCGGCTGGCACGCTGATCTTCGTTGACAATAATGGCAATGAAATATCCGACGGGGCGACCCTCAACCGACAAGACGTTGCAGAAGACGAGTTCGGAGAAATACTCATGCCTTCAGGCTTGTGCATTAAAAACACGTCAAACGACATTGCTGGCGTGAGAATGATATGCACCATCAAGACCTTGGACAATGGGAATTTCCAAATATGCTTCCCCACAAACTGCATATCCAAGGGCGCGGTGGAAACGTTCAACACACCTGCCGGCATGATAAGCGGAAACCAAACAATCGACCTGCAGTCAGAATGGATTCCCAAAACTTACGGGAAATGCAGTGTCAGCTACCAGGTTCAAGCCATGACACCACTCTCTGGCTTTCCACCGAAGTACGAAGAGGGTGAATTGGGACCAACTGTCACCATCAACTATGAATATGCCGACCCCGCAAGTGTCAACGGCATCGACGACAAGGGCAACACCACGGTGACAGCACGCTACAGCATTGGCGGCACGCCGCTCTCTGCTCCCCAGCACGGCATCAACATAGTGAAAATGAGAGACGGAAAGACAATCAAACAAATTAACAAATAACAACAAAATTCTGCTTATGAAAAAAACATTACTTTTCTTGGCTTTTTGCCTGTTGTCTGTCTGCATGATGGCGCAGGCTATCGATGTCATAAAGCCTGCCACCAACAAGCTGAAAGCGCAGATGTCGAACATTCCATCATTGGTGCAGAACAACGACAGGTCATACATCAAGGCTCTAAACGACGGGCAATATCTCTGTGGACTATATACCACCGACGACTTGGCTGAATACGGTTCAGGCATGGGCGCCTATACCAGTGGGATATGCAAGGCGGCAACCATCTTTGACAAAAGCATCACAGAAAACTTCAACGAGTTCAAGGTGGTTGGAATGCGCGTAGGACTGTGCTACGACATTACCGACTTCGATGTCTTTGTCAGCAAGATTAACAACAACGGAAGCATATCAACCATCAAAAGCAAGGAAGTAGGAAAAGGCATCAAAGGGTGGAACACCGTGATGTTTGACGAAGGTGAACAGTTCACCCTCTCCTCCAAAGAGACATACATGGTTGGTTTTACATACTATCAGAAGAATGACAAAGACCCCAAGAATCCACAATACTACACCGATGAATGCTACCCCATCTCCTATTATGAAAAAAGTGACATCAAAGGCGACTTCTATTTCTATGGCAACATCCCAAGATCTGTGGGAGGCAGTGGTCTTGGCTGGTACACATTAGGCAACGATGGAGCTCTATCTGTACAGCTCATTGTTGAGGGAAACCTGTCAGACCAACGCATAATCTTGAGCAACTTGAAAGTTGACAAGGGCTACTATCAGAAAGATGACAAGATTATCTGGAGCATTGATGTCACCAACATGGGCAAGGATGCCATCGAGAGTGTAGGCTTCAACATCTACATAGACAATGACCTTGTAAACACTGCTAAAGCAAGCAAATCCATATCCCCAACGAAAAAGGCGACCATCAGCAGCGCCATTGGAATGCCAAGCGACATTAAGCTTCTCGGACACACCATAAAAGTGGAACTTACAACTGTCAATGGCGACACACCCTCTGGAGAAGTGGACAACAACAATGCGACAGCACAATTCAACGTATATTCCAATGCCGTGCCACGACAGAAACACCTCATTGAACATTTCACATCCAACTCTTGCACCTACTGCCCATTAGGCTATATCATGATGAGGCTGATGGTGGAAAAGCATGATGATGTGGCATGGGTTTCCATACATGGAAACATGAACGGCGTTGACCCGCTTAACTTCAAAGAGTGCGACCAAATTCAAACAATGGAGGGACTTGGAGGATGGCCTGGCGCAAGCTTCAACCGCATCTTCGATGAAGAATTGGCTGATGGCGACAAGACCTTGGTGTATGGCATCGGCTACAATGAGCAATACATCCCTGAGATAATGGAAGAATTTTATAAATTCATGAAGAATATTCCAGAACCTTCATTCGTAACTCTTGAAATAGAGCAGAGTTTTGAACCTAAAAGACGCGACCTTGAAATAACAGTCAAGGGAAAAGGAGTGGAAGGAGCCAGCATGTTGCTTGCCGACTATGCCCTAACCATCTACATCACAGAGAGCGGGTTGAAAGGCAGACAGCTCAACCAAGGAAAATGGGAAAACAACTATGAGCACAACAATGCCCTGCGCATGGTGGCAACAAGTGTTGGCGGCGAACCCATCAAGTGGACAGGCAACGACTTCACCATCTTCAAGTCATTGGCCATCCCCGAAGAATTCGTTGCAGAGAACCTGACCATCACCGCCTTTGTGGCACCCATTGTCAAGAACATCAACAATGCCGACATCTACCACATGGCAGTGAACAACTGCGAACAGGCAGCGGTAAGCACCAACACCAGCATTCAAGGCGTACAAAGCGACAACGTAAGCGAGACAGCACGCTACACCATCGACGGACAACTCATCAGCTCACCACAAAAAGGATTGAACATCGTCAAGATGAGCGATGGAAGCACACGCAAGGTCATCGTAAGATAAGATGCTGAAAGACATTGAAGAAAGGGAGAGCCATTGGTTCTCCCTTTTCCATTAAGCAAGCATATGAGTAGTTAATCAAAAATAATCGCCAATTATTTTTTGCTTTGTCTTTTTTTTCGTATTTTCGCCATCTCTACCAAACCTTAAGAACATGGTTACAATAAAGACATTACCCGACAAGAAATGGCTCATCATACTGACAAATGCAGTCATCACCATCATAACCACAATCATCATCGTGTGGTCGTTCCCTAACGAGTCGGGACCAAACTTCCCCTATTATGAGATAAACAAGCCATGGACATCGAAAACTCTCATTGCCGAATTCAACTTCTATAGCTTCAGAAGCAAGAGCGAGATAGAGAGCGACAAACAAAGTCTGCTAAGGGAATACAACCCTCTATACATAATGGACTTCGACGTGGAAGAACAAGCAGTGGCAGACTTCAAGAAAGCTGTTGCAAAAGACAGCACGGGAATGCTCGGCAAATACAGCGACCTCATTGAACGAAGGCTCCACTTCCTTTATGGGCAAGGCATCATCGACGAATACGACCGAACGGAGCTTGCCAACGACAGCACGTGGAGCATCAGAGTGGTGAGAGACAAATTAGCGACACCAACCGAAATAGTCAACATCCCAACAGAAAGTCAGGCTTTCAGACGCATCTTCGCCGATGAAGAACTTGCCGAACACGAGGAGCAGTTGGAGAAACTGACCGACCTGAACGTGTTCATCAGGTCCAACCTTAGATACGACAGCCTGCACAACGAAACAGAGATAAGGGAATTGGAGGAGTCCGTGCCCACCATCATAGGTGAAGTGCTCAAAAACGAGAAAATCATAGGCACGGGAGAGATGGTGGACAAAGACACGAAACACAAAATCGACTCGTATGTAGAAGAACTGAAAAAACGCAACCCCGATGACGATGGACTGATTTACCGCACGATAGGACAAGCATTGTTGGTGTTCATTTTCATACTGCTGTTCACATGCTACTTGAGAATCTACAGGAAGCAGTTCTATAGCCATCCGCTAAACATCGTCATGCTCTACATCATGACGCTGGCACTGCCTGTGACAATGTCATTAGCTCTCACATACACCACGCTGAGCATCTACATCTGGCCCTTTGCCATCGTGCCCATGATAACGCAGGTCTTCTTCGACTCGCGCACCGCATTCATCACACTTACCACAACAGTTCTCATATCAGCCATTCCCAATGACTTCCAATATGAGTTCATCACCATTGAGATGGCTGCCGGCATGGCTGCAATATACTCTCTAAGCGACATGGCAAAAAGGTCGCAACTCTTCAGCGCGGCTTTCATGGCAACCCTTTGCGCCATGTTGACATACTTCTCGCTGCAACTGATAACGAACAACACAAAAGAACTGACATACAGCGACCAGAACATGTTCGCCTACCTCATCACCAGCGGCATCTTCCTGCTCTTGGCATACCCCATGATGTACGTGATAGAAAAACTCTTCGGATTCACCACCAACATCACATTTTTCGAACTGTCGGACACGAACCAGGAACTGCTGCGCATGCTTAGCGAAAAGGCACCAGGCACCTTCGCACACTCCACCACGGTGGGCAATCTTGCAGCAGAGGTGGCAAACAGGATTGGAGCAAACCCACTATTGGTCAGAACCGGCGCACTATACCACGACATAGGAAAAATGGCAAACGCCGTATTCTTCGTGGAAAACCAAGCTGGTGTCAACCCTCATGACAAGCTGTCGGAAAAAGGCAGGGAGAAGGAAAGCGCAAGAATCATCATCAATCACGTGATAGAAGGACTAAGATTAGCAGAAAAATACGACCTCCCGGATGTCATCACCGACTTCATACGCACACACCATGGTAAAGGAATAGCAAAATTCTTCTACGTACAATACAAAAACAAACACCCTGAAGAAGATGTTGACATAGAACAGTTCACTTACCCCGGCCCCAACCCACAAACTCGCGAACAAGCCATCATCATGATGACCGACACCGTGGAGGCTGCCACCAAGTCACTGCCCGTATATAGCGACGAGACTATAAGCAAGAAAGTGGACGAACTGATAGACAACCAGGTGAAAGCCGGATATTTCGAGGAATGCCCCATCACTTTCCGTGACATAGCCATTGCCAAAATCGTCCTCGCCGAAAAACTCAAGAGCATATACCATACCCGAATAACATACCCGAAACTGAACAACGAAGAACAGGAAGCCGAACAAACAACCCAACCGAAAGAATAGGGACTTTCTGAAATTCCACATTCATTGTTTGCGCACACAGAAGCCTCAATTTCTTGCACAAAAAGCGTTATTTGTGCAAGAAATTGAGGTAAAATTGTTAACATACATTAAAGGAAAACACAAAAAAATGGAAAATTTGAACAATTCACCTAACTTTGCAAACAAATTTTAACCAACAAAGTTTTAAAATGTGTAAAAACAGATTGTATTTGATGGCAATCGCCATCCTTGTTTCAGGAACAACACTTGCCGGCGGCATATTGACGAACACCAACCAAAGTGTGAATTTCCTTCGCAATCCCGCCCGCGATGCAGCTATAGGTCTCGACGGAGTATATACCAATCCTGCCGGTGTAATCTTCCTCAACGAAGGTTTCCACATCGGTTTCAACTGGCAATATGCCAAACAGACACGCACCATCACGACCACGAACCCCGACTTCGCGCTCGGCATGAGGAACAACGAAAAAACAATAAAGGAATTTGAAGGCACTGCCAATGCACCATTCATACCTTCGCTTCAAGCAGCATACAACAAAGGAAATTGGAGTATTCAGTTCAATTTCTCGGTGACTGGTGGCGGCGGAAAATGCGAGTTCTCCAATGGCATCGGCTCTTTCGAGAGTGCCGTGGGCGCCATCGCAAGTTCGCTCAAGCCTCTTGGAGCCACAGGATATGACGTGGATGGATACATGCGCGGAAAGCAATATTATTTAGGCTTCACCTTGGGAGCTGCATACAAGCTCACCGACAACCTTTCCGTTTATGGTGGTGCACGCTTGCTCTACGGAACTGCTTCCTACAAGGCAAACCTCAACAACATAATTGTGAACACGGCAGCAGGAGCAGTGCCTTTCGGCAGCTTCCTCGACAATGCCAATGCAAGAATTACAGGCGGCATAGAACAATATGCTGCAGGCATCAGCCAGTTGGAAGCCGGCATCGCCCAATGTACAGCAGCCGGTGTACCTGTCACCGAACTGATGACCAACCAACTGGCAGAAGCACGGGCAGCAAAGGCACAATTGGAGGGAACACAACAGAGCTTGCAGACATTGGAGACCTATCGCGAGGGCGTGAGCCTGATGTCCGACCAGTCGGGTGTTGGCATTGCCCCAATCATCGGCATCGACTACAAGGTGGGAGACTTCAATTTCGCCGCCAAGTATGAGTTCAAGACTCGCATGAGGATGGAGAACAACTCCACTGTAAAGGAAGCTCATGCCATCGACGCCGTGAACAAATACCGTGACGGAAGCAGCGTGCCCGAAGACCAGCCTGCCCTTTTCACTGTCGGCGCTCAATGGTCGATAACCCCCGCCGTGCGTGTGGGTGCCGGCTATCACCTGTTCTTCGACAAGCAAGCACACTGGTACAACCATGACGAGAAGAAGCTCGACGGCAACACCTGGGAAGTCAACGGCGGTGCAGAATGGGACATCACCGACAAGCTTCAAGTCAGTGCAGGTTTGCAGAAGACCAACTATGGCTTGTCTGACGAGTATATGAACGACATGTCGTTCGTTGTCAGCAGCTACACCTTTGGATTTGGTTTAGGTTACAAAGTGACAGACAAGGTGAAGGTTAACGCGGCTTATTTCCAAACCAACTACGACACATACAAGCAAGACGTGACGCCAACAGCCATGAACCACACCACACACAACGACTACACTCGCACCAACAAGGTATTCGGTTTAGGCGTGGAACTCACACTCTAAAGCGGATCGACATCAAAATACACCTGCACAAGGCGATAGCGCGACTCTTTGAGAAGCATCTGCTGCGCCTTGTGCAGGTATTCTTTTGCCAATGGCAAATTGATGCCCTGTTCGAGCTTCACCACCATCTTGCGGATGTGCATTGACTTTACGCGTGCCACGGCGGGCTTGTCGGGACCAAGCACACGACTGCCAAACCACCGCCTGAGCCAACTGCCCATCATGAGCGAGGCAGACTCCACTAAGTTGTCGTCGCGATGCTTCAAATAGACGTTCACTAAATGTGTGAAAGGAGGATACTTGAACATGCTTCTCTCCTGCATCACCTCGTCGTACATGCCGTCATAATCGTTTGCCACCACTTGTTCTATCACCGGATGGTCGGGATGCTTCGTCTGGAGTATCACCAGTCCGCGCCTGCCCTTCCTTCCCGAGCGGCCACTCACCTGCGCCATCATCATGTAGGCATGTTCCGCAGCCCGGAAGTCAGGATAATTGAGCATGCTGTCGGCATTGAGAATCCCCACCACGCTCACATGGTCGAAGTCGAGACCCTTGCTCACCATCTGAGTGCCCACCAGCAAGTTGGTGCGGCAACTGGAGAAGTCGTTGATGATGCGGTCGTATGCCGAACGACTTCGTGTGGTGTCCAAATCCATGCGTGCCACACGTGCCTCGGGGAATATCTCCAATATCTCGTCTTCCACCTTCTCGGTGCCAAGTCCGCGACCTCTCAAATCGGTCCCTTCACAACACGGACACATCTTGGGTATGGGATAAGTGTATCCGCAATAATGGCAAGTCATGACGCTCATTGTCTTGTGGAGAGTGAGCGACACATCGCAATTCTGGCACTTGGGAACCCATCCGCAAGTACGGCACTCCACCATGGGTGCAAAACCACGGCGGTTCTGGAACAAGATTGCCTGCTCTCCCCTCTCAAGGGCTTCCCTTACAGCGGTGAGCAACTGTGGCGAGAAATTGCCTTTAACGATCTTGCGCTTCTGCAAGTCTGCCATGTCCACCACCTGTATTTCCGGCAATTGAATGTCGGAATGTCTCGTCATCAACTTCACCAGTCCGTACTTGCCCTTTTTGGCATTAGTGTAGGTTTCTACCGATGGTGTTGCCGTGCCCAACAATGTCTTGGCTCCCATCATGTGCGCCATCATTATCGCCACCGAGCGCGCATGATACCTTGGAGCCGGGTCCTGCTGCTTGAACGAGGTCTCATGCTCTTCATCGATGATTACCAGTCCGAGTTGCTGGAAAGGCAGGAACACCGCACTGCGGGCGCCAAGAATCACCTGATATGGATTTGCCGACATCTGCTTCTTCCATATCTCCACACGCTCCTCGTCGCTGTATTTGGAATGATAGATGCCCAAAAGGTTGCCGAAAACATTACGCAACCGCTGTGTCATCTGTACTGTCAATGCTATTTCGGGCAACAGGTAGAGCACTTGTTTGTGCTCGTCCAATGCTTTCTTTATCAGATGTATGTATATTTCTGTCTTCCCACTTGACGTCACGCCATGCAACAAGGTGACATCCCGTTTCAAGAACTGGAAAAGGATGGAATTGTATGCGTCAAGCTGAACAGGGTTCAACTTGTTCACTCTCTCCAAATGCGGTTCGCCGCCCTTGTTCAGCCGAGCCACCTCACGCTGGTAGAGCATCAGTATTTTCCTATCTACCAATGCCTTCACCACGGCTGTCTTGGAGTGGGAGAAATTCACCAGTTCGTCTCTCGACACCTCCACTATCCCTTCCTTGCACACATTGCCCTCCATGCTGTCGTAATGCGAGAGTGCAAGGTAGTCGGCAAACACTTTCTGCTGCTGCGCCGACCGTTGCAACATCCCAAAAGCCACATGAAGAGCCTGCTCTTGACGAAACTGCGGTGAAAGAGAGACAAAAGTATCAAACTTTGGACGATAGGAGTTGTCTTTCAATCCTGAGGGCATGGCAACGTTATATACCTCTCCGAAGGGTGACATGTAATAGTCGGCAACCCATTTCCACAATTTCAACTGGCAGTCGGTAACAAGAGGCTTGCTGTCGGGCAGGTCGATGATGTCGCGAGTCTCGAAATCCGGCTTCCTGTCGTGTATCTCCACCACGACGCCCACGTATGTCTTGCTCCTGCCAAGGGGCACGACAGCCCTCATGCCTGTTTTCACGGCATCCCTCATGTCTTCGGGCACGGTGTATGTGAAAAATCCCTCCAAGGGGAGGGGAAGGGCTACATCTACAAACATCAGTCGTGAAAGGAGTAAAGAATAAGAGAGGTTTTCAGAAATATATCGTGGCAGCCAACTGCCATGCGTTTATCTTCGAGTTGTGTTCTTTCAATTGGTCCACCACGTCATTGATGGTGACGCTGCCGTCTTTGCTGCAGTCAATGTTGTAGTTGGCAGACACCTGAAAAGTATTCCCCAACAGCAAGCCCGCTCCAAGATTGATGCTGAACAAGGACTTGTTTCTTTTCCAAGAGCGGTAATTGTCCACTATGTTCTGGTCGGTGTTGATGGAGAAGCCAAACTGCGGTCCACCGAAGAGGAATACAGCCAACGACTTGCTCGACCCGAATGTCAATCTTGCATTGATGGGGATGTTCACTTGCTTTGTGGTGACACTCCACGTTTTCTCCCCATCTTCCAGTTCCATCTCCCTTTGGTCGTAAAGAGCCGCTATGTCGAACCCAAGCGGCAGGAGGGGTATGGCAAGCTTCAGGGTTGGTCCGAAGAAGAAGCCTCTGCGGTTTTCCCTGTCAAGCAACTTGCTGTTGAGTCTCATGTCGGTGAGGTTCATGCCACCCTTCACGCCCAATTTCAATTGGGCGTCAGCCTCAACAACTCCAAGAGTCAAGGCAAAGAGTGCCACGAGCAGCACTTTCCTCACCATAATGATAAAATGTTAGTGGCGTTCCCTTCTAACCGACACCCTTGCTGGTGTGGTGGCAGAAGAGCGAGACGAAGAGCGTTTCGGCTTCGACACCTTCTCCTCTCCACTATCTGCGGAACGTTTGTTTTTCTTTTCCTTCTTGGTCTTCACTTTGGCATCAGCCTGCACCTTGGCAATGCTGTCGAGAGAGTCTTTCTTCACTTGGTCGCCGAAAATGTTCTTTTCGAAGTCAAGGAGTTCCTGTTCTATTCGCCTTTGCTCCTTTGCCATGGTGGAATCGTCGGGACAGTATTGGGCAAGCGTCCTGCCCAACATGTTAGTGGTCTTGTATATCTTGCCCTGATACCTGTTCATGGTGAAGAAGTCGTCGATACTCATGGTAGCCGCATTGTTGATGTTGCTGGTCATGATGGTCTGCTTGCTCAGGAAAGGTGCCACATCGTCGTATTTCACCCAGAACAGCGGATATTTGGAGGCTCCATCGCCAAAGTCGTCCTCACGCATCATTATGGGACAGAGGGCTATCACCTTGCGATGGAATGTGGCGGTGCCCTGGTCGTAGTATGCGCTTTCCTTGATATAGTATCCCTTCACCTCACTTGAGGGAATGTCGCTATTGTCGATGCGCACTTTCCCATTATTCCTCTCATAATAGATGTGATAGTTGTCGAGGAATGTCAGCGGCTTCACCCTTGCCGAATCCTCAAAGTTCTCATTGCCGTCGAGCCTGTACTCGTATGCCTTGATGTTGCCTGTCATCATGAGCTTGAAGAGGTAGGTGAAGAGGTTCATCTGTGTCCCCACCGGCTCCACGGGGTAGTACAGGCCTGCGTTGGCATCATCCTCAAGACTCATCTCTCGGTAGATGTCTCTTCTCCACACCACATCTTCCGACATGGCAGCCGTGGTGGGGAAACCTATCTTGGCACGAGTAGTGATATTGTTGGCATTCGACTTCGGTGCCTGCTGCTGGTTGTTGCGTTGCGACTTCGGCTGTGCCATGGCAAACTGTGCCACACATGCCACAAGACATATCATCAGTATGCGTCTCATCTTTCTGTTGCTGTTTTTGTTATTTCACGATGACCTCCATGGCGCCAGGCAACTTGCGTGTGATGCCGTCGGGTCCGGTAGCTGTTACATTGGTGATATAGAAGCGCTTGTTGCGTGAAAGTTTTCTGAAAGCATCTTTCTGCCTTTCGGTGAAGGCAGCGCCATTTGATGCCATTGGTACGGCGTTGCCCATGTTGTCGTGGAACACCGTCTCGAAACTCAGGACACGGAACTCGATGTCGAGCAGTCCGTCATCGATGGCAGCCTTGAGGTTGTTGACACCCATCAACGATGCCTTTTGCAGTCCGCCACCCTTGAATCTGTCGGTGCCGATGGAAATGTATGCTGTCGGGTCTGGCAGTTTCCTCACGTGGAATGTTGCAGAACCCATGGTGCGGCTCTGACCTCGGTCGGTGCCTGTGACCGTGAAGGTGACATCCTGTCCCACGGCAGATGGCACGGCTATGTAATGGCCATTGCCTTGTGACGTGAGGGAGCCTCCCGACATGGACAGCGACACGGCATTTTGCGGAATGCCAGAGCAAGTGACCGAGATGGGGTTTTGGAATCCAGCATACAACACATTCATCAGGTCGGCAGCCACAGTGGCTCCACTTGGCGGCGAGATGACATTGTATTTCTGCTTGAAATCACGTCTGATGACATTGCCCTCGGCATTGCGCATCAGGATGTAGCCTCCGAAGGTATGCTCTCCCACTCCACCTGCTGTGAAGGAATAAGTGCCTTTGGTGGAGTTTATCCTTGCTCCATTGACATAAATCTCAGGCTGCTGGGTGGTGTCCACCGCCGCCATGATGATGTTTGCCGTCAACTTCTCACCCGGGTAGAGTGTTGTCTTGTCGGGCACCACGAAAGCATCCAACTTGTTCACCCTGATGTCCTTCACTCCCACGTTTGCCACAAGGGTGTGCAGCACTTCTCCCTCGGCATAGCGTATGTCGCTCTGCAACTTGGACAGCATGGTCACGGCGGCTGCCACGGGCATTTGCTCGAACATGTATTCCTGCCAGTTCTTGCCTACCGACTTGCTGCTCTTGGGCACCTCGGTGGAGAGGTTGCTGGCGATGATTTCTTTCTGCACGGGGTCGGTGACTTGCTGGAGGATGCGTTCGCGGTAGGAGTTGACGGCTTTGAAGAGCGCCTTGCCCTTTCCTACGCCTGGTGCGAGCATCACGTGGCTGGCAGCCTCCAGGTCTTCCTTGTTTTTGATGTCGTCAAGGGTGCCTTCAGGACCGTCAGCCTCCTTGACGATGGCCTCCTTGAGTTCCTGTGCCATGTTGTATAGGGAGTCGCTGATTTCCTTCACATGTTTCGCCTTCTCAAACCACTCTCGCACCTTGGCGGGGTTTTCAGCCATTTGTTCGTCGAGTTCGTTCATGATGGCGAGGTTCTGCTTGGCTGAGTTGGCGGTGGTGCGCTTGAGGCTTTCCTCCACGATGGAGAAGCCGTCGAGCACCTCTGTCGAGACGTTCAGCGCGAGCATTGCCATCAAGACGACGTACATAAGGTTGATCATCTTCTGGCGTGGGGAGACGGGTCTTTTCTTTATAGCCATTTTGTCTCAGTATTTCAACGTCTATGAGTCGAGACCTGTTGCCTGCGTTGGGGCTGCACTTCTCATGTTTACAGTCATCGCCTCTATCATGCGGGCATAGATTTTGTTGAGTTGTTCTATTTGACTTGCCAATTTCTTCGACTGGTCGTTGATTTGGTCTATCGTTCCTATCTGCTGGCTTGCACCCTTGAGCTGCATCTCGTAAACCTTGCAAATGCCTGTCAGCGTGCGGTTGAGGTTTTCCATCTCCTCCGAGTCACGAGTCAACCTTACGCTCTGCTCATTGACCTTTCCGAGCATCTCGGTGAGTTTCTTGAGTTCTTCCACGTAATTCTCTGTTGCCTCTGCCATTTCAGGCGACACTTGCTGCTGCTGTCCCACCCATGCTGTGGAAACAGCTGCCGGCTGCATGCCACCCACTTGCACTTGAGGCGAGACAGGCTGACCACCTTCCACGCCTTCTTCTCCTTCCACAGTCTGTCCTTCAGCCATGGCTGCCATGCTTTCGCCAGGTGTGCCGCCACCGATTATGATGGTGCCGCCGCCACCTACCACGCCTCCGACTGGAGCGCCGCCCACGATGCCACCGCCGCCATATGCAGCGGCAACCTGTGAGCCGTCTATGTTTTCTCCATCTCCTTCAATGCCCACAACATTCTCGCCATTTTCATCCAATGGCATCTCTCCCTCTTCTCCAGGGGCGAGCACCACTCCTTGTTGCACAGCCTGACCTTCCACTTCATAGTGTGTCTTGAGGTCCATGCCATCAGCAGTCTTGTCGAAAGGACGGTCGAAGGCTGAGATGAAGAACACAAACACCTCGGTGCCCATGCCTATGAACAACATCAGGTTGGCTCCCTCAATGTGTGTCAGTTTGAAGAGTGTACCCAAAATCACGATTGATGCGCCCCAGCTGTAAGCATAGTTGAGGAACGTCTGTCCTGGCACGCTGTCCATCCATTTCTGCAGCCAGTAAATGATATTGAATTTGCTGTATTTTGTCATGGCTTTATTTCTTGCTTTTGCTTGGTTTCTGTTTCACGCTCGAAGAAGTGGCAATGCTTCTTACGCATCTGAATCCGATATAGGAGCGCGGCTGGTTCTGGTATTCCCATGTTCTCCATGCCGAACGTATGTATGACTCCGGGTCTTTCCACGACCCACCTCTGACGCTCTTTTTCTTCAGTCTGTAAGGGTCTTCCTTTGCGGCTTTGTATTCCAACTGCGGGTTGAGGTCGTTCATGGCATCTACTCCAGCTTCTGTATATATGGTGCTTGTCCATTCAGCCACGTTGCCAGCCATGTCGAACAGCCCGTTGGTATTCTGCGAATAGATGCCCACCTTGCTTGTGATGAGGTTGCCATCCTTGGTGTAGTTGCCCTTGTCGGGCTTGAAGTTGGCATAGAAGCAGCCGTCTCCGTTCTTCACGCTCTCGTTTTCCCATGGGAACTCAGTACCCTCCTTGCCTCTGGCGGCATATTCCCACTCCGCCTCTGTCGGCAGGCGATAGCGCTGCACATAACGCGCCTCTGGTCCCAAGCCCTTGAGCAGGTAGTCTGTGCGCCATGCGCAGAAAGCATTCGCTTGTTCCCACGACACACCCACCACCGGATAGTCGTTGTATGTGGGGTTGCTGAAATAGTTGCGCAGATACATCTCATTGTCAGAGTTCCTGAAGTCGTTCACCCAACATGTGGTGTCGGGATAAACATTGACGATGTATGTGTTGAGGAAGTCCCATGGTCCGGTAAGCGGACGGTTGATGGTTTCCCTGACTATTCTGCCCTCGTCGTCGATGTATGCCGTATCTTTTGAGATCATCACCACCTCGTTGGGGTCCACCACGATGTCGGTGTTGAGGATTCTCTCCTCAGGATTGACCCTGTTGCGCCTCAATGCGGCTGTGGTGTAGTCGTAGATTTCATACCTGTAGTTCATCTGACTTGCATCGAGCATCTTCTCACCCGTCACAGGGTTGGTGACATATACGCTCTCTATAGCCCTTAGCTCGTCTTCGTTTGGCTTTCTCGGCAGCGATTTCTTCCAATCGAGATGCGGTGTGACGGGGTCTCCGTTCTTGTCCTCTGTAATCTTGTAGGAGTCGTCGCCACCGTATGCAGGGTCGGCAAGCCTTTCCCTGATGATGGAGTCGCGCACCCAATATACAAACTGCTTGTATTTGGAGTTGGTCACCTCGGTCTCGTCCATCCAGAATCCGTCAACGGATATTTCCCTCACCGGTGTCTGCTTGCCCCACAATGTGTCTTGCTGGTCGATACCCATCTTCAGGAATCCACGCTTTATCATTGTCATGCCATAGGGTGCTGGCTCCTTGAAGGATTTTCCTCCGCCAACCCCTACCAGTTCGCCTCCTCTTCCGGAGGTGGACGCAGAACTGCCACTCATGCACCCATTCAATGCAATGAGCGCAACAGCGCAGCAAGCGACAAAGATTATTTTCGTTCTCATATTCTTCTTAAAGTATCCTCACACTTTTATGTTTGTTTTTTCCTTTTTTAGTCAGGTTGATGTCGGTCTGGTAGTTTATAAACAGTTCGTGGCTACCATTTCCAATGCTGATGCCCGACGTGTAGAATTCGTAACTATATCCAATATGTATTCCATGCACGCTTCCACCTATCATCGCCGTAAACGAGTTATCCGGACTATATCCGGCACCGAGATACATGTGCTTGTTGTCATTGTGATATTCCAACCGTGCTGTCACGTCGGCTCTGTATGCCACGGCGTCGGTACGCACCAAGACTGATGGATGTATTGTAAGAAACGGATTTCTCAATCGAATATTGTACCCTCCTGTCAAATAATAGGTCCGATCTACCTGTAGTTGGTTGGTTTCGCCCAAGGTGACTTGTGGTGAGGTGAGATGCTGCACCGAAAAACCGGCATACCATTTCCCATGGGTATAATAAAGTCCTGCTCCAAGGTCGAGTGCCTGTCCTGTCACTTCTGATGTGGCGAACACCTCGTCTCCTGTCTCCTCCAGTTCCAATTTGCTTCCATCGAAGTTTTCCATCAAGAGACCGGCTTGTATTCCTATGCTTAGCGTCCCATTGAATAGTTTTAGCTTGTGTGCGTATTGTCCTGAGAGGCGTTGATGGGTGAAGAGACCGATCTGGTCGTTCACCAGTTGCAAGCCCACCCCATGATAGCTGTTGGCGAAGAAGAAAGGCAGGTCACCACTAATATACATGGTCTTGGGGCTGTGCTCGAAGCCAACGAAATTCATGGCGTAAGCAGCAGCCACATTCAATTTCGACTCTTTTCCTACCGATCCAGGATTGAAATAGGGCTCCATTGCCCAATAATGACTAAAGGGCACATCGTATTGGGCTTTAACCCCTGTCGAGGCAAGCACCAATATCACTACAATGAGGATTTTTCTTATAAACACACCTTTATAACGTCATTTTTCCTTAATTATTGCTGAAATCACAAAGAATGGAGGCAAAATTAGTTGTTGTTCGAGGTTTACAAGTCTTGTTTTTCCATATCCTGCGGTTCTGGCACCCCCTTCCAATCATCATTCTCCGTATGCTAACGCAGACCATCACCATGCAGTCCATCAACACGCACAGTCTTTAATTTGATGTTCAAGAATTCACTGTTTCTGCTTTTTGGGGGAGAGGATTATGTTTGGTAGTAATGTTTTTTGCAACTAAGCAGTGTCAAGATTTCGCAGGTATCGCGCAATAACTTCAAGCTGGCAGTCTTGACAATAGCGAGTTTGTCTCGCTATTTTTGTTATATAGGAACATTTACTGTCGTGATATGATTCCATATGGAGAGGTCGCATAGACTGTGAGGTCAGCGAGGTCGCTATCGGCAAAGAAAACAAATCAAAATCTCCGTCCCCTCTTCTATGTTGCAATCCAAATAATTGGCTCATATTTTAGTGTTGTTTAACGGTTTTGTGTTCATTTTCGCACTAATTTGCAAGTCCTTTAACAAGAAATCC
>ONAG01000086.1 GCA_900315745.1 uncultured Prevotellaceae bacterium
CCATAATATATTCATTCACATATCCTCCCGTCGAATCAGATCAGACCGCCGAAGCCCATGAAACTGATAGCCATCAGGCCGGCTGTAATAAGTGCTCCCGGGAATCCCTGCATCCATTTCGGCATATTGGACAATTCAAGTCTTTCACGGATATGCAGCAGAGAAGAAAGACCACTGGATAATAAGGCGCTATTTCGACACTTATTTCACCCAGGGACCGTTCTTCACCAAAGGCTTTGAGAGGTTGGCTAAAAAATATGGTGACTTTGAAGTGCTGGAGACTGGCTGGCCCCGACAGGACTGGATTTTCCAAAACCTGCATACCTTCGACAAAGAGCGCCAACAGCTAATGGATGAAAGCGGCAGAAAGCATGTGGTGCTCTATGCGCCAACATTCTCGCCAAGCCTCACCTCGCTGCCATACATGCAGCAGGCACTCACCGACTTGGTGAAGAAAAGAGACGTGCTGCTGTTGCTGAAATTCCACCCTCTCACCAAACAAGAGTTGAAAGACGAGTACAGGCAATTGGCTGAGAGCCATGAGGGCATGAAGTGGATAGACGACTATACCGTGACAAAATACATGCTCATGTCTGACGTGATGATTTCCGACACCTCGTCAACCATCTATGAGTTCCTGCTGCTCGACAAGCCTGTCATCACCCTGCGTGCCGCGTCCAAGGAATTCTTCTGGCACAACATGCAGTCACCAGACGAATTGTGCGATGTCTTCGATGACGTGATTCAAAACGACAGCATGAAGGCACGGCGACAGTGGGTGATCGACAACTATGACCCGCATCTCGACGGACTCGTGGCTCACAGGATGCTTGAGGGGGCACGCGACTATATCCGCCGACATGGGGTGCCTCCTTACCGACGGCTGAACATCTGGCGAAAATATACAAGCATCAAGACTTTTGGACGAATAAAAAGGTAGAAGTCAACTGCCTACGTAAGAAAAAAGTTGCCATTCTTCTTAAAATCAATTATTTTGTATAATTTTGCATCGTCATTGCAAAAATAATGGCACGTAAAAACAGACAAAGACATGAATTATCTTGATAGAAACGAATTCAATTTTGAGCCGTCGGAGGAAGTGAAGAAGGCTCTTGCCGACTTTGACTACAGAAAGCTATGCTTCTATACCCGCATCTACGACCAGGGCAAGAAGAGCATCTTCTCTGTTTATCTTTCCGAATTGTACGACATCGACGAGTCGCAAATATTGTTGGGATATGGTGCAGAGGACTTGCTGAAAAAAGCTGTTCACTATTTCCTCACCTTGGGTGGTTCCAAGACCATGATAATCCCACAGTTCTCATGGTGGTATTATAAGTCCATAGCCGATGAGGTGGACGGCACAACGCTGCAATATCCTGTATATGAGGATGGTGACTCCTTCCGCTACGATTTCGACGGACTGAAGAAGATGATTGATGAAATCAATCCCAAAATCCTTTTGGTGGCTTCACCCAACAACCCCACCGGCAACGCACTGACTCCGGAGGAGATGGAGAAACTGCTCGACATGGTGCCCCCTTCAACCATAGTATTGGTTGACGAGGCTTACGCTTCGTTCTTGTCATCAGACGCTTCTTATATAAAAATGCTTATCGAGAAGCATGACAACATCGTGGTGTGTCGCACACTCTCCAAATTCTATGGACTGCCAGGTTTGCGCATGGGATTCGGCTTTGTTGGCAACGGTCCGGTGATGAAAAGGTTTGCGAAATATGCCAACATGTATCTTGGATACGACCGCCTCTCCGAGGAAGTTGCCATCGCAGCCCTCAAGAGCGACGCCCACTACCGCGAGGTGGCAGAGGTGATGGCTGCAGCACGCAAGATGTACACCGAGGAATTGGGTGTGCTGCCCGAATTCAAGGTTTATCGTTCGTATGCCAACTTCATCCTCATCAAATATCCTATTAAGTTGAAGCCTGCATTGCAGGAGGCTTTTGCAAGCGAGGACTACAAGGTGAAGTTCATGAACGAGCCTGGCATCGACACCCACATGAGAATCACATTAGGTCGTGCTGAGCAGAACCGCAAGGTGTGCGACATCATCTTGAAGATAGCATTAGGATGACTGGTGTGATATTGGCTGCCGGCATGGCAAAGCGGTTGCGCCCGCTTACCGATGTGTGCCCCAAGTGCTTGTTGGCTCTTGGGGGACGCACCTTGTTGGAGCGCACGGTAGATGCCATGCTCGGTGCAGGCATTCACCGCCTTGTGGTGGTGACAGGCTACAAGGCGGACATGATAACCAGCTTCCTCGATACTCACTACCCTAAGCTTGAAAAGGTGTTCTTGCATAATGCCGACTACGAGCACAACAACAACATCTACTCTCTCTGGATGGCAGGGAAAGAGGTCAGGGGTGAGGATTTCCTCCTCATGGACAGCGACATCTTCTGCGACCCGGAGGCAGTGAGCGTGGTGGCTGGCAAGGAAGGCAGTGCGCTGGCACTCAACCGCCACCCGTTGGGCGAGGAGGAGATGAAGGTTGTGGTGGATGGCGATGGCCGCATCACAGCCATCAGCAAGACATGCTCGGTGGATGACGCCTTAGGCGAGTCGGTGGGCATAGAACGCATCACGGCAGAATATGGCGAGGCTCTCTTTGACGAACTTGACAAAATGATATTGCACGAGGGGTTGGTGGATGTGTTCTACGAAATGGCTTTCGAACGCCTGATACCAAAAGGCCATACTTTCCAAGTGGTAGATACCACTTCTTATTTCTCTTGGGAACTCGACACCGTGGAGGACTTCAATCATGTGAATGATGTCCTTGCCGAGTCGCCCGACCTTGACTTTTGATACCCTGTTTTTTCCAAATAGGTAATCAACATTAGCTATTACCCAATTAACTACGCTGGGTGGAATGCCAACTGAATACGGACTTCAGCCTTTGTGCCGTCCGTTTGCGCTTCACCCAGCGTTCGTCGTGTCTGCGCTTCACTGCCAACAGCGTCTCTACCATGTCGGGTGGCAGTTGGCGTACATTGACGTATGCCCGTGCCACAAACTCAAAGAGGTCCATTCTTCCAGTGAAGCGTGTCATGTTCTCCATGCACTCGTCGAGTGGCGGGTAGCCATCGCAGAATTTCATCCTGTTGATGTCGATGAACGAGAAGGTGTAGTGTCCGTCGGGGAGAGCGTGATAGAGCACATTCGTGGAGTTCAGGTCGTGATGCAGCACGCCCTTCTTGTGCAGTGCAGCCATCATCCCCGCCAGGTCGGCTGCCATGGTGGTGTCAAACTGCTCTTGGTCGTTGAGCTTGATGCAGATGGGTGGCGCGTCGTCAACGCCACTGATGTAATAGCCATATTCGAGCAAGCCATGGCGATGGGTCTCGATGTATGCGATATTTGTGGGGGTGGAGAATCCCAAATGCAGGAGCCTGCCACCATTGGCATACGCTCGGCGTGCCTTGCCGTGCCTGAAGAACGTATAAATGATTTTTTGTATTAGATGTGGCTTCCGGAAACGTTTCACCACTATGGTGTCGCCACCGACTTGGAACTTCTTGATGACGTTGCGACCTTCAAAAATTGTCTCGCCGTCGTGCTCAAACCGTGATGGCAGCGTGGCGATGTAATCTCTGAGGTGGGTGTATGCCTCGTTCACTTCCATCCTCATAGCTTGTTCCCTCTTAGTTTCATCTTCAGTTTGAAGAGGTTGTGCCCTATTGTATAGTTGTAGAGGTTGTGCCAGTCGTCGGTGGAGTGGCATGGCTGCAAGGTCACCATTTGCTTCTTGGCGCCAAGATCAAGAGTGTCGCATAGTCGCGCCACATATTCAAACATGTTGTATTTGTCGAGAACCATGTCCTTTGCATCTGCCAGAATCTGGCGCGATGATTCTTGCTTGTTCTCTGCCAATGCCTTCTCTATGGTGTCGATGGCTCTCGCTGCGTCGTGTATGTTGATGGGGGTGAATGCCCCTGTGGGGAAATAGTCGCCCAGGTTGGTGCATCCGTGATAGAAGGGGTAGGTCTCGGCAAGGAAGCAGTCGGAGATTTTTTCTGTCCAGTAGTGTCTTTGCGAGGAATTTTCTATTGCGATATGGTATTTGTAGGGCGCCAGTATGTCCCACTTGTCGTCGAAGGGACGGAATCCCCTGCCAAAGATGTCGAGCTTGTCGCCAAAATGTTCCTTTAGCTTTTCCACAAAGCCTATCCTGTCGAGATGTCCCTGTGTGAATGCCTTGTTGCTGGTGATCACCGATATCAGTTTTTCCTTCTTCGGGGTGGGTGATGTCTTCAGGAAGTCATAGTCGAGGGTGGCATGGCATTGTCCGTCGGTCTCGGTGTATCCCACGAACCATGGCAGTATGGCAGGACCATATTTCACGTTGGGGTGTCGCGTGCCTTCCTGGCAGGTGCATACCATCCCGAATTGTCGCAGGTATTTCTTTGGATAGACGAGCACCGACCGGGGTTCGGTGGTCAGCACGATGGTGTTCTGGGGCGCTACGTGGAATGTCGTTGCTTGTCGCATCCCCTTGCCTTGCACCACCACGATGTCGGGGTCGTCGATGTCTTCTTCCACAAAGAACTGATAGCGTCCGTCGAGTGACACCAACTCGTGACGGGCGGTCTGCCTGTGAAAGATGGTTCCAAGTTCTGGACGATAAGGAATGAATCTGACTTTTATCATAGAAAACGCATCTCCTTTGCTATGAGTAGGTGTTCAAAATCTGCAACGGTCTTTCTCGCAGGCTCATCTCCTGCCACCCATGAGGATGTATGTGGTGAACGGCAGACGGGTGCGCATGAGCCAATAAAGGAGCATGCACAATGTCACCACCAAAGCCACCGAAAGGATGTATATCAGCAAGGCAAGCCAAGCATTCTGCGGTTCCCAGATGCCACTGCCAAGAAACATGATGATGAGACCAAGGAACATGTAATGGGTGGCGAAGACAAAGAAACTGCCGTTGGAATAGGTCATGTTTACATACCATGTGCCAGAACGAACCATCTTCGTAGTGAACGACATGCCGAACACCAAGCCCACCACATATTGCAGTCGGAAAATGAAGTCGTTGGGGAAATAGCATCCCAAAATGATGACAATGACAAGAACGATGAGCGCAGGAATGGTGAATGGCATCATGGCAACGATGAACTCCTTCTTCTTGATGCCATAATAGGCGCCATAACCAAAAAACAGCCATGCGTCAGGGTTGAGCCCCGGCATGTCGGGACAATAGCAGATTCCCAATATGACGGCAAGGAATAGAACGTAACGCACCAAAGGACGCTTGCCGCCAAAAATGATGAACAACTTCACTCCGAAGAATATTAGTGGAGAGAAGACCATCGTCACCATGAGGTCGCGGACAAACCAAAATGGCAGAACTATGGGCGCCGCTATGGAACTGCCTCCCTTGATGAGGGAAATGTCCCAAAACGCCTTCAGACCATCGCCAAACAACATGTCATCGAACTTGATTCCGATAATTGGAACATTGTTGGCAAACAGGCCGATGATGATGACAAGAAAGAGATACAACAAGTTCCAGAGGATATAGGGAACAAACAGCGACTGGAGCCTGTGGATGAGTTTCTTGATGTAGATGTCGGGGGAGAATTGTCCTGACTTGAAGAACAAATACCCTGAAATGAAGAAGAAGAAGGGGATGGCAGCAGGTGCCACATGCTGGGAGAAGATGCGTATGAAACTGCTGGCAAAGGGTAATGAAGCCCACCCCTCACTCAGCGTGGTGAAGTTGCAGTGCAGAAACAACACCATCACGATGAGTGGGAAACGCATGAATGCGATGACTTTTGACTGCAAGTCTGTGGGCCTCATCAGAAGAATTTCAAAATGTTGTGCAAGTGACTATTGGCACCTGTCGGAAATCAGCCTCTCTGCCATTGCCTTGCCAAGGGCTTCGCAACGGGTGCGCACGTCGGCATTCACGGCTTGCTTCATCTCCACAGGCTCACCGACAGCCTCGAAGTGCAGGGCGTTGTCGTTCCACTCTTGAATCTTTGCTACTGCCTTGCTTGCCCATCCGAAACTGCCAAACCAACCAATGAGGCGGTTGCGCATATCTTTGTGGGCTATCTCTGAGAGCAGCACGTCCATCTCGTGATAAAGGCTGGTGTTGTAGGTGGGAGCACCCACGATGAGGCCCTTGTAGCGGAAGATGTCGCGCAGGATGTAGGAGTGGTGGGTCTTCGACACATTGTAGATGACGATGTTCTTGATGCCTGCCTGACTTGCTGCATTAGCGATGATCTCTGCCATGCGCTCCGTATTGCCATACATGGTGCCATAGCAGATGACAATGCCTTCCTCGCAGTCGTAGCGGCTCAGACGGTCGTAGATGTCTATTACTTTGGCAACATGCTCGTGCCATACCGGACCGTGTGTGGAGCAGATGTAGTCGAGCTGCACACCGGCAAGTTTCTTCAGGGCGTTCTGCACGGGAGTGCCATACTTGCCAACGATGTTGGAGTAGTAGCGCACCATCTCAAGCCAGAAGGTGTCGCAGTTCATCTCATTGTCGATAATACCGCCATTCAAGGCTCCGAAGCATCCGAAGGCATCACCCGAGAAGAGCACGTGACTGGTGGTGTCGAGAGTCACCATCGTCTCAGGCCAGTGCACCATCGGGGTGAGCACAAAGGTCAGCTGACGGCTGCCGAGGCTCAGGGTGTCGCCATTCTTCACCTCAAGTTCGTTGTCGCGAACGCCATAGAATCCGCTTAACATGCCAAAGGTCTTCTTGTTGCCGATGACTTGTACTCCGGGGTAGTATTTCTTTATCAGTGCTATTGAACCGCTATGGTCGGGCTCCATGTGGTTTACCACGAGGTAGTCGATGGGGCGGTCGCCTATCACTTCTTGGATGTTCTCTAAGAATTGTGTGAAAAAGTCCACCTCCACGGTGTCGATGAGGCAAACTTTCTCATCGACAATGAGATAAGAGTTGTAGGACACGCCATTGGGCAGTGGCCACAATCCTTCGAACAGGTTCTTGTTGCGATCGTTTACACCTACGTAATAGATGTTGTTTGTGATGAGTTTCATGTAAATATTTGGTTGACGGGTTGAAGTTATGTTTTTGCAGATGTCCTACCATTCCAGGTATGTGTCCTTTTCATCCTTGGCTCCTTGCGCCATCTCCGCCCCAAATTCAAGCGAGATGGAGTTGTTGATGCTCTGGCAGCAGTTGGCAGAGAACATCTGTGCCCAATGGATGATCTTGTCCCAGATGCGGGCGGGCAGTCCACGGTCGAGTGCCTCCCTGGTGATGCCGTAGCGCATCAGTCCATAGATGAAGCCTGCATTGAAGTTGTCGCCGGCGCCAATGGTGCTCACGGTGTTGGTCTGTATCACGGGATAGCTCTTCTTTATCCCCCTGGTGGCACGCAGCTCCACATTTTTCACGCCATTGGTACAGATGAAGTTCTTGCAGTAGAACGACACCTCGGCATTGTATATCTTGTCGGGGTCTTCCTTGTTGTAGAGCACCTTGAAGTCATCCACGCTGCCACGCACGAAGTCGGCATATTCCAGGTTTTCCAACAGGTTGGGGGTGATTTTCATCACGTCGCTCTTGTGGGAGGGCCTGAAGTTGACGTCGTAATAGAAGATGGCTCCATGACTGCGGGCATAGTCGAGGAAACCGAGCACTTGTGGCCGTATGACTGGATTGACGGCATAATACGAGCCAAACATCACGATGTCGTCGGGATTCACTTCCGGACACACAAACTCAAGCTGGTCGTGGCTGTGGTCTTTGTAGAAGAGGTATTCTGCATCGTTGTTGGCATCGAGGAAGGCCAGAGAAATGGGCGACTTGCTCTCGGGATAGACATGTATCTCGTCGGCGTTGACGTTGTTGTCCTTGAGAAACTTGATGATGTTCTTGCCCACACGGTCATTGCCTGCCTCGCTGATGAACGACGCTTTCACGCCCGAACGACCAAGAGAAATGATGCCATTGAACACTGAACCTCCAGGCACGGCACCTATGGGTTGCTCGTTCTTGAAGATGATGTCGAGCACTGTTTCTCCAATTCCTATTACTTTTCGCATGTATTCCTGATTTATAATTTCATGAACTTTCGGCTGCCCGCCATGATGCATGGGTGCATACTAACCGATTTTGCATTTGGGATGCAAATTTATATAAAAAAAGCGAATTATGTGTGCTGCGATAGATTATTTTGGCTTTTTTATCATTGCTGCAAACGAAAAAAAGACTTTTCACATGTGAAGTCGGATTTTTGGCTTACCTTTGCTCCGAAATGAGATACAACACCCATACTTTTGCCAACGGACTGCGAGTGATACACTTGCAAGACCCATCTCCTGTCATCTTTTGCGGATTCGGAGTGAATGCCGGTTCGAGAGACGAGGCTCCCGACGAGGAGGGACTTGCCCATTTCTGCGAGCATGTCACCTTCAAGGGAACAGAACGCCGTTCTTCGCTGCAAGTGCTCAACTGCCTGGAACGTGTTGGGGGCGACCTCAATGCTTTCACCAACAAGGAGGACACCGTGTATTATGCTGCAATATTGCGCGACCACCTGCCCAAGGCTGTTGATTTGCTCTGCGACCTCCTGCTGCATAGCACTTACCCTCAGGCGGAAATAGACAAGGAGGTGGAAGTCATTGTGGATGAGATAGAAAGCTATAATGACTCACCGGCAGAATTAATCTACGACGAGTTTGACAGCATATTGTTTGGCTGCCATCCTTTGGGGCGCAACATCCTCGGCAACGCCGAAAGATTGAGACAGTTCACCACCGAGGATGCAAGACGGTTCACAAAGAGGTTTTATCGACCAGAAAACATGGTGTTTTTCGCATACGGCGACATACAATTCAGCCGACTGGTGCGCTTGCTGGAGAAGGGTACTGCGGGGTTGCCTGATGCCAAACCTATGATTCCCGACCTTGACGCAAGTTCGCCCTGCCCTCCCCTGCCGCCCTACACTCCTAATGTCTATGAGAGGTTGCGCGGCACCCACCAGGCTCATGTGATGATGGGCAATAGGGCTTACGGAATCCATAGCGACAAGCGCATCGCCCTGTATCTGCTCAACAACATTTTGGGCGGACCGGGAATGAACGCCAAACTAAACCTCTCCTTGCGCGAGCGCAACGGACTGGTATATACTGTGGAAAGCACGATGGCGAGTTACAGCGACACAGGGGTGTGGAGCGTCTATTTCGGCTGCGACCCTCATAATGTTGCCCGCTGCATGACTTTGGTGAAAAGGGAATTGTCAAAGATGGCAGAAAAACCTCTCACAGCTGCACAACTGCGTGCTGCCAAGCGCCAACTAAAAGGGCAAATAGGCATAGCATGTGATGCTCGCGAGGGCTTCGCCCTCAGTTTTGGCAAGAGCTTCCTGCACTATGGATGGGAGCGCGACGTGGAACGCCTCTATCAGAGCATCGACGACACCACCCCCCAACAGATTCTCGAAGTAGCCCAAGAACTTTTCTCCCCGGAAAAGCTCACAACCCTCATCTATAAATAAAATATGCTCTCATTGCCCTCGTTCATCAGCAGGTCGAGGATGCTGAGATTTTCCACAAACCCATGCTTTCTGATAAAAACTTGATAATAGGGCTTGGGGCAGAAGTCGGCATCGGGCAATGGGTGCTTGGGACGGATGGCTTCCCTATAGTCCGCCAAATCATTGTCTGAGAGCACGTCATCCTGAGTGCGATAGCATGTAGTGTGCTTGATGGTAGGTGTAAAGTCGAGCAACATGCACATCAGCTCAGTGATGGCAAGATTGAAGTCGAAGAGGAAATCCCATCTCTTTTCAAAAAACGGTGCGAGGTCGTCGGCATAAAACTCGAAGAATGGCGAGTCGCCGTATGCACTGCGTATGGCATTCCAATGCAGGTGTCTCCACTGCCCATGGTCGCTTATGCGTATGTCACGAATGGATGATGCCTCGGCGTCGTGTATTATGGGCACCGTCAGTGTTTGCACTCCGTTTGTGGTGAGGATTTCACATCGGTTGCGGTAGGTCTGCTTCACGAAATTCTCATGGCATTCCATCCACACCTCCTTGTGCCTGTGCAATTTCTGATACCATTGCACAGGTCCGAAATAGGTGGTGGAGAGGAGGCAGACTTGTCTCATGATTACTCCGAGTATTGCTTCAGTCCGTCGTTGAGGAAGTCGAGATATTCATTCACGTCTTCCTTGTAGCTGAACGAGCGTGTCAGAGGATTGCCTTCATTATCCACAAGCACATAAAGGGGCTGTGTGAGGTATCCGAATTTTGTCTCTTCCAGATAGCTCCATTTGTCACCAACGGTGCGCAACGTGCGCTTCTTGCCGTTGTATTCCACTTCGACAGGCGACTTTAGCGGTGTCTTGTCATCCACAAATAGCGAGATGAGCACATAGTCCTTGTTCAGTCGTGATGCCACGGAAGGGTCGGTCCACACGGCTATCTCCATCTTGCGGCAGTTGACACAGCCATATCCGGTGAAGTCGAGCATCACGGGCTTTCCCTGAGCAGCGGCGGCTGCCATGCCTTCTTCATAATTGGTGTAGGCTGCACGCACCTCCTTGGTGTTCAGATTGAAATCCTGGGTATAAAGCGGTGGGGCGAAGGCGCTCACGGCACGACAGGGTGCTCCCCACAGGCCAGGCAACATATATATTGAGAATGCGAACGACACCATGCCGAGCATGATGCAGACCACAGGCATTGCCTTGCGGTCATCGCCATCGCTCTGGAAGCGGAGCAGTCCGGTGAGATATAGTCCCATGAGGAAGAAGATGGCTATCCAGAGGGAGAGGAACACCTCGCGGTCGAGCAGGTGCCACCCGTATGCCAAGTCGGCTACGGAGAAGAACTTCAAGGCGAAGGCGAGTTCCAAGAAACCCAACACCACCTTTATGGTGTTCATCCACGACCCTGACTTGGGAGCTTGCTTGAGCCATGTGGGGAAGAGGGCGAACAGGGTGAAAGGCAGGGCAAGGGCGATGGCGAATCCCAACATTCCGATGGCGGGTCCCATCCAATTGCCTGAGGTGGTGGCTTCTACAAGCAGCAGTCCTACGATGGGACCTGTGCAAGAAAAGCTCACCAAGGTAAGCGTGAATGCCATCAGGAATATCGACAGCAGTCCGCTTGTGGTGGATGCCTTGTTGTCCACTTTGTTGGACCATGACGATGGCAGAGTAAGTTCGAACCATCCGAAGAACGACAGGGCGAACACCACCAACAGCACGCAGAAGAAGATGTTGAACACGGCATTGGTGGCAAGACTGTTGAGCTTCTGGGCGTCGAAGATGGCAGTCACCAAAAGTCCTAATGTCAAGTAGATGACGATGATGGACAGTCCGTAGGTGATGGCATCTCTTATGCCCTTGCGCTTGTCCTTGCTCCTTTTGAGGAAGAAACTCACTGTCATGGGGATGATGGGCCACACGCAGGGAGTGAATACGGCGAGCAGACCATAGAGCAGTCCCATGAGGAAGATGTAGAGCCATGGGCGGTCGGTGATGTCTCCGCCATTGAGGGCTTTCAGTTCGTCCACGCATGGCTGCCACCATTTGTTGCTGCTGTTCACTGCCATTGAGTCTGCCAGGACCATCGTGGCGGCTGTAGTGTCGGCATCTTGTTCCACCTCGGCGACAGGCTGTGGCTGGCTGACTTCTTCTACGGGTGCAGGACTGTCGGCATTTTCCGCCTTTTCTGCCTTCGGCTCCTCTTTCACGGGCGTTGCTGCTTCGAGGGCTTTTTCTGGTCCTTTCCCTGTGTAGTCAAAATCCACGGTGGATGGCGGCATGCACATCTGGTCGTTGCAGGCTCCATATTCAAGATACCCTTTCAGATGGTAGGTCTTGTCCGTGATTTTGTATTTCTGTATGAATGTGACATTGTTTTCGAAATAACGCACTTTCATGCCGAACACCTTGTCGTCCTCGCTGATTTCCTTTCCTTGCTTTATCAGGCTCCCAACAGGTTCGGCTCCCTCTGCCAGCTCGGTGTGCATCTCTGCCGACTGTGGTCCACCATCTGGCAGGTTGGTGGAATAGACGTGCCACCCCTTGTCTATCTTTGCCGTGAACACCACATCCACCTCTGTGGGCGATGTCTGCTTTTGCTGCACGGTGAAAGTTACGGGTGTGTTTTGGGCGTGTGACAGCATTGCCAACAGCAAAAATGTCAGCACCCAAATGGCACGATGGCTTTTCAAGCCTCGTGAGTCTTGTCTTGTTCGTATCATTTTCTTGCTTTCTTGAATATTTCTTGCTTTAGGAATTATGGCTTGGCAGCATGGCTCATTTGCCTTTGCGTGTCATGATGTCTAGAACGTAGCGGTCGGTGACATCCATTCCTCTGCTGCCGATGGCAGTGAGGTTGTGTATGCTCTTGTCCACGTCGTCGTCGATGATGCCCTCTACCGATGTCACCCACTTGTGTTGTATGGCAAGCATGGCACTCATCACGGCTGTTCCAACGCCAGTGGTGAGCTTGAGGGCGCAACTCGGCTTGGCGCCATCACAAATCATGCCTGTAAGGTTGGCGATCATGTTCTTAACAGCATACGACACTTGTTCGTAATTGCCTCCCATCAGGTATGTTATGCCTGTGCTGCTGCCGGTGCTTGCCACCACGCAACCGCAGAGGGCGGAGAGTGCGCCAAGGCTCTGCTTGATGTATATCGCCGTGAGGTTGCTCAATGCCAAGGCACGTATCAGCTCCTCTTCGGTATTATGGTTCTCTTCGGCAAAAACCACCACAGGCATTGTGGTGCAGATGCCTTGGTTGCCGCTGCCGCTATTGCTCATCACGGGAATCATCGCGCCTGCCATGCGTGCGTCGCAGGCACAACTTGTGACGGAAAGGATCTTCGAGAAGATGCTCTCTCCCATGATGCCCTTGCCCAAAGGACTGCACAACGTCTTGCCCAACTGGTGTCCATAATTGTCGCGCAGACCCTCGGCGGCGGCACGCTCGTTCAGCTTCTTTGCTTCGAGGATGAAGCGTATGTCGTCGATGTCGGTGGTGGTGGCGAAGTCGAAGACCTTGCGCAGGGTGAGACTCACTTCAGAGTCGTCCTCTTCATTAGTGGCGCTGAGCTCCTGACGGCGGTCGAGCAACACATTGTCGTCGCGGCGCAGGTAGGCAAACGTGGTGTGGTGGCTCTTGATGATGGCCTCCGCCTCATGCCCCTGGGCTGTGCAGATGGCATGGATATACAACTTGTCATCGTCGTCCTCCTCCAAACCGATATGGATGTGGCCTTCCTCGATGTAACGCTTGCCGCGCTCCACTGCATAGCGGTCGCTGTCCTTCAGAACTTCCAACTGGTACTCGGAGCGCCCCACTAATACTCCCAAGGCGACGGCAATGGGAAGACCCACCATTCCCGTGCCGGGGATGCCAACACCCATGGCATTCTTCAGAATGTTGGCACTGAGACGCAAGCGCACGGACTCGGGCTCATAACCCAACAACTCTCGGGCGCGTGTCACGCACAACGCCACGGCAATGGGCTCTGTGCACCCCACTGCCGGCACCACCTGACGGCGCATGAGGGCTATGATGGCTCTTCTTTCTTCTATTGGTAACATATCGACTACAATGATATGCAAAATTAGCAATTATTCATGGAAAGAGGCATTTTCTGTTCGAAAAAATTGTTGATTAGAAAAAAAACACCTAACTTTGCCCACGAATTAGTTTGAAGATTGCACCAAGAAATTTGGATTCCGACATGTCGCAATGTCGGGATTCATCATTTTTTATGTATTCGACAGACACCGATTTAGATTAACTTTAAAATTAAAAATACCATTATGTCTTACATGTCGCAAGAAGGCTATGACAAAATGATAGCCGAACTACAACATTTGGAATCCGTGGAGCGACCCAAGGCATCGGCAGCCATCGCCGAGGCAAGAGACAAGGGCGACCTAAGCGAGAATTCCGAATATGATGCCGCCAAAGAGGCACAAGCCCACTTGGAGGACAAAATCAATCGCCTGAAACTCGCCATCGCTGAGGCAAAGATTGTCGATACGTCGCGCCTGAGTTCCGACGCCGTGCAGATTCTCTCCAAAGTGGAGATGACAAATCTTGTCACCAAAACAAAAATGGCTTATACCATAGTTAGCGAGAATGAAGCCAACCTGGCAGAGGGGAAAATATCCATCAAGACCCCGATAGCTCAAGGACTGCTCAACAAAAAGGTGGGAGACGAGGTGGAGATAAAAATACCACGCGGCTCCATCCGACTGAGAATAGACAAGATATCCATCTGAAAAACATCCATACCATGACCATCTTTTCAAAAATAGCCGCTGGTGAGATTCCCAGCTACAAATGTGCCGAAAGCGACAAGTTCTATGCTTTCCTCGACATCAACCCATTAGTGAAAGGACACACGCTCGTGATACCTCGCAGGGAAGTGGACTACATCTTCGACCTTGAGGATGATGAACTGGCTGAAATGCAGGTGTTTGCCAAAAGAGTGGCAGTGGCAATCAAAAAGGCGTTCCCATGCATCAAGGTGGGACAGGCTGTGCTCGGACTGGAAGTGCCTCATGCACATATCCACCTCATTCCCATGCAAAGCGAAAAAGACATGCTCTTCTCCAACCCAAAACTGAAATTGAGTGAAGAAGAGTTTGCCGAAATAGCTGAAAAAATACGCAACGAGTTTGAGTGAGACTACGCATAGTCCTCACCAAGCTTCAACTGCACCTCGTTGAGAAATTTCTTTACTTGTGCTGATGTGTCTCCCTTCTTGCAGATCATCAGCACATTTTCATTTTCCGCCACTATATAGCCATCCAAACCGCTGAAGACGCCGAGGCGCCCTTTTGGAAGCTTGATGATGCTGTCCTTGCAGTTGTCGAGCATCACGTCACTGCCAAGCACCACATTGTCGCCCTCCAACTTGCACTCGGCCTCGTAGATGGAGTGCCATGTGCCGAGGTCTGCCCAACCAAAGTCGCAGAGCATGACGTATGCATCGTCTGCATTCTCCAACACGTCATAGTCGATGGAAAGGTTGGGGAAAAGTGAGAAGTAGTCCCACACAAGGCGCGACTCGTCGGTGATGTTGGCAGACGACTTGCCGTCGAGCTCTATCTGGCGGAACAGTTCCGGCATGGTGTGCTTGCAATGGGCGAGCAAATGCTGAACATTTGAGACGAAAATGCCCGTGTTCCATAGGAACTCACCACTTTCCATGAAAATTTTTGCGAACTCTCGTTCTGGCTTCTCGCTGAATGATTTCACGCTGTACATGTTCTCTATGCCGCAAGAGTCGCCCATCTGCACGTAGCCATATCCTGGTTCGGGCCGTGAAGGTCGCACGCCCATCGCCACGATGCCGTTGTGGCTTTCCACGAAGTTGAGTGCCGCGACAACGTTGCGCTCGAAATCTTCCTGGCCAATCACCATCTGGTCTGATGGAGTGACGATGATGTTGGCATCAGGGCATATAGACAAGATGCGGTAGCATGCCCATGTCACGCTGGGTGCGGTATTGCGGTTTACCGGCTCCCCGAGGAAGTTTTCCTTAGGCAGCATAGGCAGCTGTTCGCGTGCTATTGGTTCGAAGTCATCGTTTGTGGTGACGAAGATGTTGTCTTGAGGTATGACATTGGCGAAACGGTCGAATGTCTGTTGGAGCAATGTCCGTCCAGCGCCGAATAGGTCGATGAATTGTTTGGGGTAACTATACCGGCTGCATGGCCACAGTCTTCGACCACGGCCTCCCGCCAGGATGACGCAGAAATTCTTAGAGTCGTTCGTCATGAAATTTTGGATTTTACAAAGTTTTTCAAATTAGATTGTCAAAGTGCACGATAACACGACCATCCTTTCTCATCATTTTATCAGAGCAGGATGATTGTGGATTGCATTATTTATATTACTATTTTACTAAAGTTTCGCAAGTGAATATTCATTCATCCTGCGACTAATTTATACATTTGATATAGCTTATGGAACTTTGGATTCCCGTCAATAACAGCAGAA
>ONAG01000160.1 GCA_900315745.1 uncultured Prevotellaceae bacterium
CTTTCTCACCTTCGCCAGCGATGCGGCCAATCTGCTCGAAACAAATACTAATCTGACATAAACCCTAATGACCGATTTGGGTTTAAGGTGGGTTCTATTAATGCGTTCTCCATGTCGCGTCTCTACGAGACGCAGTTTGGATACATCTCGACTATCACCGCACTGCGCAATGTACGATGTTGCTCCCATTCGGTCGCGACACCGTACATTGCTTGTACGGTGTTATTAATGGTCACACCTCTCGTATATTTGCATCGTGAAATTATAAGTATCTTTGCAAAATAAAAATGGTGAAGGCAAGGGTGTGGCGACAAGCCAATTCGCCTCAATAGCAGCAAAGCATGCCGTCTCGGAGATAAAGCAGCCACACCCTCTTCTATAAGCATCGATCAGTATCGAAGGAATGCCTGGCAGACAACGGTATATCCTGCATCCATGACGAGAGTATGCGACAGAAGAACGCCGTTCATCATTCGAACAAAAAACATTAAGACGATGCAAATTATCGGTATTGACGTGTCCAAGGACACACTGTATGTGGCACTTGCCGAGAGCAAGGACGCAAGGAATGACAAGGTTATTGCCAGCCACAAGTTCGCAAACAACGAAACGGGGTTCAAGTTGTTTGTGGACTGGATGAAGAAGAGAAAGGCGGATGCCGGAACGGTGTGCTTGATGGAGGCCACAGGGGTGTACCACGAACATCTGGCCGACTGGCTCCACAGGCATGGGGTGACGGTGGTTATCGAACTTCCCAACAAAATCAAGCACTATGCCAAATGCCTCAACGTGAAGACGAAGAACGACAAAGTTGATGCTGGGGTTATCGCAAGGTACGGGCTCCATAATGCATGGACACCATGGCATCCGATGACGGAGAATCTGTACCAGATGCGGGCTTTGCTCCGGCAGGTACAGTCGATGACCAAGGAGCGGACCCGCTGCAAAAACCAACTACATGCGCTCATGCATTCCGCCCATGCCCCTGGGACAGTGGTCGGAAACCTCATGGACATCATCGCCAACTACGACAGGCTCATAGAGAGCTATCACGACGAGGTTGTCCGTCTGGCCAAGGAGGACGAGGCTTTCTACGCAAGGGTGGAGATGGTGTGTACAATTAAGGGTGTCAGGGCAATCACCGTACTGACTGTACTCTGTGAAACTGACGGGTTCCAGCTCTGCCAATCCGCAAGACAGGCTGTCAGCTATGCAGGGCTTGATGTTTCCGAGTACCAGTCGGGGACAATCCTCAAGGACAAGAGAATCTCCAAGAAAGGGAATGCGAGAATCCGTCATGCTCTCTATCTGCCCGCCATGGTGGCTGGGACGACCGGCGGCCCTGTGTCCCTGATGAATCTATACAAGAGGGTCAAACAGAAACATCCGACTGCGAAAAAGGTGGCAATCGTCGCAGTGGAACGCAAACTGCTCATGCTCATCTATACTCTTTGGAAAAAACAAGAGCCTTTCGACCCTGAAAAAGATGGGAAACCACCCATACACAACGCTTATAGAAGTACGCAAGCTGTTGGTAGTCAGAATCAATAAGGCTCTATTCCTTGCAAATGACTTTGCAAAGATAGCAAAATTATTGAAATCCGACTGTGTTGAGACTATTTTTACCATGATTTATAACAATAGTCATGGATATAACATCTTGTTTCTAAATGTAATGAAAAACAATTTTAAAAAAAATTTGGTGGTTTATATAGTATCTCCGAGGCTGTTGAAAAATCAGTCAGTTATAGCATAAGAGCCATTTTAGTTATTTATTATTCGCCATCAGAGGCTGTTGTACGATGGCGAGAAGGTGTCGCCGAGTTTCACGTCGCCGGTGGTGAGGCCTTTCTTGAGCCACTTCACACGTTGGTCGGAACGTCCGTGGTTGAACGAGTCGGGCACCGTGTAACCGCGCGCCTTCTTCTGCAGGTAGTCGTCGCCAATTTTCGACGCCACGTTCAGGCCTTCTTCGATATCGCCATCTTCAAGCGAGCCAAACAGTTTGTTGTCGTAGTAGGCCCAAATGCCGGCGTAGAAGTCGGCCTGCAGTTCCAGGCGCACACTGATTTGGTTGGCCTCCTTCTCGCTCATGCGGCTCATCTTTTGGTGTGCCTCCGTCAGCGTACCTAGCAGGTACTGAACATGGTGGCCCACCTCGTGGGC
>ONAG01000092.1 GCA_900315745.1 uncultured Prevotellaceae bacterium
GGGAGAGTAGGTCGCCGCCCCCTTTTCGAGGGACTTTGGTTCCCTGTCATGAGCCCCGCGTGTCTGAGAGACGCGCGGGGCCTTTTTTTGCCCCTGCGGAATGGCTTTCATGAATCCCATGGCATACATGATATTCCCATCTTTTGTTATGAAAGAGTTGACATTTTCTTCTCTTTTTGTCATATGACATTTCTAAAAATGTGATTTCCAATGAACTTGGAAAGCGACTTTTCTCTATGTAAAAAAATGTAAAAAAGTGTTGTGTGCGCACACATTTGCATTTCTAAATCTTATAAAATATTAAAAAGAGGTTGATAGGTGACACAATCTGTCATTTTAATGCATTTTTTTTGTAACTTTGCATCGAATTAATAAAAAGACATCTAATTCCCTCTTTTTGGAATATATTGTCTTAGTTAATAACAGGAGCTTTTTCGGCATTTTTTCTTTTTGCCGTTGTTTATTTCGGGATTATTCATAATGGCTCCATAAAATTATTTAATATGAAGATAGCATTGAAGTATTTCTTACTGGTAATTGCGTGTTTATTTGTTAACAACCATGCCTCTGCTCAAAAATCAGACTTTGATTGGAGTCCTGTTGTGGATGCCATCATGATGGTGGAAAGTAGGGGAAATTGTAATGCTCGTAATGGCATTTACTGCGGTCCGTTGCAAATAGCACCATGCCTTGTGAATGAAGTTAACAACATCCTCAAGAGAAGGAACACCACCAAGAGATACACCCTCAACGACCGTTTCAACAAACAAAAATCAAAGGAAATGTTTGTCATCATCCAGTCTTATTACAATCCTAACAACAATATCGAGAGAGCCATCCGTATGTGGCAAGGAGGAATAAGATACAAAGTGAACCGCACACAGCGTTATTTTGAAAAGGTGATGAGTTATATGAACTAATAATAATCAAAAGACCTGATTTCTACTGGAAATCAGGTCTTTTGATTATAAATGATGAGGTATATTAGAACACTATTTGATGTTCGATTCCTTTATCTTCCATTTTACATTACCTTCTGAATTGTTGCTCATTATGTTGATTTTGAATTCCTTTTCACCAGATTTCAACCAACCATTTTTCAAGAATTCATAGGTGCATTGTTGGTTGCTTTCCACTTTCAACAATCCTGTTTCCTTAAGCATGCCTATGTTTTCCTTTATCATATTCACTTGATCCGGCATCATCTTCTCAACCTGGGCTATAACCATGTTAACCATATCGTCTTCACTCATGTTGCCTACAGAGGATGATTTGATGGAGTAGCTGCCGTCTGATAAAGGTGTCACAACGTATGTGGTTTTGTACTTGATGTCATTAGAAGAAACTTCGTCTTCCATAGTGCCTGTGGCCAAAGTCTTGCCATAAAGCTTGAAATGGTTTGCGGAGGAACTATTGATGCTTTCAATGAGCTTTTCTTCACTCAAATCGTTGAGGATGGATTTCTTAAATTCATTTTTGTCAATAGGCATATTCTCGTCGCTTCCTTCGAAAATTTTGTTGATAAACTCATCAACAGTGTTGCCTATTTCTTTGGTTAACTCTTCAAAATTATCAATCTTGATGATTTTGCCATCAGAGTCTGTCTTATAAATGATTTTCTTGCCAACCAACGATTTTGCTATTAAATCTCCCATGTCGTTTAGTGGGTTGTCTTGCTCGCCTCCAACATTGTCACATTTCAATGTGTTGCAAATTATTGTATAGCCATCTTTACGTACGTCTGTAACCTCATATTTTACCTCTCCTTTTTGAAACATGTCCATGCCCAAGTCTGTATTTTTCGCTTTGGTTTCAAACTCATAAATGACATAGTCACCTTTGTTGAAATGTGCTGCCACTTTTACAGATTTTTGGGCTAAGGCAACTGTGCTTATCAACACAGTTGCCAACAATATGATAGTCTTTTTCATCATCCTTTTTTATTGGTAAAGACGTTTAGTAACTTCTTGCTATTATTACCCTTGCCACTGAAGGCTTGCCGCTTACCATGTCCACACCTGGTGTTTGTTCCACGCCAAATGGAACGCAACGTATGGTGGCTTGAGTCTCTTCCTTGATTTTTGCTTCTGTTTCGGCAGTGCCATCCCAGTGGCAGAGGAAGAAGCCTCCATCTTTCACTCTATTCTTGAAATCTTCGTAATTGTCGCATTCGTATATGCGTGCATCACGCCATTGGCGAGCCTTTTCAAGCAAGTTCTCCTGTATGTCGTCGAGCATTTTTACTACATATTCCACGATGCCATCGAGTGGCTGGGTTTCTTTTTCCAATGTGTCGCGACGCATTACTTCAATGGTACCATTTTCCAAGTCACGTCCACCCATCACCAATCTTACAGGAACACCTTTCAGTTCATAGTCGGCAAATTTGAATCCAGGACGCTTGTTTTCTGCGTCATCGTATTTCACCGTGATGCCTGCCTTGCGTAGAGCGTCTATCACTGGCTGGAGACGTGTGGTGATAGCTTGGAGCTGTTCGCTACCCTTTGTTATTGGTACGATGACAACTTGTATTGGAGCAAGACGCGGAGGGAGCACCAGACCATTATCGTCGGAGTGTGTCATGATGAGTGCGCCTATCAGTCGGGTAGAAACGCCCCATGATGTGGCCCATACATATTCTGGCTTGTTTTCTTTATTAAGATAGGTCACTTCAAAAGCCTTTGCGAAGTTTTGTCCAAGGAAATGCGAAGTGCCGCTTTGAAGAGCCTTGCCATCCTGCATCATGGCTTCTATTGTGTAAGTATCGAGGGCGCCGGCAAAACGTTCTGTCTCGCTCTTCACACCTTGCACAACAGGAACAGCCATCCATTCTTCTGCAAACTTGGCATATACCCCAAGCATCTTGCGGGCTTCCTCCTCTGCCTCTTCACGTGTGGCATGTGCAGTGTGCCCCTCTTGCCATAAGAACTCGGAAGTGCGGAGGAATGGGCGTGTACGCATCTCCCAACGCATCACGTTGCACCATTGGTTGCACATCAATGGAAGGTCGCGCCATGAGTTTATCCAGTTCTTGTAAGTGTTCCATATAATGGTTTCTGAAGTAGGACGGACAATCAACTCCTCTTCCAAACGGGCTGCCGGATCTACTTCCACACCGCTTTTGTCTTCTTTTGCACGTAAACGGTAGTGAGTTACGACAGCACATTCTTTTGCGAATCCTTCTACATGTTCTGCTTCACGTGAAAGGAATGATTTGGGAATCAAGAGAGGGAAATAAGCATTTTGGGCTCCAGTCTCCTTGAACATCAAGTCCAGCTGATGTTGCATCTTCTCCCAAATGGCATAACCGTATGGCTTGATGACCATGCAGCCGCGCACTGCTGATTGTTCTGCCAAGTCGGCTTTCACCACCAAGTCGTTATACCATTGACTGTAATTCACTGACCGTTTGGTCAAATCTTTTAGTTCTTTTGCCATTTTATCTAATTTTGATGATTTTGCTTGCAAAATTACCGAAAAAAAGTGAAACGTATTATTGTGCCCTCTCCTTTTTTCCTTGCTTTGTTTTGTTTGACACTTTTTTGTTGGTTTTTCAAAAGGAAAAGCTTCTTGCCTCTTCTTATAAGTGGAAAATCAAAAATATACATATATAATTGACACCTACTTGTGTTTTCTCATAAAGTTGACGCAAATGTTGTGAATTATGTTAAAAATATCATATTATTTTTGCAATCGCATTGTTTTTATGTTATCTTTGCAACACATTTAGAGTGTAATAAAAGTATTTTTAAAATATTCATTTATTATTTAAAAAGCATTAGAAGTATGAAAAAAACTAATTTGATTGCATACGTAATGTGTGCTTTGATGGTTGTGGGTTGTAGTACAAGTGCTGGTACTGGTAGCCTTTTAGGCGCTGGTGGTGGTGCAGGTCTTGGAGCCCTGATTGGCCAGATTATTGGACACAACACTAAGAGCACTGTTATTGGTGCAGCTATCGGAACCGCAGTAGGTGCAACCGCAGGTACTCTCATCGGCAAGCACATGGACAAGGTGAAGGCTAAGGCTGCTGCTGTGGATAATGCACAGGTGAGCGAAATCACCGATGCCAATGGTCTTGCAGGTGTGAAGGTTTCCTTCGGCGACATCCTTTTCGACACAGCTAAGTACAACCTTAAGACTGCTTCGAAGAACTCTCTCAACCAATTGGCAAATCTGCTCAAGTCTGAGCCTGATGTGCAAATCGACATCCAGGGACATACTGACAGCACTGGTTCCGACAGAGTGAACGACCCACTTTCTGAGAATCGTGCACAGGCAGTGGCACAATACCTGGTTCAACAGGGTGTTCCTGCTTCACAATTCAAGAACGTGTCCGGTTTCGGCTCACACAATCCTATCGCTGACAACTCTACAGCTACAGGTCGTGCCCAGAACCGCCGCGTGGAGATTTACATGTACGCCAGCCAGAGCATGATCAATGCTGCAAATGCTGGAACACTCCAGTAATCGCGATTGTCTCTTTTGAGAGTAAAAGAGTTATATTGTAACAAAGAAAGGGCGGATGAGGCATCCGCCCTTTCTTCTCCAAAATCCTTCATTCTTTAAGAAAAAGCAATGATATTTCTGAAATGGGCAAGGAAAGTCTTGAAATGGGCTATTCTCTTCTTTTTTTCTTCCACCATACTTGCTGTGGTGGCTTTCCGTTTTTTGCCTGTACCTTTCACACCGCTCATGGGTATCAGAATGATGGAGAAAAACGAGAGCGGAAAACAATTTGACTTGCAGCACCAGTGGGTGCCCCTAAAAAAAATGTCTCCTTACATGCCATTAGCCGTCATAGCAAAGGAAGACCAAAACTTTCTTGAGCATCATGGGTTTGATGTGGAAGCTATACAAAGTGCTTACGAAGACAACAAGAAAAAAAAGACACTTAGAGGCGGGAGCACAATAACACAACAGACGGCTAAAAATATATTTCTCTGGCCTTCACGTACTTACTTGAGAAAAGGACTTGAAGCATATTTCACGGTGCTGATAGAGCTTTTTTGGAGCAAACAACGTATCATGGAGGTTTATCTAAACTCTATAGAAATGGGTGATGGCATTTTTGGTGTGGAAGCCGCAGCACAATATGCTTTTGGCAAGAATGCCAGCGAACTTACAAAATCTCAATGTGCGCTGATAGCATCTACTTTGTCGAATCCATTGGTGAAAAATGTCAAGAATCCGTCCCGAAGTGTGATAAGAAAACAAAGATGGGTGGAACGACAAATGTCATACTTGCCTGAATTTCCTATGGAATGACCATTTTTTTTATTGACTCATATTATCAATACATAATTTTTCATCCCACCTCTTTCGCAAAATGAACATTCTTGAGCAATTGAATGAAAGCCAACGTCAGGCAGTGGAATACTGTGATGGGGCGTCACTTGTCATAGCAGGAGCCGGTTCGGGTAAAACCAGGGTGCTGACACACAAGGTGGCTTATCTTATAGAAATAGGTTATCAGCCTTGGAGCATTTTGGCATTGACATTTACCAACAAGGCTGCAGGTGAGATGAAACAGCGTATAGGAAAGCTTGTAGGTGAGAAAAAGGCAGCATATCTAAACATGGGGACTTTCCATAGTGTGCTTGCCAGAATATTGCGAACAGAAGCCGCACAGTTAGGATTTGGAGCCAATTATACCATTTATGACGAGTCAGACTCACGGGCTTTGATAAAGAACATAATCAAGGAATTGCAACTCGACGATACAAAATACAAGCCTGCCACGGTTCACAATATTATATCTTTGGCTAAAAACAGACTTATCACGGCTGAAATGTATGAACAAGACAAGAGTGCAATAGACCGTGACCAAGGGGAGGGCAGGCCACTGCTTTATCAAATATATTCATATTATGCCCAAAGATGCAAGATGGCAAATGTCATGGATTTTGATGACCTGTTGCTGTATGCCTTCTTGTTGTTCAACGAGCATGAGGATGTGAGGAAAAAGTATGCTGAGCGGTTCAAGTATGTTCTTGTAGATGAGTATCAAGACACCAACTATGCCCAACAGCAAATAGTATATTTGCTCACCAAGGAGCATCGACATGTATGTGTGGTAGGCGATGATGCACAAAGCATATATTCATTCAGAGGTGCCAACATAGAGAACATCCTGGGCTTCCAACGTTTGTACGAGGATGCCAAATTGTTCAAATTAGAAAGAAATTACCGCTCCACACAAGTTATTGTTAATGCGGCAAACAGTCTCATCAAACACAATCAGTGGCAGATACAAAAGGATGTGTATAGCAAGAATGACGAAGGAGAGTGCATACAGTATCAGTCGCTTTATAGTGATAAGGAAGAGGTTGTGGTGGTAAGCAAGAATATTCTTCGCATAAGGAGAGAGGATGGTTGCTCATACGATGACTTTGCCATATTGTATCGTACCAACGCCCAAAGCAGGGCTTTCGAGGAACAGTTGCGCAAAGAAGGCATTCCTTATCGTGTCTTTGGAGGTTTGAGCTTCTATCAGCGAAAGGAGATAAAGGACATAGTGGCATATTTCCGACTTGTGGTTAATCCAGACGACGAGGAGGCATTGCGTCGTGTAATCAATTATCCTGCAAGAGGCATAGGAAATGTCACTCTTAACAAGGTTATAGATGTGGCACGTCAGGAGCAATGCAGCATCTGGCAGGTGTTGTGCAGTATCAATGACATGCCTTTGAAACTGTCTGAAGCGGCAAAAAGCAAACTGATATTCTTCAAGGAGTTGATAGAGAAGTTCATACAACGAATGCCTATAGATGATGTGCATACACTCGGAGTGCAAATCATAAAGCAAACAGGCATTGCAAATGAAATAGCTACCGACTCCACGCCTGAGGGTATGGCAAGAAAGGAAAACATGGATGAACTGCTCAACTACATGAAAGACTTTGTAGATGAGCGAAAAGAGAGCGGACTCAACAATGAGGTGTTCCTGCCAACTTTTCTGCAAGAGGTATCCCTGTTGACTGACCTTGATGGAAATGAAGAAGAATTGGAAGAAGGTCGGGTGTCGTTGATGACTGTGCATAGCGCTAAAGGACTTGAGTTTTCTAATGTCTTTGTTGTTGGCTTGGAAGAAAATCTTTTCCCAAGTTCCATGGCAACCAATACAATGAAAGAATTGGAAGAGGAACGACGACTGCTCTATGTAGCAATAACACGGGCGGAAAAAAGATGCTTTCTCACAAGTGCACAAAATAGAATGAGGTATGGACGACCTGAGTTTAATGCCAGAAGCAGGTTCATTAACGATATCGACCCTCGCTTCCTTAAAACGTCAAGTGGGGCGTCAACAGCAGGAACGCATTGGCGCTCAAGGAGAAGCGACTCAGACCTGTGGCTGCAAAACTCAAATCCAGTAGGTACACAATTCCGAGCTGACCCCAAACCAAGAATGGTGCCTCCCAGAAAACCTGAAAGACCTGTTGATCCTTTCTCTGAGCAGTTTAAAAAACTACAAGAACAGCATGGAGGACGATTGAAAAAGGTGAGTGCTACTACACCCCAAAGCACTGTGGCATCTTCACAAACCGATATGCCTGGACTTCGTGAGGGTTGCGTCATTGAGCACCAACGATTTGGTATAGGCGAGGTGAACAAGATAGAAGGAAGCGGTGAGAACCTGAAAATAACGGTTGCTTTCCGAAATACAGGAACCAAGCAGCTTCTTGTGAAATTTGCCAAATTCAAAATAATAGGATGATGAGTAGGTGTGCAAAAATATGATACCTGCTTGATAACCCAACAAATCCTTGTTAAAACCATTAAATAATAATTTCAAAAGGCAATGAATATGATACGATTTCTTTTGTGCATGATGTCGGCAATTCTTCCTGCTTTTCTTTGTGCTCAAAATGTGGCAAGGTCGTTTGTAGTGGAATGGCATTACGAAAACGACACAGCGAGGGTGCATGTCTTTCTGCCACCTTCCAATTTGGCAACCGGACGAGCCATACTTGATTGTCCAGGAGGTGGATATAGCCATTTGTCGATGGTCAATGAAGGTACCGATTGGGCTGAATTCTTATGTAAGAAAGGCATTGCATTTGCCGTTCTACAATATCGAATGCCAAAGGGAAATAGGAACGTCCCCATCTCTGATGCAGAGAGAGCCATGAAGATGCTAAGGGATAGTGCACAATCATGGCATGTAAATCCATACGATGTGGGTATCATGGGCTTTTCGGCAGGAGGACATCTGGCTTCCACGGTTTCTACTCATGCCGAATGGGATGCTCGCCCTAATTTCAGCATCTTGTTCTATCCAGTCATCACTATGGGAAAGAGAGGGCAGCACGAAGGATCATGCAAGAATTTTTTGGGAAAAGACCGTGACAATGAAGCTGTGGCTAAAACATACAGTAATGAATTGCAGGTGCGCAGACACCTAACACCTCCTTCCATAATACTCTTGGCAAACGACGATACTGGGGTGCCTCCTGTGCCTAATGGAGTGGCTTATTACTCAGCTATGCGAAATGCTGGCAATGATTGTACCATGCACATCTATCCACATGGAGGACATGGATTTGGGTATGGTGAGCGAAAACCGTTCTCATTCAGGCAACAGATGCTCGACGACTTGTCGGCTTGGCTCGACGGACTCAAGATGCCGGCTAAAGAGAGCATTAGGGTGGCTTGTATAGGAAACAGCATCACTGATGGCTCTGGCATTGACATGGCAGAGACAAAAGGATATCCGGCACAGTTGCAGAAACTTCTTGGTGATGGTTATCATGTTCGTAATTTTGGAGTGGGAGCAAGGACTCTGCTCAATAGCGGCGACCGTCCATTCATGAAAGAATTGGCATGGAGAGATGCTCTCGCTTTCAATCCTAATGTGGTAATAATAAAGTTGGGAACTAACGACAGCAAAACTGAGAATTGGAAGCATAAAGACGATTTCGTGAGAGATTACCAGTCGATGATAGACCAATTAAAGAGCTTGCCAGCAAGTCCGAGAATAATATTGGCAAACCCCATAAAAGCTTTTAAAGACCAATGGACCATCACCGATAGCGTGATAACAAGTGAAGTCATACCTGAAATAGAAAAAGTGGCAAAAGCCAATGGGCTTGAAGTGCTCGACCTTCATTCGGTCATTACTGATGCGTCGATGATAATATCTGATGGCATACATCCCAATTCTCAAGGGGCAGGAAAGATAGCGCAAGCTGTGGCTGAGATAATAAAAACAAATCCTCCTGTGGTCACGCAAAGTAAAAAAAGGAAATCATCAAAGAAGACAAGCAATGCCAAATGATGTTGTGCCCTTTATTGCTTGTCGTGCGGTAAATCACATGACATTAAACATTTGACATTAAATATTTATTCTTGAATAACAACTTATCCCAAAGAACATGAACATACCCGAGGATTCGTTCCAAAAAATCATAAAGCAGCTCTCTGATATTTCAGTGGAGGAGAAAAATGTTATTCCATGCGACATCAAGCAATTGCCATCAGTGGATTCATTGCGAAAAATCGTCGCTTTGGTGAGAGACATCGTCTTTCCTGCTTATTTTGATGACAAACAAGGCGACCCTTTATTCCGACAATACCATATAGGTGTTAATGTGGAACGACTGAGCATTTTGCTCAATGAGCAAATAGCGATGGCTTTACGCTTTGAAAGAGATTGCGATGACGATATTCTTGGTCTCGCGCATGACATCATGGAGTCTTTCATAGAGTCTTTGCCCGAAATTAAAAGATTGCTGTTCACTGACGTCAAGGCTATTTATGACAATGACCCTGCTGTGCGCAACTATAGTGAGGTGATTTTCTGTTATCCTGTAGTGCAGACAATGTTGCATTATCGTGTGGCGCACGAACTTCATAAAATGAATGTGCCTATATTGCCTCGTATTCTCACCGAATTGGCACATTCGGCGACAGGCATCGACATACACCCAGGAGCTCAAATAGGAGAATATTTCTCCATTGACCACGGGACAGGTGTGGTGATAGGAGAGACGTGCATAATCGGGCATCATGTCACCATATATCAAGGTGTTACATTGGGTGCAAAGAATTTTCAAGTTGACGACAATGGGAGACCTGTTAATGTGCCCAGGCATCCCATCATTGGAAATCATGTTACAATCTATGCCAACTCCACTATTCTTGGACGTATAACAATTGGCGACAATACGGTCATTGGTGGTAATATTTGGCTTACTCATAGTGTGCCGCCAGGATCACGCATCTTGCAGAGCAAGGCTCTGGATGTCTCTTTCTCGGGAGGCTTGGGTATTTGATAGTCTTTTATCGTGTTTTTCTCACCAGGTGACAATGGATGTCTTTGATGTGCGAAAGCGTAGTAAGGTGATGGCCGCGATAAAATCTAAAAATACAAGGCCGGAAATCATTGTGAGAAAGTATCTCTTCTCGCGAGGGTTCAGATATAGACTATATCACCATCGACTGCCAGGACATCCCGATCTCGTCATGAGGAAGTACCGCACATGTATTTTCGTAAATGGCTGTTTCTGGCATGGGCACGAAGGTTGCAAGTATTTCCGAATGCCCAAGACCAATACGGATTTCTGGGAAAGCAAGATAGAGAAAAACAAAAACCGAGACAAGGCAGACCAGTTGAAACTCGCCAAGTTGGGGTGGCATTGTGTCACAATATGGGAGTGTCAGCTGAGACCGCCTGTAAGGCAACAGACACTTCTCTCTCTCGAATATACTTTGAATTCTATATTTTTGGCTGACCATGCGGCGAAGTATGAGTATCCTGTAAAAGAGATGCCGGGCGACATGGCTGCTGAAGATTTGCATCATGACAGATAATAAATAACCTTTCACTTTTATATTTATGCTTATAGGATATATCTTAATTGGAATTCTTGCTGGATACATTGCCAGCAGAATCACTTCTGGTGAGGGCAAGGGATGCCTTATAGACCTCTTTTTGGGTGTCGTTGGTAGTGTGGTTGGACCATGGTTGCTTGGGTTGCTAAATATCACATGGGGAGGAACCATAGGCCAAATAGGTACTTCTGTGGTAGGTGCCGTGGCTGTCTTGTGGCTTTGGAGTAAGTTGTAAGAATATGGTGGCGATGAATCAAATGTTTTCAAATGAAAAAAAATACGCACGAATGTTAATTTATGTTAACTATAATAAAGGATTGTTGGTTGAAATAAAATAATTATATACTTTTGTGTCGTGTTTATAACACAAGTGAATTAACTGTATTAATACATTAAAAATTTACAATTATGAAAAAGTATTTCGTACCTGCAACAAAGGTTATTACAGTGAATGTAAACAGCGCTATCTGCGAGCCCCCAACAATTTCTGACAAGGGTTCCAAGACTCCAGAGGCTCCTCTGTTCTAATCTTTGGAAAGAATCAATTAGCCAGGCAAGAAATTGCTTGGCTTTTTTTGTCTTTCTTAAGGAGCATACATTGCATAGGCCTTTTTTTTTCTTTTTTTGCACCTGTTGACATAATATGAGAAAAAAAGTGTAATTTTGCAAATGCTTTTAAAGGAATACCTTTATCTTATCTTGTCAGGCAAATTGGTGCTCTCTGTCTAACAGTATTTGCTATTTGATAAGTATGAATAATGTTGAATCCTTCTTGATCGTTTCTTAATTGTTGAAGATAAAAATAGATAATAATGGATATCTTTTCTTCCATACATGATAGAGTTCTGAAATTATGTGACAAGTCATCTATAGGTCGTCAGATATATAGTAAGTTTTTGTTGCCATGGGAGAGATTTGTCTTAAATGTTGAACATCGTTTTTTGGGCAAGGTTTATTCCTCATATTATGAAGAAGTAGAAAAGACTTTGAATCTTTATTTGACTGAGGAGCAAAAGAAGGATGCCAAATATGTGAAGGCATTGAAAAAAGACTTGCTGAATTGTTGGTTGTCTTTAAGGATTTATCCACCAGAGTATTTCCTTTACGAATTTGAAAAATTGAATGACAACCAGCGTAGAGAATACATTTCAGACATCGAACGTTGGGAAGTGCTACATAAGTTGTTTGGAGCTAAAGTGCGACATGAACATGCCGACAAATGGCTCTTTTATCAGATGGCAAAACCTTATTTTCACCGTGATGCTTGCAAAGTTGGCGGTGATGCTCCGAAAAGTGATTATCTGGCTTTTGTTGCCAAACATCCACGCTTCTTTGTCAAGGAATTGGAGGGATGTTTCGGTAGGAATGCCTATATTTTGGAGGTACATTCAACAGAGTATATGGAAGAGGTGTATGACCGACTTGTGACACACGGAGAATGGATTTTGGAAGAACTTATAATTCAATCCAGGGATTTGTCAGCATGGAATGCCTCATCGGTTAATACTGTTAGAATTGCTTCTTTTCTCACTTCCAAAGGTGAGCATCATGTGGTGATGCCTTTCTTTAGAGCAGGGAGAGTAGGTAGTATTGTAGATAATGCCTTGAGTGGTGGCATGGTTGCCGGTGTGGATGAGAAGACGGGACGCTTGTGCTCCGACGGCTTTGATGAACATGGAAATCGTTATGTTGTCCATCCTGATTCCAAAGTACATGTGAAAGGATGGCAGGTTCCTCAATGGGAAGAATTGTGTAAGATGACTGAGGAACTTCATCGTTCATTGCCAAGACATCATCGTTATTTGGCTTTCGATTTTGCACATACTGAGAAAGGATGGGTGTTGGTGGAAGGAAACTGGGGACAGTTGATTTTCAATCAGGCTGGAGCACATCGTGGCATCCGCAAACAATTCTTGGAATATTTGAAGTGAATCGTTTCTTTGAGATACAAAAAAGCCAGACTGAAGAGCCTGGCTTGTTTTTTGTTCGAATGATTAGAACAGAGGAGCCTCTGGAGTCTTGGAACCCTTGTCAGAAATTGTTGGGGGCTCGCAGATAGCGCTGTTCACATTCACAGCTACAACCTTTGTTGCAGGTACGAAATACTTTTTCATAATTGCAATAAGTTAAATGGTTAATAATATAATTACTTAAAACGCTACAAAGATAGATATTTTTTTTATAACGCCCAAAACAAATGTTGTGTTTTTTTTAGAAACAATTGTTGGATTTGTGCTAATTATCTGTAGTTGTTAAAGTTGCAAATTTTGATATTTTAACTATTTGGGATAATAAATTATTCTCCCCTTGTCACCATCCTATGGTTGCGAAGCTCGTTTTCCTCATTTAGCAACAGGTTGCCCAAAAACATCACCATATATTGGGTTGTAGGGAAGATGCCTTGGTGCATGTTTGCATAACTGGCTCGCAAGATGGCATTGCGGAAATACCACGCCTCTTTTGCAAATGTGTCGTTTTGCAAATGATAACCCATAGTGAACAAATATTTCAAGGTATAGACGAACACTGCTCTGCTGTTGGCAAAGGGAAATGCATAAACCATAAACATATCAGAGATGAAATGGCTAAGATGTCTTAGTTTGTGTGCGGATGACATCTTGCTGTAGTCGATGCTTCGCTCTAAAGCAAGAACGTAGTCCAAGCGTGGCTTTATGGATTCTGGCTTGGGGTATAGCACGGTGGTGTTTCCAAGAACCCACTCTTTCTTGCTTGCAGGATTGCTGCGAAGGTTGCCTGAATTGTGATAAATACCATGGAACAAATGGTAATGGGCATCGCAAAAGGCTTCTATAGTCAAATCGAAATGACCATTTAGGAAATAGTCCAGAATGCGTATCGACACTTTGTCGGCTTCTTCATCCCTATGTATGTGGTGACTATTATGCTTGATGTGCAATTCATGATAGTAGTCGTAAAGTTCTTGCTTTATCTTATCCAAACTCTTCTCACCTCTGACATGCTGCTCTACTAAAGGCAGCAAAACTTCGCTTGGCTTTAGATCTACAACAGATTGTATGCCAAATGCTGTTAGCCAATACAGGCTGAACTCGCGTTCTTGTGTTCGCTTGCTATTGGTGTATTTATTTAATCTTTCCATAGTTAAGATAAAGACTTACAATTATATTGAATTATCAAGACTCATTAATTTGGGCAATACACCAAAATACTGCTTTATAATATTAATGACTAAAGTTTCGCAAGTGAATATTCATTCATCCTGCGACTAATTTATACATTTGATATAGCTTATGGAACTTTGGATTCCCGTCAATAACAGCAG
>ONAG01000093.1 GCA_900315745.1 uncultured Prevotellaceae bacterium
GAAGACCGTGTGGGCAACATCTGGATGGGCATGTTGCAAAAAGGCATATACATGCGCCCTGCCGCATCCAACAAGTTCAATTACATGGGCTACAAGCTTGGTTCCCACAACATCATCGGGCAAGCCTGCGTGACAAGCACCATAATAGACTCAAAAGGAATCTTGTGGGCTGGCACAGACAAAGACGGTCTTTACAAAGTCAGCAAGGACGTGCAGATGTTGCGCCATTACAAGGAGAACTTTCCCAGCACCGTGCTGTCGCTTACCGAAGACAACCTTGGGCGCATCTGGATTGGCAGCTACCAAGAAGGCTTGGGTTACATAGACCAGTCAGGCAATTATCACAAGCAAGCACTGCCACAAGGCGACCGTGTAAGCGTGTTCACCATGGCTTTTGATGGCAACAACACATTGTGGATAGGCACAATGGGCAACGGTCTGCTGCGCCTGAACACCAGCGATGGCAGTTTGAAAACCTACACGATGAACAACAATGCCGACAGCAAACGCAATGTAAACAGCATCATCAACAACTACATACCCAAGATCACCCTATCACCCGACAAGAAACGCCTTTATGTGGGAACTACCATGGGCGCCTGCTGCCTTGACATACCACATGACAGTTGGGTGAGCACATTCGGTGAGAACTGCCTGCACTATGGTCAGCCAATGCGAGTGGTTAAGGAATATGGCGGCCAACTGTGGATAGGCACCAACAGCGGTCTTTACAAATACGACTTGAAGACCAAGAAAATGGACCTGCTAACCACAGAGGAAGGCATGGTGGACAATGCCATCTGCAGCATAGAGCAAGACCGCCAAGGCCGCTTGTGGATTTCCACAGAGCACGGTCTATGCTGTTACGACCCCAAGACAAAGCGCTCACAGAATTATTTCGTTGACAATGGATTGCAGTCAAACGAATTCTCTGATGGAGCCTCATGTGTCACCAGCGACGGCATGATGCTTTTTGGTGGTGTGGGCGGCATCACATGGTTCTCACCAGAAAACATGAAAGAAAACCCATGGAAGGCAACAGTGAAACTGAGTGCTTTCATTCTCAATGGGAAACCCATCACGAGCAAGACTTATTCCGGTGGCATGCACATAACCGACACCACGGTGATGGCAAGCGACGAGTTCCACCTAAGCCATCACGACAACTCATTCGGCATACAGCTCACCACGCTCACCTACGACAATCCTGAGCACACTGTATATCTCTATTCCATCAATGGGGAAAAGGAAGTGAGGATGCAGCCGGGACAAAATGAGATCACATTCTCGCACCTGTCACCCGGAAAATACAAGTTCAAGGTGAAGGCCGAGCGCAACGAAGAGCAAACAGCCGAGCGCGAGTTCACTGTCATCATCCATTCCCCCTGGTATCAGTCTTGGTGGGCATATTGCCTTTACATCTTGGCATTGGCATTTGCGATTTGGGAATACCTGAAGTTCCGCAAGCAAAGGGAACAAGACAACCTGCGCCTGCAAGAACACATCCATGCCGAACAAATGGGCGAAGCCAAGTTGCGATTCTTCATGAACATCAGTCATGAGATACGCACCCCTCTCACGCTCATCCTCACCCCATTGCTCTCGTTGATGAAGACAGACAAAGACCCTCAGCGGCAAGGCATCTATGACACCATGCGACGCAACTCAGAGCGCATACTCAACCTCATCAACCAGATAATGGACTTGAGGAAGATAGACAAGGGAATGATGCAGATGCACATGCAAGAGACAGACATGGTGAATTTCGTATCAGACCTCCATTCCTTGTTCGAGCACCAGGCACGTTCAAAAAACATACAATTCAACTTCCACCACGACGACGAGCATTTACCTGTATGGATTGACAGAAAACACTTTGACAAAGTGATAGTGAACCTCCTGTCGAACGCCTTCAAATTCACGCATCCAGGTGGAGAGATAGACATAACGCTAAAGCATGACGACAACGACTGCATCATCACCATAGGCGACACCGGGGAAGGAATACCCGAAGACAAGTTAGAACGCATATTTGAAAGGTTCTACCAAAGTCCGTCGGTAGCCAACGACCGCAACGTAGGCACAGGCATCGGCCTCGACCTTACCCGTTCGCTCGTGGAGTTGCACCATGGCACCATAAAAGCCCAAAACCGCAAGAAAGGCTGTGAGTTCATCATCAATCTCCCATTGGGTTCCGCCCATCTGAAACCAGAAGAGATAATGCCTTCCGAAGTGGAAGAAAATGTGTTGGAAAACCTTACTGAAAATGAGGAAGACACCTTTGTAGAAGAAGTTGTCGGCACCACTGAACATCCAAGCAAGAAGCCGTTGGTCATCATAGCGGAAGACGATGACGAGATACGCAATTACATAGTGGAGGAACTGAGCAAGGACTATGACATCTTCCCCTGCACCAATGGCCGTGAAGCTCTGAGCGAGGCGCTCAAATCCATTCCCGACCTGGTGATAAGCGATATCATGATGCCGGAAATGGATGGCAACACTCTATGCACCACACTCAAGACCAACCCACAAACAAGCCATATCCCCATCATACTGCTCACGGCAAAGAACAGGGACGAGGACAAGCTCCAAGGTCTGGAAACCGGAGCGGATGCATATATCGTGAAACCATTCAACATGGACATTCTGAAACGCACCGTGCTCAACCTCATCACCTCACGCCGCCAATTGCGCCTGAAGTATGAACGCACCGACCAACTGGAGCAGAAGGTGGACAAGATAGAAATGCAATCGCCCGACGACAAGCTTCTGGAGCGCATCATGAAAGCCATCAACAGCAACCTGACCAACAGCAACCTCAGTGTGGACAGCATAGCTCAGGAGGTGGGCATCAGCCGTGTGCACCTGCATCGCAAGATGAAGGAACTCACCGGTCAGACACCCCATGACTTCATAAGAAACATACGTCTGAAGCAAGCCGCCAACCTTTTGTCGCATGGCGACATGAACGTCACAGAGGTGATGTACGCTTGTGGATTCGGCAATGCGGCATCCTTCTCAACAATGTTCAAGAAATTCTACGGCATGTCTCCAAGAGAATACATGCAGGAGCACCAAAAGGATTAGGAAAGCCATTATCATTGCATTCCTAAAAGCAGAAAAACGTGCTAATCATCAAAAAAAAGGCATTTATCTTGTGAAATGCCTTTTTTTTCTTTATATTTGCGAAATGTTTGATGTGGCACATCCTCCATGCCGCCACAACTGAAAGACACAAAGAGTTTTCCAAACAAAAGACAATAGAATGGCAAAGAAGAAACCATTACCAATATACGAAAACGTAGTCATCACTGATTGCGCTGCCGAGGGCAAGTGCATAGCAAGAGTTGAAGAGAAGGTGATTTTCGTGCCTTTTGTAGTACCAGGCGACGTTGTTGATCTGCAAGTACGCAAGAAGCGCAAGAGCTACAGTGAAGCAGTCGCCCTGCGCATCGTGAAGGAAAGTCCACTGCGACAGGCGCCCATGTGCCGTCATTTCGGGGTTTGCGGAGGTTGCAAATGGCAAATCCTGCCCTATGACGAGCAACTCAAGATGAAGCAACAACAGGTATATGACCAGCTGACGCGAATAGGCAAGATAGAACTGCCCGAAATGCGCCCCATCCTCGGTTCGGCAAAGACCAGTGAATATCGCAACAAGATGGAGTTTGAATGCTGCAACAAGCGTTGGCTCACCGCCGAAGAGATAGCAAGCGGAGTCACTTACGACAACATGAACGCCATCGGACTACACATAACAGGTGCTTTCGACAAGGTGCTTCCCATAGAGCAGTGCATGTTGATGGACAATCTTCACAACGAAATACGCAATGCCGTGCGCGACTATGCCGACAGCACAGGAATGACCTATTTTGACATCCGCCAGCAAACAGGACTCCTCCGCGACATCATGATACGCAACTCGAACACAGGAGAGTGGATGGTATTGGTGCAATTCCACTTCGAGAGCGAGAAAGACAAGCAACAAGCAGAAGCGTTGCTTGAGCACCTGTCAGAGCGTTTCCCAGAAATCACCTCACTTCTCTACGTTGACAACCAGAAATGCAACGACACCTTCGGCGACTTGGAAGTGGTGACATACAAAGGCAGCGACCATATCTTTGAGACAATGGAAGACCTGCGTTTCAAAGTAGGTCCCAAGAGCTTCTACCAGACCAATACCGACCAAGCCCACGAGCTATATTCCGTGGCACGAGAGCTTGCCGCCCTAAGCGGCAACGAACTTGTTTACGACCTCTATACAGGCACTGGCACGATAGCCAATTTCGTTGCCCGCCAAGCCCGTCAGGTGGTGGGAATAGAATACGTTCCCGAAGCCATAGAAGATGCCAAAGTGAACTCCGCCATCAACAACATCAGCAACACACTCTTCTTCGCCGGCGACATGAAAGACATTCTTACCGACGATTTCATCGCCAGGCATGGCCGTCCCGACGTGCTCATCACCGACCCACCACGCGCCGGCATGCACCCCGACGTGACCAAGACCATTCTCCGAGCACACCCCGAACGCATCATATACGTGAGCTGCAATCCCGCCACACAAGCACGCGACCTTGCAGAACTCGACCAAGACTACCAAGTAGTTGCAGTACAGCCAGTGGACATGTTCCCACATACCCCACATGTGGAAAATGTTGTCAGGCTTGATGCCCGGAAAAAATAACATTCCATAAAAAACATAATCCTTTTCACAACCTCAAACCCAAAAGCTATGAAAAAGAGAATTTTCCTCATCGGCATGCTGGCATTCATGGTGCTCGGCATCCAAGCTCAAGAGAAGACGCCCAAATGGTATGACACCTTCAAGTTCAGCGGCTACGGCATGTTGCAATACCAAATGGAGGACAAAGAGGATAGCGAACACAATGAGTTCAACCTCCGTCTGCTTCGTATGATACTCGATGGCAAGATTGGCGACTTCGACTGGCGCGCCCAGATACAAGGCACCAATGCCAAAGGTCCAGGAGAGCCCACCGTGCAATTGGTTGACCTCTACACAGAATGGGTGAAATACAAGGAAGCCCGCGTGAGAATAGGTCAATTCAAGCGTGCTTTCACATTTGAAAACCCCACCCACCCCATCACGCAAGGATGGTATGCTTACGCAGATGTCATCAACAGACTCTCTGGATTCGGCGACCGTGCCGGTGAGAAGTCGTCAGGCGGTCGTGACATAGGCATCCAGCTCCAAGGCGATCTCTTCCCTGCCACCGACGGCCATCGCTACCTGCACTATCAGGTTGGCGTCTATAATGGCGAGGGTATCAACAGGAAGGACAAGGACCAGCGCAAGGACATCATTGGAGGTATCTGGGTGTCGCCTATAAAGGGAGTGCGCATCGGTGCCTTCGGATGGACAGGAAGCCACGGACAAATGATAGACAGCGTGGGAAAGAAAGTAAGCTTGCCACTCAACCGCTACTGTATCTCTGCCGAGTACGACAAGGATGAGATGACCTTCCGTGCCGAGTACCTCCACAGCCAAGGTTTGGCTGCAACAGGAATTGGCAGCGATGTCATCGACTACAAGAAAGGCGACAAGGCAGACGGTTGGTATGTCTTTGGCATAGTACCTGTCATCAAGTCGAAGCTTCACGCCAAGGCGCGCTACCAGTGCTACCGCCCACAGAAAGACTGGGGTACATCAAAGACAATGTACGAGGTGGGCGCCAACTATTTCATCTCCAAGAACATGGAAATAACAGCCGAATATGCACGAGTGAACGACCGCTCCATCCCCAACCCCGACAAGCACAGCTACAACTTCGTAGATGTGGAACTTGACTTCCGCTTCTGAAAACAACATGTAGGTCACACCTGTGACTTTTCCCAAACATGCTCCTTGTTTGCCTACCATGAGCAATGCCATGGCAAAGGCATCCAAGGAGCATGTCCTGCTTGGCAAAGAACACATCCAAGCCAAACGCTATGGCTACAGTTCCGTGAAGAAAAAAACATAGGCGAAAAACAAGTATATTTTTGTGCTTTGCAAAAAAATACTTAACTTTGTACCTATGAACCATGACAACATACACCCTGAAGTTACTTGCGACAACCTCATCTTAGTGGATGCCGACTTTGCAGACCATGTAACATTCGACCTTATTGTGAATTTCGAGCGCATGCTTGCCCGACGCATTCCCAATGCCGACATGGCGCGATGGATAGACTGTCTCGCTCTTGACGGTGGCATCCGAGAAGGCAAGGAACAGACACAAGTGGCTCTGATACACAGCAAAGGCAAGGTTCAGATGGACTACTTCACCCCGGGGCACTTTGGGAAAGAGTTGGACGGACAAGCCTTCAAGGACAACCTCGGAGAATTTGTCATCAATGCCTTCAGGGAGGAAAGCATGGCAAACCGTGGAAATCTCATGACAGACATGCTGCGACTCAGTCTGGCAACCAAGGAAGTGAAGCGCATCGTCATGGTTCCAGATGAGGAATACATCGACGAGATAAGACAAACGCTCCGACATGCTGACAGTGACAAGCAAGTCACAATACTTGCCATGCACCCCATAGTCGGCGGAAATTTCCGACAGGAAATCCTTGGCTATTCACTGATGAGCGCACTCGGCATCAAGGGTGAGGAATTGGGATAGGCATAAAACAAGCCCAAAGCGTAGATTATAAAGAACAAGAACAACCATAAAAAACAAAAATCAATGAGCAGAGTATTAATGATAGGCGCCGGTGGCGTTGCCACCGTGGCTGCATTCAAGATTGCGCAAAACGCAGACGTGTTCACCGAGTTCATGATAGCCAGTCGCACCAAGCGCAAATGCGACAACATCGTTTCAGCCATACACAAAGCAGGCTATGACCTTGACATCAAGACAGCCCAAGTGGATGCTGACGACGTGGAGCAACTGAAATCATTGCTTGGCGACTACAAGCCTGAGCTGGTCATAAACCTTGCACTCCCCTACCAAGACCTGACCATCATGGAGGCTTGCCTCGCCTGCGGATGCCACTATCTCGACACAGCCAATTACGAGCCCAAGGATGTGGCACATTTCGAGTACTCATGGCAATGGGCATATAAGGAGCGTTTCGAGCAAGCCGGCCTTTGCGCCATCCTCGGCTGCGGCTTTGACCCAGGCGTGAGCGGCATTTATACCGCATATGCAGCCAAGCACCATTTCGACGAGATGCACTATCTCGACATCGTGGACTGCAATGCAGGAGACCATCACAAGGCATTCGCAACCAATTTCAACCCTGAAATCAACATACGCGAGATAACCCAAAAAGGCTTGTACTACAAAGACGGCAAATGGATAGAGACAGAGCCATTGGAGATTCACAAACCTCTCACCTACCCCAACATTGGTCCACGCGAGAGCTACCTGCTTCACCATGAGGAGTTGGAGAGTCTGGTGAAGAACTACCCCACCATCCGCCAGGCACGGTTCTGGATGACTTTCGGCGAACAGTACATCAAGCACCTCGACGTGATACAGAACATCGGCATGAGCCGCATCGATGAAATCGTCTATGAAGCCCCATTGGCAGACGACCCCGACAAGACGGTGAAAGTGAAAATCGTGCCGTTGCAATTCCTGAAAGCCGTGCTCCCCAACCCCCAGGACCTTGGCGAGAATTACGAGGGCGAGACAAGCATTGGCTGCCGCATCCGTGGCATCAAGGACGGCAAGGAGCGCACATATTATGTATATAACAACTGCTCCCACCGCGCCGCATACGAAGAGACAGGCATGCAGGGCGTGAGCTACACCACCGGCGTACCGGCAATGATAGGCGCCATGCTCTTGGTGAAAGGCATCTGGTGCAAGCCAGGCGTATGGAATGTGGAAGAATTCGACCCCGACCCATTCATGGCATTGCTCAACGAGAAAGGTCTGCCATGGCATGAGGTGTTCGACGGCGACTTGGAATTGTAATCCCCAAACTTATCACCATCCAACGACCTGAAAGAAATCCATTTACATCAATTCAGATTGCAGTAAAAACACTATAGAATACACCCATAAGAATGGCAAAGAAAGAAATAATCAACAAGACAGACGGCACACAAGAGGGCAAGCTGAAGGCCCTGCAAGCCGCCATGGCAAAGATAGAGAAAGACTTCGGCAAAGGTTCAATCATGAAGATGGGCGACCAGCAGGTGGAGCATGTGGATGTCATTCCAACTGGCAGCATCGGACTTAATGCAGCCTTGGGAGTGGGAGGCCTCCCCCGCGGACGCATAATCGAGATTTTCGGTCCGGAGTCCTCCGGCAAGACCACCCTTGCCATTCATGTAATAGCCGAGGCACAAAAACAAGGCGGCATAGCAGCCTTCATCGATGCAGAGCATGCCTTCGACCGTTTTTATGCCGCCCACTTGGGCGTTGATGTGGACAATCTGCTCATCTCCCAGCCCGACAATGGCGAGCAAGCCCTTGAGATTGCCGACCAGCTTATACGTTCCTCCGCCATCGATGTCATAGTTATCGACTCTGTGGCAGCCCTCACACCCAAGTCGGAGATAGAGGGCGACATGGGCGACAACAAGGTGGGCCTGCATGCACGTCTGATGAGCCAGGCTCTCCGCAAGGTAACGGCGACGATATCCAAGACCAACACATGCTGCATCTTCATCAACCAGCTTCGCGAGAAAATCGGCGTGATGTTCGGCAATCCCGAGACCACCACTGGTGGCAATGCCCTGAAGTTCTATGCCAGCGTGCGCCTTGACATCCGTCGCGTCACCACATTGAAAGACGGCGACCAAGCCATTGGCAACCATGTACGTGTGAAGGTGGTGAAGAACAAGGTATCTCCTCCTTTCCGCAAAGCAGAATTTGAGATTCTCTTTGGCGAGGGCATTTCCAAATATGGTGAACTTGTGGACCTTGGCGTGGACAACGGCATCATCCGCAAGAGCGGTTCGTGGTTCTCATACGAAGGTTCGAAACTTGCCCAGGGGCGCGATGCCACAAAGGCTTTGCTGCAAGACAATCCCGAACTTTGCGACAAGATTGAGGCACAGATCATGGCAGCCCTGTCACAACAAAACGGATTACCGGAATCAAATGCCGAAGCTTCTGACGATGAAGCGCCAACAGAATTTGGTGACGAGTAATACCTCTTGGAGATAATTTTTATAAGGTCTTTAAGATCAATAAATCCCCCAAAATGCCATCAAGCAGATGATGTTTGATGGCATTTTTGAGGGATTTATCAATGGTTGGAATGCTTCTTTATCATGGCATAAGCACTGTAAAGTCCGAGTTCGCCAGCCTTGCTGAGGTCGGAGATACCCTCATCCACATGATCCGCCTTGATGCGTGCCAGTCCTCTGTTGTAATAGGCTTCTGCCAAATTGCCATTACATTCTATTGCTTTGGTGTAGTCTTCGATTGCCTTGTCAAATTCATTCTCAGCCATGTAAAGGTTGCCCCTGTCAAAATAAATATAAGCATTTTCAGGTGATAGCGAGATAGCCTTGTCGAGGTCATACCTTGCACTCGCCGCCTTGATTTTGGAATCAGTGCCCTGCGAGGCATTAAACTCGTTCATCATGGCAGAGCACACACCTCGCTGCCACAATGCCAAGGTCATGTTCGGGTCGATGTCAAGACAAGTGTTGAGGTCGTCGATTGCCTCACCATAATTCTGTACAACAGTATTGGCTATTGCACGCTGCAACAGAAGCCATTTTGAGATTTGCAAATCCTTGGAGTCCAAGATAGCCTTTGTCAGTGCATCCGCAAGTTCGAACATCTCCTTGGACATCCTTTCATCCAGAGAGTTAGGATTGCAATTCACAAAGACGGTATGCAAAGGTTTTTGTTTCTGGTTGAAAGCCTCCACATCGGCATCGAAAGCCTGATAAGCCTTCAGCACGTTGTTGTATCTGATGTAAGAGAGATGATACATGGGCATGTTGTCTGTCTCCACCTTTCTGTTTTGCACCTTGCCACGATACACGCTCTCATACTCATTTTCCGCCACCACAGGAGCCTCTTCCTCATCCTCAACCACGAACTGGTTGTATTTGTCGAAGTCAATCTCGCTCTTTTTCCTTGTCTGCACCACCTGGCTTTTCGACCATCTTGGCTGTATTCCTATATGCTTGTCCATCTGGGCTTTGAAAATCTTGAACTCGTCGAGTTCAGCCTGGTTGGTCATTCCAAGTCTTCTATAGCAGTCGGCACGTCGCTGCAGTCCAGCCCAGAAATTAGGATATTGCTCAATCACCCTTGTATAGTCTCTGATGGCAGCCCTGAGATTACCTGTCTTATACAGCAACTCAGCCCTGTTGTAAATCGCCATGAGGTTGTTGGGCTCCATTTTCAGCACATAGTCGAAATCTTCTATTGCCCTGTTGTCATCCCCCACCTGCACTCTCAGAATGCCACGGTTGTAGTGAGCCATGAAGTTTTCCGGATCGAGTTCTATGGCAGTGTCGTAATCGCTCATTGCCCCCCTGAGATTGTTGACATTCAGTCTTACGAGCGCCCTGTTGAGGTAACAACCCACCATCTGTGGCTTCAGGTGAATCACCTTACCCAACTGCTCGTCAGCCGCCTTCCATTGTCGTCTCGACATGCTGATATTTGCCCTTGTGAGCCATGCCTTCCAGTCATAGGGATCGCGTTCGAGCACCTGGTCAAGCCATTTTGCAGCTTGCACAGTGTCTTTTTCTATCAAGTAAATTCCTGCCTTGATGGAGTAAGCCCTTGTATAAGAGCTCCATTTCTGGATGATGGTGTCGAGGTCGAGCTGCGCCCTGTCATACTCTTTCAGTTCCACACGGCAGAGCATCCTGTTGAACCAGAAATTCTGAGAAGAAGGTTCGTCTTTTAGTGCGCGGTCATAGTCTTCTATCGCCTCTTGGAATTTTCTTCCCCTGATGCGGCACAATCCTCGAAGTTCATACATCCCCGTGATGTAAGGGTTGAGTTTTATTGCCTCCGTGCAGTCAGCCTCCGCCCCTGCGAAGTCATCGAGATAATACTTCGCCACCCCACGGTAATACCATGGTTCATAAAGATAAGGTTTCGACATGATAGCCCTGTTGAAATGCTGTATGGCGAGCACATAGTCCTCATAATACAAAGCACTTCTGCCACTCATGATGAGTCTGTCAACATTAAACTGCGCAAACACCGTGAGTGGTAGAAGAGCGAACCATATTATGAACACACGCCGCAACATATCTCGGAGGGTGAAGAGGTGTGTTGTCCTGATTATTTCACAGCAGCCTTGGTGCGGTATCCACACTTGTATCTGCCTTGCAAAAGCGACTTGAGTTTGTTTTTTATCATTGTTTTCCTGAAAGGAGAGATTCTGTCCACGAAAACCTTTCCCTCAAGATGGTCGAATTCATGCTGCATCACCCTTGCTAAGTATCCATCCACCCATTCCTCGTGCGGGTTTCGCTCAACATCTTCATATTTCACCTTTATGCGGGTGGGTCGTGTCACTTTTTCATGAATTCCTGGGAGGCTTAGGCATCCTTCCTCCATGGAATCAGTTTCCGTGTCGTCATATTCCACGATATGCGGATTGATGAAAGCCTTTCTAAAACCCTTGTATTCAGGCATGTCCTCAGCAAGCACGTCGAGGTCGATTACCACCACACGGATATCTTTTCCCACTTGTGGAGCAGCCAGTCCTATGCCCTCAGATGCATCGAGAGTCTCGTACATGTCGTCGATGAATTTAGGCAAGTCGGGGAAGTCAGCAGGAATATCCTGCGCCACCTTTCTGAGCACGCCTTGTCCATAAATATAAATAGGTAGGATCATAGTTGTATCATTAGCTTTATAGTTCATTTGTTATGGATTCTTGACTCCAAGAATCCCTGCAAGATGATGGTGGCGCTGATTTCATCCACCAAAGCCTTGTTTTGTCTTGCCTTTTTTCTCAAGCCCCCATCAATCATGGCTTGATGAGCCAGCACCGATGTGAATCTCTCGTCGAAGAAAGTCACGGGAATATTAGGGTAAAGCTTGTTGAACTTTTGCACGAAAGCTTTCACTCTTGCCAGGTTTTCACTTGGCAGTCCATTAGTCTGCCAAGGTTCTCCTACCACCACCATTTCCACGTCCTCCTTCGTCAGGTAATCCTTTAGGAAGTCGAATAGCTGGCATGTAGAAACAGTCGCCAACCCACCCGCAATTATTTGGAGAGGGTCGGTGACTGCCAGTCCTGTTCTTTTTTTCCCGTAATCTATAGAAAGAATGCGAGCCACTCTTCAATTATTTGCCGTAATAGAGCAGCCAAGCGTCGGGGAATGTATTTCTCAGCCTGTTTCTGCTTTGTACGGCGGAAGACTTGTCACCATGTGTGGTGGCAACTACACGGTACATGTTTCTTGCAGAATTGAATGCCAATTGAGCGTCATATCCTTGTGACTGTAGTCTTGAAATAAGTCCCAGCGCATTCGACTTCACGGAGAACGAGCCTACCACCACGCTGTAAGCCTTGAGGCCAGAGCCGCTGACCACGGTGAGGTCCTCAGTGCGCACTGGAACGTCATTGTTTTCCGTACTTGGCGTGTCTGTTACAGGAGTGTCAACGAAAGGTGTCACCACTGGAGTGTCGTCATAGTCATTGTTTTCTGCTATGACATTAGATTCTTGTGCCTTAGCCTTGTCGTATGCCTGGCGATAAGCACTTTCCTTGGATTTGCAACTGCCCAAAGCGAGGACTACGCATAGTCCTGCGCAGATAACGAGTTCTTTCTTCATGTTGCTAATTATTGATTAATGATAAATGAAAATACACATAATTCTATTTCATCTGCGAAGTTACACAAAATAGTCAAAATAAAGAGAGAACATGTCTATAAAGTTTGTTAAATGAACAAAAAGTGCGACTTTTTGCAAAAAAGGCTTGAAAAATTTGTTTCATGTTGAAAGAATTACTATATTTGCTATCTGAAATAGCGGCAAGCACCATTTGTTTGCTCACTATAGTCTTTTTGAAACGGACAACTAACAATATTAACAAACATTACAAACATGAAACAACTAAGTTACATTGGTGCATTCATCGGCGGAGCCATTGCCGGTGCTGCGCTGGGTCTGCTCATGGCACCAGAAAAGGGAACTGAAACACGCAACCGTATTTCCGATACAGTGTCGGACTTCTGCAAGAAGCACAACTTGAAGGTGTCTCGCAAGGATATGGAAGACTTGGTAGATGACATCAAGGATGCTACAGAGGAAGTCTTGGATTAAGCCATCTACCGAATGATTTCCAGCGACAAGAACATAGAGACGATAGCCCAGCTTATAGAGTCTGCGAAGCACTATGTAGGGGTACAATCTGAATATGTGAAGCTCGATGTCATCGAGAAAGTGGTGAAGTTGGTCACATTGGCCACGGTATCCCTCATTGTACTTCTTCTCGTGATGATGATGCTCATTTACTTGTCGTTTGCCTTGGCATACTGCCTTTCCAGCTATCTTGGAACACCAGGTGCCTTTGCTCTTGTCGCTGGTATCTACTTGCTTCTTCTCATTCTTTTTGTCCTCAAGCGACACCAGTGGATAGAGAAGCCCTTGGTAAGATTTTTAGCCGACCTCCTTTTGAACTCATAGAATACACGATGGCAAACCAACCTTTGTTACCATACAAGTCGCTCGACGACATACGTACACGCAAGATTGCATTGCGAAAGGAACTGAAGCACGACAACCAATCAATGAAGACACAATGGAACTCTTTGTTCCACCCGGAGAAGAGCAACATGCCTTCCCATCGTTTTGCCAATATAATGACTACCAGGGCCACTGTATTCGACGGTCTGATTTTCGCTTGGAAGCTATACAACCGATTTGGGGGCAACATTTCCAAGAAAC
>ONAG01000094.1 GCA_900315745.1 uncultured Prevotellaceae bacterium
TGTTTCACTTTTTGTATTCCTCTTTCGCACCTCAGCCATTCTTGCGTCCCTGTGGTGGCTAATGACAGGTCAGCGGATTTATGCTACCTTCTGGCCTATTAAAAAGAAAACACCCAATCTTACATTTTTGGGTGTAAAATTGGGTGTAAATCTCGTAAATCACTGATAATCAGGTGATATTGCGGAGAGAGAGGGATTCGAACCCCCGGTACCTCTCGGTACGTCGGTTTTCAAGACCGATGCAATAGACCACTCTGCCATCTCTCCTTGGGATTGAAGCCATTTGAAGCCATTAGTGGTCAAAAGCGGGTGCAAAATTAGCTGTTTTTTTTCAAGCAGCCAAATTTTACGCATGTTTTTTTCTTAAAAATGACAATTATCCATTTTTATCATTCATTTATCCCATGATAACTCTGCAAAGAAGGGTTTATTAATCAATTAGAAACTATTATTGCTTTTGGCTCAAACCACATTTCTCCAAGGCGGAATCCACTATGGAAGCATAATCCTCACCTAACAAAGCAAGACGATTAAGGCAATTGTATGCAGCGTGTCTCACAGCCAAATTCTTGTCTGACATGGCGGAAACAGCCTGATCGATTATCTCACAAATGCCCCTGTCATCCGGAACCATTCCATCGGTGAGACGCCTTGATATCACATGATATCCGCCTATTTGATGCAGGTCGTCTGTAGATGCTATCCATTCAAAAGCCAAGACCGTGGCGAAGTCGAGGTTCTTCAACAAATTGAAAGCCAACAATTCAACTATTTCTTGTGTTCCCGCCTGCTCCATCCAAAGCTCTGTTAGTTCAGGAGTCATTTTTTCCACAGGCATGAGCATGGTTGCAAGGATTTTGCATTCACGAATATTCTCTTTCCACAATTCAATAGCCAATTGTTCATCCTTTGGATATTGGCTTGCCATTGCCTTCAAGTCGTTGAGAGACACACCCCAATTCAGGTGATAGCCCAATCCACTCTCCCTCATCTGTCGAGATGCCTCTCCATTCATGAGCAGGCGGAACGACTGTTTTATTTCCTTTACTTGTCTTATTGTCTCTTCTGTTATCATCTTACAATACCGAATACTCCTTTGAATACCTCATCATTTGTTCTACATAAGTCTCATCATAATCCACCTTGACATCTACTATCTGTCCGTTGGCATCATATATTGGTGACATTCTTGGATTCAGGAATCCCTTATAAGGAGCCAGATCAAGTTTCTTGTATCTTTCCAATATTTCGGAATGCAAGGCAGCATCCACTTTCACGGCATACCGCTCCACCAGCAATCGAGCTGCCTCAAAATCACCCTCGCTTTTAATCCTTTGTATTTCTGCCAACAATTCAGCGAAAAGCGAACGTAATCTTTTGTAGTCATTCACTTTCAAGAATGTCTTCCCTTCCTTCTTGACGAGTTCAATAGCCCCGTCAGCATGTTCATATACCCATCCTGCTATCAAGGCTCTATTTCTCATGTGAGCTTCTTCTATATCATTTCCCAATTGGATGCGTGTTAGTTGTGTCATCAGTCCATTCATCAGATAGGCATAATATTGAGCCTTGTATGCATCCATATCCGGCAACAAGCCAAGTTCCACCAACTTGGCATCAGCCATATAGTACAACCCGAACAAGTCAGCACGGGTTTCCTCAATGGTATTGCCGTATGCTTTAAGGGCGTCTGGGTCAGTTCCAGGGAGAAGTTGTCCACTTCCATGTCCAAGACATTCATGCAGGTCAGTATGCAAATCGTCTGTAATGTCAGCGTATTTCTCAAGAAGAGACAAAGTTGCCTCATCTATTACAAATTCCTCCCTGAACCCGCTTCCACGCGCAGCCTTGTTATACGCCTCCGTGAGATTACCAATGGTGATGCTCTTGCTTCCGTATTCCGCCCTAATCCAGTCAGCGTTAGGCAAGTTGATGCCAATAGCTGAGGCGGGGTACTCTTCCCCTCCAAGCATGGCAGCACAAATGACGTTAGCGACAACTCCTTTTACCACCTTTTTCTTGAATCGGGAATCCACTGGCGAGTTGTCTTCAAACCATTGAGCGTTGTCGCTTATTGTTCGTGTGCGCTTGGTTGCCTCATGGTCTTTATATTCCACAAGTCCTTCCCATGTAGCTTTTATGCCAAGAGGGTCGTCATAAACTTCTATGAAGCCATTGATAAAATCGATATCTCCCTCATGACAGCCAAGCCAACGGATGGAATAATGGTCGAAATCTCGCAAGTCACCAGAACGGTAATACTTCACAAGACTTTGTATAACTTCCTTTTGGGATTCATTTTCAGCCACATCAGCTGCTTTTTCAAGCCAAAAGACTACATTTTTCAATGCGGTGCCATAACATCCATCAGTTTTCCAAACCACCTCATGCAACACCCCGCCAGTTTTCACCAACGTGCTGTTAAGCCCCCACGATGGCGGTTCCGGATCTTGTTCATCCTTCATTGCCTGGTAGAACTCCTCGACCTCCTTTTGTGTCACCCCATCATAGAAATTACATGCAGATGTCAGCACCAAGTCGTCACCATCATTTTTGTTAGTGCGCTTTGGCGTAGTGTTTGGGTCGAAGATGATGGGGAAAAGTTTTTCTATCATTTGTTCAACAGTTTCCCCCTTTTCAAGAGGCAATTTTTCGGGGCTAATGTTCTGTATCGCCTCAAGAAGGAAATCCTTAGAGAAGCCAGGATTGAATTTTTCCCCTCCATAATGGTGATGAATGCCATTGGAGAACCAGATACGTTTCAGGTAACACTCCAAAGCATTGAAATCCTCATTTTTGCAGTGTCCATTCAAACAAACAAATACAACCTCCATCAATTTTCTGATACGGAGGTTGTATTTGCCCATTTGGTCGAAAGTGATGTCTCTTCCCCAAAGCGCGGCTTTTGCGAGGTAAAAAGCCATCACTCTCTGTCTTGGTGTCAAATCCTCAAATCCATTGAGTCTGTATCTGAGGATTTGAATGTCAGCAAATCGCTCGTTAGAGAAGCGAAAATCGTCATACATTAGCATCTGCATTTTTGGCTACAGCCTTGCGCCCTCTCCTACTTTCGCCTTTTGTTTCTTTCTGCATTGGATGCTGTGCAAAATGACGCATTCTGTAGTCTCTCGGCGTCATGCCATTGATTTTGTAGAAGGAAGCATAGAAAGACTGCCTGTTGGAAAATCCCACCATAGAGCTGATGTCCTCCATGTTCAGGTCTTGGAAACGCTTGTCAACGAGCAAAGTCATTGCCTCATCGATTCTGTATTTGTTGACAAACGAAGTATAGTTCATGTGGAACCTGACATTTACCACGGCAGAAATATATCTTGTGTTTGTCCCTAAATCTTCAGCCAATTTCTTGGCAGAGTACTCCTTGTCTTTGTATTTCTTCTGAATGAGAATAATGTCCAAGATTTTCTCTTTCAACTCATCCATGAGCTTCGGACTGACCAGACTTCTGTATGCAGCCTCCTTCTCCTTCTTTTCTGTAATGTTGTATTTTGCCATATCCACCAATTAAAATTAACAAATATAATAAAAAAAGATTAACTATTTCAATCGCAAAACTAAATATAATAATTCAAAATTCCAAATGTTTCCTTGATTATTTTACATTTTAGACAAGAATTTAAGCAATATTCTTTGTAATAGGAAAGTAAATCTTACAATTTGATAAGTATTATTTTTTATCTTTTTTCATAAATTATTATTTAACTCCCATGAGATTATTAATAAACACTCATCAAATGACATTTTTGTGGAATCTTTAACAAGCTAAAAACCAAGTGAATATTTATTGTTTACACTGCAATGCAAGCAGTTTTTTCCACCAGTTTGCATATTGTTTGAAAAAAAGACAAAGGAATTTATCCAAACAAGAAAAGCATGATGCTAACACAAGGATTGTTTCACTACCACAATATTGAGTGCCAACTTGTTTTTTCGACATTCCCAAGTCACGCAATTGAACAACAAAAAAGAAAAAATAGTGTCTTTTTGACTTTTATTTTCTTAATTAATGATGCAAAATGCTGAAAAAGTAATACCTTTGCACTCCAATGACAAAAGATAAGGTGAAGGCACCAATCAACAAAAGAAAAAAATGAAACCAACAGCTATCCTGCTTCTCCACTGTCCAGACCAACAGGGCATTATATCAGAGGTGACAAAATTCATCACCGACAATAAAGGCAACATTGTATATCTTGACCAATATGTAGATCGTCAAGACAGTGTGTTTTTCATGCGTATAGAATGGGAACTTGACAATTTTCTCATCCCTCGCGAGAAGATACAGGAATACATCGACATATTGTACGCACAGCGTTACAAGATGACGTTCAATCTTTATTTCAATGATGTTCGTCCCCGCATGGCGATTTTCGTGAGCAAGATGAGCCATTGCCTCTACGACCTACTGGCTCGATACAAGGCTGGCGAGTGGAATGTAGATATCCCCTGCATCTTGAGCAACCATGAAGACCTTCGCTACATTGCCGACCAATTTGACATCCCATTTCATGTGTGGTCCATCGCCAAAGACCATTCGAACAAGTCTGAAGTGGAAGATGCAGAGATGCAACTGCTGAAGAAGCATAAAGTGACATTCATTGTACTGGCTCGATACATGCAAATCATCAGCGACAAGATGATTTCAGCATATCCCCATCACATCATCAACATCCACCACTCCTTCCTTCCTGCATTCATTGGAGCCAAGCCATATCATCAGGCGTGGGAGCGTGGAGTAAAGATAGTGGGTGCGACGAGCCACTACGTCACCTCAGACCTCGACGCGGGCCCGATCATAGAGCAAGATGTGGTTCGCATCAGCCACAAAGACACTCCAGAAAGTCTGGTGCTCAAAGGTCGTGATTTGGAAAAGATCGTTCTTTCGAGGGCGGTAACCAAACACATAGAACGCAAGATTCTCACCTATAACAACAAGACGATAATATTCAGTTGACTTCATAGAAGAGAACAGCCATGGAAGTAGCCATAGTGAAATACAATGCCGGCAACATCTTTTCGGTGGAAAGTTCATTAAGAAGACTTGGAGTGACTCCGAAGCTAACAGATGTGCCAGAGCAATTGACACAAGCCGACTGCGTCCTCTTTCCCGGCCAGGGTGAGGCGAACAATGCCATGACATACCTGCGTCAGCATCGTCTTGACGAAGTCATAGTGTCACTCCGCCAACTTGTGCTTGGCATCTGCATAGGACAACAATTAATGTGCCGACACTCGGAAGAAGGCGACACCGACTGCCTTGGAATATTCGACATGGACGTAAGGAAATTCATACCCAAATGTCATGACGACAAGATTCCGGCAATGGGGTGGAACGAAATCACCGACCTGAAAACACCACTTTTCTCTGGCATAAGGGAAGGCGACTTCGTTTATTTTGTACATAGCTACCACGTGCCATTAAGTAAACATACGATAGCAACAACCGATTACATCCACCCTTACAGTGCCGCCATACACAAAGATAATTTTTACGCCACGCAATTCCACCCAGAAAAGAGTGGACGCGTGGGAGAAACCATATTGAGCAACTTTTTAGACATAGCCCGCAACTACAAGAAATAAGATGATTGAACTCATTCCCGCCATCGACATCATTGGAGGTCAGTGTGTCAGACTGACCCAAGGTGACTATGGAGAAAAAAAGGTTTACGCCGACAGTCCCGCTGCTGTAGCACAGCAGTTCGAATCCATGGGATTCAAGCGGTTGCATGTGGTTGACCTTGATGGTGCCAAGTCGCGCCACATTGTCAACACAGAAAGCCTTCGTGCCATCACATCCTCAACTAATCTCATTGTAGATTTCGGAGGAGGCATAAAGAGTGATACCGACATAGAACAAGCGTTCAGTTGCGGTGCAGCTATGGTAACTATAGGCTCTGTGGCAGTAACCTCCCCCACCCTCTTTGCCAGTTGGCTAACCCATTATGGCTCCGAGAAAATCATACTTGGCGCTGATGTAAGAAAAGGGATGGTCAGCATCAACGGATGGAAGGAAGACAGCGGCGAGCCATTACTACCTTTCTTGAAGAGATATTTGTCACTTGGCGTAACCAAGGTGCTATGCACGGAAATATCACGAGATGGGATGATGCAAGGCCCCGCAATGGACCTATATTCAGAAGTAATGCGGGAATTTCCTTCTCTCCATCTGATAGCAAGTGGTGGTGTGTCATGCAATGAAGACATCATCGAACTTGAACGTCGCGGCATCCCTGCCGTGGTCTTCGGCAAAGCATTCTACGAAGGGAAAATAGACATTACAAAACTTAAGAAAAGCCCATGGGATTAGCCAAGAGAATCATACCCTGCCTTGACATTAAAGATGGCACAACGGTGAAAGGCACCAATTTCGTCAACCTTCGTCAGGCTGGCGACCCTGTAGCATTGGGCAAGGCATATAGCGATGCCGGAGCCGACGAGTTGGTGTATCTCGACATCACAGCCAGCCACGAGGGACGCAAGACCTTCACCGACATGGTGACAAGAGTTGCCACAGAGGTCAACATCCCCTTCACTGTAGGTGGAGGAGTCAACGAGCTAAAAGATGTAGAGCGACTACTTCATGCAGGAGCCGACAAGGTGAGTGTCAACAGTGCCGCCCTTCGCCACCCATCACTCATCGACGACATCACACGTCACTTCGGTTCCCAAGTGTGCGTTTGCGCCATCGACGCCAAATACGAAAACGGGGAGTGGACATGCTACGTCAATGGAGGGCGACTTGCCACCGACCGTGGATTGTTCGAATGGGCCAAAGAAGTTGCCGACCGTGGCGCAGGCGAGATACTCTTCACCAGCATGAACCACGATGGAGTGAAACAAGGTTTCGCATTGGAAGCACTTGCCACATTGCATGATTTGCTGCCAATCCCCGTGATAGCCAGTGGCGGAGCAGGCAACATGACACACTTCCGCGACGCTTTCATCAAAGGCAAGGCAGATGCAGCCCTTGCCGCCAGCGTATTCCACTTTGGTGAGATTCCTATCCCAGAGCTCAAGAAATACCTCCAAGGCGAAGGCATCAAGACGAGATTATAATCAACAACCGATGAACATATACAAGGACATGAACATCAATTTTGAAAAAGGAGGCGGACTGGTTCCTGCCATCATCCAAGACGCAAAAAGCCGTCAAGTGCTGATGCTCGGCTACATGAACCAGGAAGCTCTCGACAAGACCCTGGCAACTGGACTGGTGACATTCTACAGCAGAAGTCGCCAAACTCTTTGGACAAAAGGAGAGACATCCGGAAACCATCTCAAACTCGTAGATATCAAGACCGACTGCGACAACGACACCCTGCTTGTAAGAGCCATTCCCACCGGTCCGGTATGCCATACAGGCACCGACACATGTTGGGGAGAATCCAACGACCACAACCCACTGCTATTCCTCACAGAACTTCAAGATTTCATTGAAAAGCGTCACGAGGAAATGCCAGAAGGAAGCTATACCACCAGTCTTTTCCGAGATGGCCTCAACCGCATGGCACAGAAAGTGGGCGAAGAAGCCTTGGAGCTCGTCATTGAAGCCACCAATGGCAGCAATGAGAGATTGGTCTATGAAGGCTCCGACATGCTCTACCATCTAATAGTGCTTCTGACAAGCAAAGGCCTTAGAATAGAAGAACTTGCCAAAGAATTGCAACAACGCCATGACCCTAAATGGCACAAGCACTAAACAAAAGCCCCATCATTATTTAGAACGAAAAAACAACAGACATGCTGATTGATTACCAGAAAGTAAACATCGTGCAAGACAGGAATGTAGTGCTAAAAGATGTCAATTTGCAAGTAGATAGCGGAGATTTTGTCTATATCATAGGCAAGGTGGGTTCAGGGAAGAGTTCGCTTCTCAAGACAATGTACTGCGAACTTGACCATGACAAGCCCGAGAAAGCAGAAGTTTTAGGTCGAGACCTGAACCATATCCGCAGAAGAGAAGTGCCAGCCCTACGCCGTGAAATGGGCATCATTTTCCAAGACTTCCAACTGCTGCACGACCGCTCTGTACGCAAGAACCTTGATTTTGTGCTAAAGGCCACAAAATGGAACAAGCGCAAAGAGCGCGACGAACGCATCAACCAAGTGTTGGAGGCTGTTGGCATGACCGACAAGATAGACAAGATGCCACACGAGCTCTCTGGTGGCGAACAGCAACATATAGCCATAGCACGTGCTCTTCTCAACAAGCCTCGAATAATCATAGCCGATGAGCCCACGGGCAACCTGGACATGGACACTGCACGCCACATAGTGAGTCTGCTAAAGAAAATCAGCAAAGACGGCACGGCTGTGGTGATGTCCACCCACAACATCCACCTCCTCGACGAGTTTCCTGGAACAGTACTCCGTTGTAAAGACGGCTCTCTCAACGATGTCACCAACGAATACCGGCACATGGACCTGACAGAGGACGGCAAGGACTGACAAAGTTCATTCCAATCAGATAATTACACATACAATCCAACAAAACAATTATCCAACCATTATGAAAGTCATGAAATTCGGCGGCACCTCCGTCGGCACAACAGATAGAATGAAGCATGTAGCATCGTTGATCACTCGCAGTGGCGAGCCAACATTCGTGGTGCTTTCTGCAATGTCGGGCACAACCAACACTTTGGTGGAAATTTCCGACTACCTGTACAAGAAGAACCCTGACGGCGCCAATGAGGTAATCAACCAACTTGAAAAGAAATACATGCAACATGTGAACGATCTTTACAACACAGAAGAATGGCGTGAGAAGACCCGTCAGTTCCTTGAAGAGGAATTCGACTACCTCCGCTCATTCACCAAAGACCTGTTCACAAGTTTCGAGGAAAAAAGCATTGTTGCACAAGGTGAGATCATCAGTACCAACATGATGGCAAATTATATGGCAGAAACAGGTGTTGACGCTCTCTTGCTATCGGCTCTCGACTTCATGCGCACCGACAAGAACGCCGAACCCGACCCACAATATATCAAGGACAAGCTGAATGCCATACTTTCAGAAAACGAAGGACATCAAGTCTATATCACCCAAGGATTCATCTGCAGAAACGCTTATGGAGAAGTTGACAACCTCCAACGAGGCGGCAGCGACTATACCGCTTCACTCATTGGAGCAGCCATTGATGCAGAAGAAATCCAAATCTGGACTGATATTGACGGCATGCACAACAACGACCCACGCGTAGTGGAAGACACCCAAGCCGTACACCAGCTGAATTTTGAGGAAGCAGCAGAGCTTGCATACTTTGGTGCAAAAATATTGCATCCAACTTGTATCCAACCTGCCAAATATGCTGGTATTCCAGTTCGTCTGCTCAACACCATGCAACCAGATGCAGAAGGCACCATCGTGGACAATGTCATCATGCGCGGACAGATAAAAGCCGTAGCTGCAAAAGACAACATCATAGCCATCAAGATAAAGAGTTCGCGAATGTTGCTTGCCACAGGTTTCCTCCGCAAGGTGTTTGAGATTTTCGAAAGCTACCAGACTCCTATCGACATGATTTGCACATCAGAAGTAGGTGTTTCTGTAACCATCGACAACGACGCACACCTTACCCATATTGTCAATGAGCTCAAGAAGTACGGCACCGTGACCGTTGACACCCACATGTGCATCATTTGCGTTGTTGGTGACCTCGACTGGAGCAATCTTGGTTTCGAGACCTTGGCTACAGACGCAATGAAAGACATTCCTGTGAGAATGATATCCTACGGAGGCTCCAACTACAACATATCGTTCCTTGTAAAGGAACAAGACAAGAAGCGCGCCCTCCAAAATCTGAGCGCCAAACTTTTCCAATAGTCAAAACGTGTCATTTGACACCACATTTCTCATTATAGCCCCTTATGGATTGGCAACAATCCACAGGGGCAATTTGAAAAGAATTCCAAAAGAAAGATGAAAGGAAAATTCCCCATTGACAAATTCCAAGAAATAGACACACCTTTCTATTATTACGACACCCAACTGCTTCGTCAGACGTTGAACGCCATCAAGGCAGAAGTCAGCAAGCATGAGGGTTTTGTCGTACATTATGCCATAAAAGCGAATGCCAATCCCAAGGTTTTGAACATCATCGCCCAATCCGGTCTTGGTGCCGATTGTGTAAGCGGTGGTGAAATCAAGGCATCCCTCTCAGCGGGCTTCCCTGCCGACAAGATAGTGTATGCCGGTGTGGGCAAAGCTGATTGGGAAATCAACCTTGGTCTCGACAAAAACATATTCTGCTTCAATGTAGAAAGCATAGCCGAACTTGAGGTAATCGAGGAGCTTGCCAGCATCCGCAACAAGAAAGCACGCGTGGCACTCCGCATCAATCCTGACGTGGGAGCCCACACACATTCCAACATCACCACCGGACTGGCTGAAAACAAGTTTGGCATAGCCATGCGCGACATGGAAAACGTGATAGATGTGATGTCCACCATGCCCCATGTGGAGTTTATTGGATTACATTTCCACATAGGCTCTCAAATTTTAGATATGGGTGATTTCGTATCGCTATGCAACAGAATCAATGACCTGCAAAAGCAGTTGATTCGCAAGAGAATCGTAGTACCCAACATTAACGTTGGAGGTGGGTTGGGAATCGACTACACACACCCAAACCGTGTTGCCATACCCGATTTCAAGTCCTATTTCGACACTTACGCCCGCCACCTAAATCTATCACATGGCCAGACACTTCATTTTGAACTTGGCAGAGCTGTAGTAGCACAATGCGGCTCGCTCATCACCCGTACATTATATGTAAAACAAGGCACAGCCAAGCAGTTTGCTATCGTAGATGCGGGCATGACAGACCTAATCCGTCCAGCCCTATATCAGGCATACCATAAGATAGAGAACATCACGAGCGATGGACCCATTGCCACATACGACGTGGTAGGTCCCATTTGTGAGTCAAGCGACGTTTTTGGCAAGTCAGTTGACCTAAACGAGACACGCCGTGGCGACCTCATAGCTCTGCGTTCAAGTGGCGCCTATGGCGAGATTATGGCATCGCAATACAACTGCCGCAAGTTGCCTGTAGGATATATCACAGAAGACTTATGACCATCACCTTAGACTTGACATCATTGGTGCTATCAAGCATCGTTATATTCTTTGCACTTCTCACGCCGCTGATGAGTCCTCTTTTCCGTCGTCTGAAACATGATGAACAGCCGGCATCAACCAATCCATTGCCACCAGTAACCATCTTGCTTGTAAGCAACGGAGACCATCAAGCACTCGACGAACACCTGCCAATCTATCTGACGCAAACCTACGAACCAGGCTACGATGTGGTGGTGGTGTCGGAAAAAGCAGACTTGGAGACAGAGAACGTGCTGAAACGCTATTCACAAGACCCAAAGCTCTATCACACATTTGTGCCAGACACTTCACGCTACATGAGCAAGAACAAGTTGGCAATCACTTTGGGAGTGAAAGCTGCGAAGAACGACTGGATAGTGCTCACCGACCCACGATGCAAGCCTGCCGACAGTCATTGGATATCATCGCTGGCACGTTCATTAGGCAGCGACAAGAACCTTGTCCTTGGTTATTCCAACTATTCCGATGAAGCCAAGGCACATCACCGTTTCGAGCAACTGCACACCAGTTTGTACTTGCTACGCCATGCGCAGGGAGGAAAAGCATTTCGCACCAACTGCCATCACGTGTCGTTTCGCAAAAGCGAATTTATGAACCGAAACGGTTTCTTGGAGTATTTGAAATATTCCATAGGAGAATACGACTTTCTCGTGAACAAGTTCTCTGAGGAAGGTAAAACAGCAGTTGCCACCGAAGAATCCACCTGGCTATGGGAGAATCCGATAATGGAAAAGACGTGGCAGAACAGACGAGTATATTTCCATGAGGTAGGCAAACATCTGGAAGGCGGTGGAAGCATACAGGTCGTACATGCCATCGACACCATAGCCCTTCACCTTACCTACCTGCTGATATTGGCAACATGCATTTATGCAGGCGTCACCATGCGCTGGATCCTATTAGGTGCAAGCATTGCAGCCTTTCTTGTCACCACCATCCTCCGCACACTGAATGGCAAAAAAGCCCTTCAGCTATTCAAGGTGAAAATACCAGCATGGAAAATCGTCCCCCTGGAATTAGGATTGTTGCGTCATTCTCTTTTCACTCGCATGCGTTATGAATATACCGACAAGAACGACTTCATAAGCCACAAGATTTGACTACATGGAACTAAAGATACTGCATTTCATCCCAAACATCCCGTCTGATGAAGGTTTCACATCGTTTTTCGAGACCTTCCTCAGCCTTATGACGCAACAAGCCGAAGTGCATCTTGCCACCCTGTCCCCTACCCCCTCTTTTACCCCTGCCGGCTGTCACCTTCATTGCATAGGTTCGGGCAAGTCAGACTATGGCAAAAATGGTTATTGCAACCTGCTTGCCCTTCAGAAGCAATATCTGAAGTTGCTCTACAACCTAATGCCAGACCTAATCCATGTGCATGGCAGTTACCATTTCATTAACTCGCGCATAGCATTGTGGTCAAAGAAACGTGGCTTCCCTGTGGTTTTCTCACCATACGGAGGCATGAATCCTGACTATATTGAGGCAGAGTATGGCATGAGGACATGGAAGATAATTTCATATCAAAAGAAAATGACAACCGAAGCTGGCGCTGTCCTCTCGTCAGACCCGAAAGAGAGTGAGTATCTGCATTCCATGCATCCTACACCAAGAGTGGAATTCATTTCAGACCCTCGAAATGATGAATATTGGGGAGATGAGAACTACACCCACAGCACCATGGAACTATATCACAAGGTGCTTAATAGCGACAAAGGCATCCATATCGACCAAAATAGCCGCGAGGCATTGAGCGCTTTGCTTCATTTAAGCCTTACAAGCAGCACAGAGCGGACACCACTTTGTTCCGAGGATATTCTCAACCTTCGTAGCATCACTGCATCACAGTGGCACGACATATATCTCTTCGCAGCAGAGCAAGGCGTGGTTTCCAACATAGAGGAAGGCATAGCCAAAGCCCAACTCAATGTGCCTGGCATCGACTTAAACACAATGGCGCACTTTGAGCCACGTCACCCTAAAGATCACAGCCCACTCCCTTCCGACACGCTTCTTTCCAAGAACCGACTAACCAATCGCAAGATTTTCAAAGAACTTAGAGGAAGCGAAGATGTCATTCGCATTACATGCATCATGTTGCTCAACATCAAGCATCACCTAAAACAGCATACCCTGTCTATGCGCCATCTCTGCGAGATATATGCAGTCTTCCGTTTCGACAAGATGAACGAAGACAAGCTTGCAGAAACACTTAGCCGACTCGGATTGCTCAAGTTTGCCCAGCGCATCTGCCAAGTGCTGAGCGAGATGGCATATCTTGACGAGGGCTACATGCCAGTGTCAGCTCTTGATGATCAAGGAACCCGACAAATACGACAAAACCTCATGAAATACTAAACAACTATGTCAAAAGCACAAATCACAGAAGAGGACATGCGCTATCTGCAGCTGCTCTCCTACCGATTCCCCACCATTGCCGATGCAAGTACGGAAATCATCAACCTTCAGGCCATTCTCAATCTCCCAAAAGGCACTCAATCTCCCAAAAGGCACTGAGCATTTCCTTGCAGACATCCACGGCGAGAATGAAGCTTTCCAGCACGTGCTGAAAAACGCATCTGGCAACATAAAGAGAAAGGTAAACGAGATTTTCGGCAACCAGATTCGCGAATCAGAAAAGCGGGAACTATGCACGCTGATCTACTATCCGCGTGAGAAGCTCGAACTGGTGAAGGAGAAAGAAGAAGACATCAACGACTGGTATCACATCACCATCCATCACCTTGTTCAAGTCTGCCGCGAAGTTTCGAGCAAATACACTCGTTCCAAGGTGCTCAAGAGTCTTCCACCAGAATTCAGCTACATCATACAGGAATTGCTACATGAGCGCTCCGAAGATGCCGACAAGACAGCCTACGTAAGCGCCATCATCGACACCATAATCTCCACAGGCAGTGCCGATGCCTTCATCGTCGCCATTTCCAATGTCATCCATCACCTTGCCATAGACCAGTTGCACATCCTTGGTGACATCTACGACCGTGGTCCAGGCGCACACATCATCATGGACATCATGCAGAGCTACAGCAATTGGGACATCCAATGGGGAAACCACGACATTCTATGGATGGGTGCATACGCCGGCAACGAAGCATGCATCTGCAATGTCATCCGCCTGTCGCTGCGTTACGCCAACCTAACGACATTGGAAGAAGGATATGGCATCAATCTCACCCCGTTGGCAACCTTTGCCCTTGAGACATACGGTGAAGACCCATGCGAGGAATTTCTACCCCGCACCATTGGAGAAAACACCATGGACGAAAAAACACGCATGCTGACAGCACGGATGCACAAGGCAATAGCCATCCTTCAGTTTAAGATTGAGGCTCAACTTTTCCAGCGTCATCCAGAATGGAAGATGGAAGACCGCGACTTGCTAAGCATGATAGACTACAGTGCAGGCACCATAACCATCGATGGCAACACATACTCGCTGACAAGCAACCAGTTCCCGACCATCAACCCATCCACTCCCAACGAGTTGACAGAAAGTGAACGCACATTGATTAGTCGCCTTCGCCATTCCTTTGCCGTGAGTGAAAAGCTTCACCGCCATATCCGCCTGATGCTCCGCCATGGTTGCATGTATGCCGTTGTGAACAACAACCTGCTGTTCCATGCCTCCATACCACTCAATGCCGACGGTTCGTTGAAGGAGGTTGAACTACCTGATGGAAAGAAATACAAAGGTCACGACCTACTCCACAACATAGGCATCATAATACGTTCGTCATTCCAAAACGATACAGAAGCCAAGGAAAGGCAAAATGCCATAGACTATTTTCTATACCTCTGGTGCGGCGCCGACTCCCCTCTTTTCGACAAGTCGAAGATGGCAACGTTCGAGCGTTATTTCATTCGTGAGAAAGAGACGCATCGTGAGGAAAAAGGACATTATTTCAATTTGCGCAACGATTCAAACGTATGCGACCGCATCATGGATGCCTTTGGCGTTCAAGGTCCCAACCGCCACATCATCAACGGGCATGTGCCGGTGCATGTAAAGACAGGCGAGAACCCCATCAAGGCAGATGGCAAGTTGATGGTTATCGACGGAGGTTTCTCGCAAGCCTACCACAAGGAAACAGGCATAGCAGGCTACACCCTCGTCTATCACAGTAGAGGTTTCCAACTGGTACAGCATGAGCCTTTCACTTCAGCCAGGGATGCCATTCTTCGTGGAACCGACATTTTGGGCACCACCCAGATTGTGGAGATGTCATCGCATAGAATGCGCGTAGCCGACACCAACAAGGGCGAGGAGATACGTCTGCAAATCAACGACTTGGAGAAATTACTCTACGCCTATCGTCACGGCATAATCAAGGAGCGTGAGCGCAAGAACAGTTAGAACATTGTCATGGTAGGCACCATCACCAACACAGTCGCCATCATCATAGGTTCCGTAATAGGAGCTGTGCTGCATAGGGGCATAAAGGAGAAATACAAACAAGCCCTATACAACGGATTGGGTCTTGCCAGTCTTGCCATAGGCTTGAATGCCACCATAGGTCATTTCTCCGAGAGTGAATATCCCGTACTCTTCATAATATCCCTTGCCATTGGTTCGGTATTGGGTACAGCCATGGACATCGATGGACATTTCAAGAAAATCGTCAATCACTATTCCAAAGAGAAAGATGGCAGACGGTTGGCAGATGGTTTGGCAACAGCAATCCTTCTCTTTTGCATTGGTCCGTTGTCGATGTTGGGGCCTGTAATCAGTGCTTTGAAATCAGACCACACCTTCCTTTTTACCAATGCCACATTAGATTTCGTCTCCTCGATGATATTTGCCTCGACTTATGGCATCGGTATGGTGCTTGCCGCGCCAGTGTTGTTTTGCTGGCAAGGCATGTTTTATCTTGTCGCCAAGATAAGCAGTTCCGCCATCAGCGATGCGTTGATGGCAGAACTGCTTATTGTTGGCGGACTTATGATCACAGCGTCAGGACTGTCATTGCTCCAACTAAAAGACTGCAAGGTGCTGAACTTTCTCCCGTCATTGCTTGTTCCCATCATCTGGTTTTTGTTCATGTCGATGACATGACAAAAGCAGGGAAGCAGGAAACATCCAACAAATTCGACGCCTCATGGTAATGAAACCATGAGGCGTCGTTTGTTAGAGTCATTCAGCCATTAAAGCTGCAAGCATCAATCCAGATTAAGGCTTTTCTTGATGGCATCCACCTTCTCCAGTCCTTCGTTCTCGCAGCGCTCGAAGCAACCAGGGCATTTCATGGTGTTCTTCACCTCAATGTAGAACTTGATCTTCGGTTCGGTACCCGAAGGACGCACGCTGACCTTTGTGCCGTCGTCGCAGAACCACTGCAGCACGTTGCTCTTATCGGGCATGTCGATTGCAGTCTTGCTTCCATCAGCATTTGTCTGTTCAAGAGTCAAGAAATCCTTGCTCTTCACAACTGTGCTGCCACCGAGGTTTGTCGGCGGATTGTTGCGGAAGTTGGTCATCATCTGCTTGATTTCGTCGGCACCCGTCTTTCCTGGACGCACCACATTTACTGTAACCTCTTTTGAGAATCCATATTCAAGATAGATGTCCATCAGGAGGTCGTAAAGAGTCTTTCCATTGTCCTTTGCCCATGCTGCGATTTCGCAAATGAGACAGATGGAAGCTGGTGAATCCTTGTCGCGAACCTTGTCGAATGGCAAGAATCCGAAGCTTTCCTCACCGCCACCAATGTACTTGTTGACACCCTCAGAAACTCTGATTTCGTTGGCAATCCACTTGAATCCGGTATAGCAGTCGCGCAGTTCCACGCCATTCTTGTCAGCAATCTTCTTGATGAGTTCTGTTGTTACGATGGTCTTTACAAGGAACTCATTCCCCTTGAGTTGTCCGAGTTTCTTCTTGTTGGCAATGATATACCAGCAGAACATCATGCAAGTTTGGTTTCCATTGAGTATCTGCCACTCACCTTCTGGATTGCGACACACGATTGCAAGTCGGTCGGCATCCGGGTCGGAGGCAATGACGAGGTCGGCATTGAGTCTTGTTCCAAGTTTCATTCCGAGAGTCATTGCCTCAGCATTCTCAGGATTAGGCGACACTACAGTCGGGAAATTGCCATCGATGACCATTTGTTCCGGCACCACGTGAATGTTTTGGAATCCCCATGAGCGCAGAGCCTCGGGAATGATGACCCTACCAGTTCCGTGCATTGGTGAATACACAATATTAAGGTCTTTCTGACGTAGGATGACGTCTTGGTCCACCATTGCCTCTTTCACAGCCTGCAAGTAGTCCCAGTCCATTTCACCACCGATGATTTCGATGAGTTCCTTGTTGCCTTCAAACTTCACATCATCAATGGTCACCTTGTTCACCTCATTTATGATACCCACATCATGTGGAGCGAGCACTTGTGCGCCATCATCCCAATAAGCCTTGTATCCGTTATACTCCTTTGGGTTGTGCGAAGCAGTCACATTGACACCGGCCTGGCATCCCAACTGACGGATGGCAAAAGATATTTCCGGTGTTGGTCTGAGGCTTTCAAAGAGATAAACCTTAATACCGTTGGCAGAGAATATGTCAGCCACTGTTTCTGCGAACATTCTACCATTGTTTCTACAGTCATGTCCCACAACCACGCTAAGGTCGTTCCTTCCAGGGAAAGCCTTGTTGATGTAGTTGGCAAATCCTTGAGTAGCCATTCCCACGATATATTTGTTCATGCGGTTAGTTCCGGCTCCCATGATTCCCCTCAATCCTCCGGTACCAAATTCCAGATCACGGTAGAAGGCATCAATGAGTTCAGTCTTGTCCTCATTGTCAATCATAGCCTGTACGGCATCTCTTGTCTCCTTGTCGAAAGCAGGCGTAAGCCATTGCTTTGCCCTGGCTTCACATTGCAAAATAAGATCTTGATTATTTTCCATGTTATTATAAAGTTAAAAAAAGTGTTTCATGCAAAAAGTATTGGATTATGCAAAGATAGCAAAATAAATTGAAAAAATGATACTTGTCAGCCGTTTTTTTTGTTTTTTATTGAAAACAAATATTTTGAAGCATGATTAAGAAGTTTTTTTCATACTTTTGCGTCTGCATTAACCCCAAATCGGATATCATGCCGATAGAAAGTAAAACAAGACAAATATGAAGACGACGCTTCTCCTTGTTGGCAAGACCACCAACAAGCACATAACAGCTTGCATCGACGACTATGTTGGTCGTATTTGCCATTACATGCCTTTCACCATTCAAGTTATTCCCGAGTTGAAGGGAACCAAAAGCCTGTCAATGTCACAACAGAAGGAACGTGAGGGCGAACTAATACTGAAGAAGTTGCAAGAATCCGACCACGTTATCTTGCTTGATGAGAAAGGCATTGAGATGCGAAGCGTGGAATGGGCAGAATGGCTGGAGAAGAAGTCTCAGCACCTACGCAGTCTGGTATTTGTTGTTGGAGGTCCCTACGGTTTTTCAGATGCCGTATATGCGAGGAGCAATGGAAAGATTTCACTTTCTCGCATGACCTTTTCACACCAGATGGTCAGACTTGTCTTTGTGGAACAAGTCTATCGCGCATGCACCATCATCAAAGGCGAGCCCTACCACCACGAATGAAGGAGTTGTCTCCACATAGAGCCACCAATTCCTGGTATATTCTTTGCACAGGCAGTCCCATAACATTGAAATAGCTGCCTTTCAGCCCTGTCACACCAACATATCCAATCCACTCCTGTATGCCGTATGCCCCAGCCTTGTCAAAAGGCTTGTAAACATCTACGTAATACTCTATCTCTGCATCCGAGAGAGTTTTGAACGACACTTCTGTAGTAACAGAGAAAGCCCTTTGTCCCTTCAGAGACGTTAGACACACCCCTGTAATCACCTTGTGCGTATGTCCGCTTAATGCATGCAACATCTCTATGGCATCCTCCCGATTTTCAGGCTTTCCAAGTACCCGATTGTGCAAGACTACAACCGTATCAGCCGTTATCACCAATTGTTCATCGGTGATGACATTTCTATAAGCCTCAGCCTTGGCTTTGGATATGTATAGCGCCACTTCATCAACTGGCAAATCTTCCGGATACGACTCATCGATGTCTTTCAGCACTTTCACTTCAAAGTCCACATCAAGACCAGCCAACAGTTCTTTTCGTCTTGGCGAATTGCTTGCTAAAATAAGTTTCATTTGATGTATTCAAGTATGTTTATCATAAAAGCTGCAAATGCATCTACCATCCAAAAGCCTCTTGTGATGACAGCCACATGCCTTTTGCCCGAAGCACTTGTTCTATGACATCCCGTGCACAGCCCTCTCCACCATTGCGATTGCTTACATAACGGCATACAGCCTTGATGTCAGGTGCTGCGTCAGCCGGACAGCAAGGACATCCACATCTACTGAGCACCTCATAGTCGGGTATGTCATCACCCATGAAGATCACATCCTTGTCATCAAGTCCCTTTTCTTTCAGGAACTCGTCATAAACCTTGACTTTCACAGCACTACCTAAGAAAATATCTTTCACGCCCAAGTATTCATACCTTTTCATGATACTTGGAGTTCTTCCCCCTGTTATGATGGCAATGCAAAGCCCCAACTTGGCAGCCAACTGAATGGCATAACCATCTTGAATGTTGATGGTGCGTAGCGGCTCCCCATTATCGTCCATGGAAATGGTTTGCCTGCTCAACACACCATCAACATCAAAAATGATGGCCTTTATTTTAGTTAGATCATAGTTAATCATGACAAATTGCTCTTTTGTTGGCAAAAGTATAAAAAAACCACCAACCAAACAAATTTTTGTTTGTCCTTGTCAAGCAACTACGACCTAACAAATGAAAAGCAAATAGATTAATTGATCAAATAAATCTTGTCCTGTCCTTTATAAGTGCATTTTACTGTCGCCCTACCTTCCACCACTGGGCTAATCTCGATTTTCACCGAGGGGTCTGATGCTTTAGCCTTGATGACGGAGCCTTTCTTTATTGGCGCGTATGCTTGGTAGTGTGTAACATCCATGTAACCATTGGCATTGGAAGCCCTCACTGGAGTGTCAGGCAGACGGAGCACTTGCCCATCTACAGTAATTTCCACCTTTGGCACCACTGGGAATTCAATAGCCTTGGCATTCTTTGTAAAGCCTATGCCATGGAGGTCGAAAAGCCCCTGTGGCCGTTGCTGTCTTGCCTGCCTGCCACCCCATTGCGGCCTGTCGTTCCTGGGCTGTTCCACCTCAGGTCCTTCAGCGACGAGATAGATGGCATGCTTTCCCTTTAGACCTTCCACTGCAGGCACAGCCACCTGCAACACACCTGGAATCTTAGGGGCATCTGCTGGCACTTCCACCACACCAATCTCACGACCTTTCCACGTGTCATTCTGATAAGGTCCGTCAAGCATCACATGTATTTTGAAAGCGCCATGGCCACCTGGCGTGAGACGCAGGTTGAGTGTGGCGCCGTCACCAATAGCTGTTCCATCAAAAGCCTTTACACCTTTTGTGTCTTTTTCCAGTCCACCAAATCCGAAATACTTGAATCCCACGATGCCCTTGTTTGTTATACCAGCCAGGTCCATGCTGTTATTCCAGTTGTCGTGATTGTCCTGCATCCATTCATTTCCACTCATGTAACATGCCAGACCAGCAGAGTAGTAACCATAAGGAGGAAGTCCAAAAATCTGGAAACCTTCGGAAGTCACCTCAGCACCCAAATAGGTGCATCCGTCAGCAGCAGAAGCCTTCCACTCGTTGTTCTTATCATAAGGGTCATAACCAGTGATTTTCACGATGCCTCCCTTTTCCACGGATTTCTTGTCCCACGTAATCTTTACAGGGGCCACCATCGACTGTCTTGCATTACCAAACCCTCTTGGTGGACGATGATAGAACACATACCACTGTCCGTTTATTTCTTGAAGAGAGCCATGTGTGTTGTGAGCGGCATTGGTTGTTGTCAGATGCGAGCCATCTTCATTTGGAACCACACCACGAGAATCCACGAGCACTCCTCCCGACCTCCATGGTCCAAGAGGAGAGTCACCAAAGGCATATCGCAAGGCAGAATTGGTGGAACCAAGCCCATAGTCTGGACCTGAATAACCAGAGAACACCATCACGTATTTGTTGCCTACCTGCCTGATGGAAGAAGCCTCAAAGAAATTGAAGTCAGCAGGATTTTGGTCTTTATACAGAGAGGGATATGATGTGCCTTGAGGGTCGCGCACCACACCATATTGCGAACTTGCCGGTATGAAGTAATCATGTATTTCTGTGCCAGGCCTGATGGAATACATGTTGTCTTGGTCGAGTTCGCAAGCAGTAGAATGTTGGAACCCATAGAACACGTAAGCCCTGAACCCCTTATCAAAATCAGGGTCTTTCTTGTCGGTGATATTTTCAACGAATACAGAGGGGTCGAAGTCGATCATCGAACCAGGAAGGCATCTTCTTCCATCCTCGGTGAGATTAACAGGAGTGAAGGGTCCATTTGGTTTGTCGCCCTTGCATACCATTGCTATTCTGTTCCAGCCTCTGGAATGTGGATAAAGATAATAGGTTTTCTTGCCTGTTGTCTTATCCTTCACCTCCACGAGGTCAGGGGCGAACATGGTGTCCCATTGTCCGTCAACGAAATGTGAGAAAATGGGACCTTCGTCTCTCCATTGGCTCAAGTCCTCCACGGGAGCAGACCACATTCTCACGTCATTTCCACAATACGCAGAGTAGTTGACGTCATGTGAGCCAATGATGTAAGCCCTAAACTTCCCTGGATTGTCAGGGTCTTCAAACACACGTGGCTCCCCGTCAGGCACATGTTCCCAAAGAGGCAGGTATGGGTTTTGCGCATTCACCGTCAATGCTGCGCAACAAGCCAGCAATTGCAATAAGATTTTCCTCATAATGATACTATTTTAGTGATTTTTGCGTAAAGTTAGCATGTAAAAGACAAACACACTTTACATCATGTCACCATTACTTTGGAAAAGTCATAAAAGGAAGCTATCATTGACAGAAAGAATGCAATTTGTTCGTTGCAAAAAAGCGCCACCCCTTTTTACAGGAGCGGCGCTATTATCAGAGATTGTCAAAGAATTTATTCTTCATCCTTTCCCCACACCTTTGCATTGGTGTAAGATGACAAGTTATCGCCATCAAAGAATGCATCGTTGGCCAGCTGACCTACACCAGGGTCACCTGGTTCATCGTAAAGACTCATGGCAGCCAGCAAATACAATTCTGATGCGATAATCTCTACCTGAGGTTGAACATAAATTTTCATAGTCTAAATCTCCTGTTTTTATTTAATAATTATTTTCTTTCCATCAACTATATACAAGCCCTTGGCAAGTTTCTTTCCATCTACACGGACGCCAGAAATAGTGTAAATATTTGGATCTACATTCTTTTCTGCATTTACATTCAATATGCCGTCTGTGCGATGGAAAACATAAGCATTTACGCCTTCGGTTTTCTCATTTTCAGGAACTACAAGATAAGCCTTGTGAGCTCCATTTGTAAAGCTGCTTTCTCTATTGGCCAAATAGAAACCAACAACATCGTCTAAGGCAGAAAGAATGTAATACTTGCTGCCTGCTTCATACTCAATTGTCGTTTCCTCGTCGGTTCCCAAGAGCATGTTTACACCAACTGGATCTGCTTCAGTGGCTATTGGGAAAGAATAATTGCCAGGAGAACCTTCAAGAATAACTCCAGTACCAGCAGGAATGACATCATTCAATTCCACAAGGTTAATTCTTCTGTTATCTACGCTTTCCACAATGCTTGCTGTAATGCCCTCGGGTATGGCAAGGTTAAAATTGCCATAATATAGTGTGGCATATTCAAGCGAACCTATGGTAACATCAACAGGAGATGCATAATAAGTGAGTGTGAAGTTGTTGAACAACATCCAGCAGTCCCAAATGTAATTTGACTTGTTGATGGTGATGTCGAGTTTGCCATCATCGCCCACATAGACGTAGAGTTCGTTGAGATACTTGCCATCAGCGAATTTGGCTATAGCTTCACCTGGGCTGTTGGGATTATAATTGTTTCCATTTCTTTCTACTGCATCAAACCAGTTTGCGAACCGTACCTGCTCGCCATTGGCGGCCATATAAGTGCTGACAAGGTTGTAACCCTGTTCTCCCAGACTATACGATGCGCCGTTGTTAGTTCTTCTTTCGAATCCATTTACGGTGAGTTTGTAGATACCTTTTTGAAGGCCTGAGACTGTCTGTGTCCAAGAACCTGTTTCATTCCATGCCTCGCAGAAATTATCGCCATAAGCTGGCTGGCCATCTTGATTTCTGACGGATGCGTATGTCCAGTCTCCAACATTTCCACTGAATGTGGCGGTGCCGATCTTGTCTGTCATGTCGATAGCTGTCAATGTAGCGACATAGGTGTCCAAGTCCTCTTCGCTCTTGCCGGCAGCTGTCATCACAGAAGTCTTGTTGGCCGTTGGATATGCATCTACGATGGCATCATGGTCTGCTTTGTTCATAAATGTCCATACAGTGGCGAGGGATGCGTTTTCAGTGGTATGCACATATTCTCCCAAACTTCCAAGCTCATGGGTGGCGTAAACAGTTCCGTCTGCCTTGAGCAGTTTATAACCATTGGAGGTTTCCTCAAATTTCCAACCAGTGGAAGCATTATCGGTATATATTCCAGTGCCAGTGATGAAGAGATACACACCTGGCCAGTCGATGAACTCTATGCTACCTGCTCCATCGGCACCGTTTTTCCAGTTGAAAGGCACGCCATACTTATCTGCTACAGCTTCTGTGCCCCAGGCACCACCTCTTCCAAGGAACAATTCTGCATTGGAGTCATAGAGGTAATAAGTGCCATCAGCAATAAGTGGTGTATTGAAGGAAATGTTTATCTCCTCGTTTTCAGCTTGTCCTTCAAAACCAACCGAGCCTGCTGGCAAAGTCAAAGTGTATGCTGAACCATTTTGGAGGTTTATGTTTTCGAATGTAGCAGTGACTTTTGTGCCGTCCACAGCGAGAATGCCTTCTGCAATGACATTTTCACCATCCTTCAGTTGTGCCTTGCTTCCATTCAACACGGCAAATGAAGCGTCAGGGTCATCAGTGGATGCATCGCTAAAGATAATGTCCCATGTGTTGACGGAGGCCATATAACTTCCTTCAACGATGGAAGAAGTCCCGTCCCCCACGTTATATGTATAACTAAGAGGAGTGAATGTAACTGTTTGTGCGCTTGAGGATTTGAAATAGTATTTTCCCACAACAAGATCCATTTGTGTGGTAAACTGGTCGTTTACGTCTGCCTCGGAAAGCAATACTGATCCATCTGTGGTGTAAACTATTTCTCCCAGATTTGAGCCTGCAGTAATGGTGTATTCTCCGTTAGAGAGCACATCGTAATAATACCATTTTCCTGCTTCTACCATATCCCCATTTGTGAAATTTTCAGCCACGCTGGATAGGGCAGGATCCACGCAGAACAAAGATTTGATTTGAATGGTTTGCCATTCGGTTTGTCCAGACGTCTTTAATCCCAATCCAAGGGTCATTGCTCCATCATTAACGATGATGTCATTGATGGTGACCTGTCTTGGGTCGCTGGCGGACATCCCTGAGTTTCTCTGTGCCAAGAAGAATTCTTCCAAGGTATACTCCCCTGATGTGGCGTAAATGTATGCCACATCCGTGGCATCCGTCTGCAGATTGGCGGCATGGTTGTTCCAAGCATTGTGTGAAGTGGCGTAAAC
>ONAG01000128.1 GCA_900315745.1 uncultured Prevotellaceae bacterium
ATTGAGCGGAAATCACGCCTCGCGCGGCGTGTGGGGGAGTGCCCTGCGGGCGAAATCGTACAAATCTTTTCAAAATCATTCAAATTTATTTCCAGACAAAATGGTTCAAATCCTATAAATCCGCCCAATCTGCTTAATCATCGCGAAGCGGTATGTCTTTTATAAACAAGTTCCTGCGGAACGATTGAGCGGATTGAGCGGAAATTTTAATTTTTAACCACAGATTGCGGATTTTTTGACCACGAATTACACGAATTACACGAATTTTTGGCTTTCTTGGCGAAAGCCCCGTCCGGATGGTTTCCCAAGAGCCGCCAAGGCTCTCCTAATTCGTGAAATTCGTGTAATTCGTGGTTGAAAATTATAAATCTGTGGTTTTATTAGTTGCGAGTGTTTTTTAACTACGAATTTGACGAATTAAACTCTACGTTCTGTTTTTCTTTTTTTTCAAATCCACACACAGGATTTTGCAGGTGAGCCAAAAAATCACTATCTTTGTGGCATCAAATGAAAAGTTGATGTTGTGACTATGAAGTTGCGATTCTTTTTATTGGTGATTGTGGCGCTGGTCCTGCTGACGGGTTGCGAGCGTGATGCTACTGCGCTGCTGGAGCGTGCGGAGAGTGCCGAGGTGTATCTGGACAGTGTCAAACAGATTGAGAGACTGAACGATGTTTCGAGGGCATGGTATGGTTTGCTGCGCACCTATGTGGACAATCGGCAGGACAAGGGAGTGGACAGCGACTCGCTGATTCGGAATAGTTATGAATATTACCATGAAGCCTCCCATGCAGGGTTGACCTCTGACATGACGTTACTATGTCGCTATGCCCAGAGCTGTTACTACATGGCACTCTTTTATTCCTCTTGCGACAGCACCAAACAATGTGAGGATATGCTACACCAAGCTATCAAATACAGTGAGAAGTGTGAGGACTGGCACACCTGCTATCTGGCATATACGCAACTTGGTAACAGTACGGTTTGGAGCAATCCAGAATATGCAGTCCAACAGTCATTAAAGGCATTGGATATCTACCATAAGATTAACGATGATGTTAATAATGAAGTGCTGATATTGGCGCATATTGCTGCAAATTACCTCACTCTTATAGAACTAGATAGTGCCCTGAAATACTATATGAAGGGCTATACATTGGCAGAGAAGAACCATTTAACGAAATCAAAAAATGAAATGTGCATGGGAATAGCACATGTTTATATAGAAAAGGAAGAATATGAGAAAGCCTTAAGATATGCAAAAGAGGGAGCCGACATGAATGACAGCACAGCATTTTTCTTGAAACAGATGACATTGGCACAATCTTATCAGGCATGTGATTCTTTAGAAAAAGCGAAAGAGATAATTGAAAGCATCTGTAGTGACGCGGATCCCATGAACAAGTACTTTATCTATCGTGACTTGTCGAAGGTTGCTATTCAGCAACAAGGTCTTGATTCCTTGTCAGCTTATATGGATTCTGCCTATGATTATTTGGAAGACAGATTTTTGCATTCCCAAAGCGTGAAAGACGAATATTACCAAGCCAATCTTGCGAAGGAATTGGAGAAAGAACAGTTACAGCATGAGGCGGAGCGCAATGTGTGGATATTAGTTTTTTCCATCGTACTCCTTGTCTTGCTCGCCTTATTTATATATAATGTATTGAAAAATAAGATAGCTGTTGAGCGCCATAAACGTCTGAACCATCTTTTGTCACAGCGTGTTGAACACACAAAACATCTTCAGGAGCAGCAAGAAAAAGAGCATGTGATTATGGAAAATGAGAAGGAAATCCAACATCAAAGGGATATTATCCGCCAAAAGGCCATGACGCTTTCCATTCTTCAGAAACTTCTTCTGGAAAAACTGCACCACATGTCCCAAACCTTGTCCGAAGCGGAAAAAATCCAAATGACAAGGGAAACCTGGACAGAAATGGAGCAACTTCTCAATGCCACAGATAATGGCTTTGTAGCAAGACTTCGCCAGCAGCACAAGGATTTCAAGGAGGAAGACATCCATCTCTGTATGTTAATCCGTTTGAAGATGAACAATACGGTCGTCTCCAATATTTACAACATCGGTGTGGATGCTGTAAAGAAACGAAAACTCAACCTTAAAAAAAATGGTTTCAAGGTTTCAGATTCCTCTATTCGTTTAGAGGATGTCATAGACAATTTGTAGAAAAAAATAGCAATTCGAAGTGTCGCGAATGTGAAAAGGCGCAAACGGACATTAACTTTTCCACACTTCATTTTTTCACTCATGTAACATTTTTGTTGTTAATGCATTCGTATTCAGTGATTTACATGTAACATTGTTCGAAAAAACTTTTCCACCCCTTTTTCTTTTTTACCTCCATAATTCCCCTTACCTTTGCCCCCAAAATTCAAATAATGCCCTTGGAGGCAAATGTTTAACGATACTCACACAATGATTTATGAAAACAATTAATGGAATGTTGTTGGTGGTGATTACTGCCTTATTTGGCATCCTTTGTGGATGCAGCCAGGAGGATGATGGCTATGACAATGCTGACATGTACACATTGGCTGAAATGGGAACAAGATTAGTAGGAAAGGGTGACCCAGGTAGTGGCAAAAAAAAGAGGAAAATTGTGCTCAGTCCTGTCCCTACAAACCATACAAATCCCAAAAGTCTTCCCTCAAAAACGGAATCTGTCTTATATGGTGAATACGACACGGAAACTCTAACCATTTCCATCAGCAATTATAATGGTAATGCCGAGATTTCCATCCTTACTGTTGAAAGTGGCTATTTGATGAGTTCTGCAACAATGGCAGTTTCGTCAGAGTCCTCTATTGACTTCTCGCTCTTAGATTACCCCACAAGTGCATATTATCAAATTTTTGTCACCTTGGGTAGCGACACCTATTACGGAGTCTTTGACCTCTAAAAAAGTAGAATCATGAAGAAAAGCACGATTCATATCATGATGATAGGTGCCCTTTTATGGGCAGGGTGCCTGTTGTCTTGTGACCGTATCCCCGAACAAGCCCTTCAGCAGGCGGGTGAGAACCGTGTGGAGATGGAGAAAGTGCTGGCGCACTTCAAGGACGACCCAGACCCCTTGAAGTATCGTGCCGCCAAGTTCCTGATTGAGAACATGCCCTACCACTACACTTATGAGGGCGATGCCGTCGAGGCATACGACAGTGCTTATCTTCAGATGGCGGACGAGCCGCTGCCCGACCGCAATCAATTCTTCAAGGAACGGACAGACAGCATCCGCTTCACAGACAAGCGTTTCGCCATCGACATCCAGTCCGTCAAGGCAGATTACCTGATCCGCGCCATTGACGAGGCGTGTGACACATGGCGAAGCTCCTCGTGGCAGGACGACTACGATGAAGACCTTTTCTTCAATTACGTCCTTCCTTACCGCATCCTCAACGAGCCTCTCAGCGACTGGCGCGCAGCCATCGCCAAGGAGCATCCCTATCTGACCGAGCCGGTCGTGTGGAGCAAGCGGGGTGAGCAATTGGAGGCGGAAGATGCTGAGGTTGCAGGCAAGGTCGCGGAAACAGAAAGTGCATCGGAGGGCAAGATGGTCATGCTCGACCATGAGGGCGCGAAGGTCACCTACACCTACACCGTCCCCACCGTAACCCGGAAGGTACTTTATCTTCGCTACACGGCTACTGCCCGTCGGGCACGTGTTGCCCTGACCCTCAACGGCAAGCCTGTCACGACTGCACCCCTGCATCCTGCCAACTCGCTCAAGAATTTCCTGACCAGCCGCAGTGCCACTCTGGTCACCCTGCAAAAGGGCACCAACACCCTCACCTTCGCCTATGCCGGCGACACCATCGGACTCGATTACCTGCAGGTGACGGCAAGCGAACCCTTTGACCCGACGCAGGCAGAAGACTATTCCAATGACTATTGCCAGATCAGCAACAAGCATACGGGACGTTACCTGACCATCGGACTTCACCCCGACACCCTTCCCTGTGTCGCCGCCCTCAAACGTCAGATTCAAGGTGACAGCACCCAACTCCTGCGCCTCGACTACAAGGGCTATGCCTGCTGGGGCATCTCCGTGTTCGAGCCAGACTCTGACTTCTGCGTGGAAACAGAGTATTGCAGTATCGAGCACAATGCGTCCGTCGGACTGTACCACACCCTCAATGGCAGTAACCAGAAGTGGGCGTTCCTTCCAGCGGGCGACGGGTATTACCGCCTCATGAACAAGGACAGCGGACTCTTCCTCGAAGCCAGACCCTGTGGTGCCGCCGACACCCTTGCCCAGAATCCTTATACGGGCAAGGACACCCAATTGTGGAAGATTGAGCGGAAAGGAAAGAACCCTGCCGCCAACACCCTCTTCCGGAAAGGGAGCGCCCTCTCCGAAGCACTGCGCCTGTTCGACATCACAGGGCAGTATGAATGGATCGGTTACGAGAGCCCTCTGCCGCCCCGTGCCACCTCTCTGCTCAGCGGCAAGACGGGCAACTGCCGTGACGAGGCGGACTACACCGTGTATCTCTGCCGCAGCCTCGGCATCCCTGCCGCAGTCGATTTCACGCCTCATTGGGGCAACCGCAGCAATTCCCACGCATGGAGCGTCGTCGTCCTGCCCGATGGCAAGGCGACTCCCTTCTACATGGGTTGCGCCCCTGCCGACACGGTGCATTACTACCACAGCTACAAGAAACCCAAGGTGTTCCGTCACCGCTTCCAGCTGAACGAGCGGTATGCCAGAGACCTCAAAAATGAGGACGAAGTGCCAGACCTCTTCAATGCGCCCAAGTTCACCGATGTGACCGACGAATACTATGAGACCACCGACGTGACCCGTGACGTGCCTGCCGAATATGCTGACAAGCGGATTGCCTACATCTGCGTGTTTGATAACCGCAACTGGGTGCCCGTCTTCTACGGCAACATCCGTGACGGGAAAGTGACCTTCACCTCCATGGGACGCAACATCGTCTATATGGCAGCGTTCTATGAGCATGGGCGGATTGTGCCCTTCGGAGAGCCGTTCCTTATCAAGGGTGACGGCACGGTCCAGACCATCCAACGCAATGAAAAGAAACGCACGACGCTCAAGTTGTTGCGCAAATATCCCTTCATGGGCAAGGAGGACTTCTTCAATGCCCGTATGTCAGGCGGACGCTTTCAGGGGGCGAACCTTCCCGACTTCTCTGATGCGAAGACCTTCTACAAGTTCGAGGGCTTGACCAATGGTAATTGGTATGAGATTCCTGTCACTGACGAGGGCAAGTACCGTTTCCTCCGCTACATCGGTCCGATGGGCTCCCATTGCAACATCAACGAACTGGAGTTTTACGGCACCGACGGAAAGAAACTCTCGGGTGCCATCATCGGCACAGAGGGCGACCCTTGGGCAAGCAAGGAGAAAGTCTTTGACGGTGACATCCTCACAGGCTTCAGCGGTGTCAGTCCCGACGGTCATTGGGTGGGGTTGAAACTCCCTGCTCCTCAAAAAATCAGGAAGTTCAAGTTCATTCCTCGCAACGATGGCAACGGGGTGGAGATAGGTGATGAGTACGAACTCGTCTATTGGAAGGACGGGAACTGGTCACTCTTGGGCACGCAGGTGGCAACAAGCAACGTGCTCACCTTCAAGAACGTGCCCAGTGGGGGCTTGTATGTGCTCCGTGACAAGACCAAGGGGCATGAGCAGCGAATCTTCACCTACGAGAAAGGTGAACAAGTGTGGTGGTAAGTCTTTGTGAAGTTGACAGTTGAGAGTTGACAGTTGACAGTTGAGGGCAACTTTTCATTCCTTCATTCTTTCATTCTTTCATTTTTTTCGAGCATCGGCTTTTAACTCCTAAGCGTAGCGATAACTCCTTTAACTCCTTAACTCCTAAAGAAGTTGAGCACTTGCGAACCTTTAGCTCGACGAAGTCAAACTTGAAACATTAATAACTTAAAAACAACAATTCATTATGAGAAAAATTTCAAATTTTTGTGGTATCTTCGCCACGTTATTCGTTACAACCACGATGGTCCTGCTTGCCTCTTGCAGTCAGGATGACGATAACTATGACAGTGACATGTACACACTGGCAGAAATGGGAACAAGATTAAGTGGGGGTGACCCTGGGGGCGGGGGGCCTGCGCCTGTAATTACGCACGTGGATTCTATAACAATATTGGAGGAAAGACTTCTTATATAGAAGCAGATGTTTGGGCGATACTAAAGAGAGTGGATAATGAGCCAGCTGTCGCATCTTTCCTGGCTTATCCTTCTGTAATGGTTTTTTACCCTACTCCTCCGACCTATGTGTATGATTCAAATTTTGGATATATCCCTGCCGCAGAACCGGGGAGAATCACATCTGGATTCATGTCAATTAGTTTGTCTAGTACAGAGTTTGAGGTCACGAGTGTATACCTACAGCCAGACGAAACAGTTCTTCCTCATAAATATACTCTTTATGCAACAGGAGTCTATCACGGGTATGATGGTCTAACCGTTCCATGCACTGCTTTTATTCCTAATCAAATATATAATTAGTAAATTAAAAAAAGTCTATGAAGTTGTTGCTATTGGTGTTATCCATGCAATGTATGTTCGTTTGCTCTCTCCATGCGCAGAGCGAGGAAACGGAACGCATCCTGTCGTATATCCAAAAGGCGATGAACTTCAACAAGGTGGTGCCGCAGGAGAAGGTGTACCTGCACTTCGACAACATGGGCTACTTCGAGAACGAGACGCTCTGGTTCAAGGCATACGTGACGAGGACGGACAACGGGCACTTATCTGACCTGAGCAAGGTGCTGTACGTGGAGCTGCTCAACCCCAGCGGTGACATCGTCAGGACGTGCAAGTACCCCATTGACTCCCTGGGCGTTTCCCACGGTGACACACGAACGCCGTCTTCTCACGGGTGTTCCCCGTGTTCAAGAAACCCGCAAAGGAAGGTGACTATTCCGACCTGACCATCCGCACCATGCTCTACTACGCACGCGACCCGAACAACCGCGTCAGCGAGGACTCGCTCTATCAGAAGGCGTTAGACGACGGTATCTACACCAGCGACCTGTTGAAGACCATCAGCGTGAAGTTCTACCCCGAGGGCGGTGACCTCATTGCAGGGAAGAAATGCCGTGTGGCGATGCTGGCGGTGGACGACAACGGGCATCCGCATGAGGGAGAGGGCTTCGTGATGAACGAAAGGGGCGACGTGCTCGCCTCCGTCAAGACGGATACCTTGGGCAGAGGAGTCTTTGAACTGGTGCCCGATACAGGCAAACTCACCTTCCAGATGAGGAACCTCAAGAAGAGCACAAGACGAAGCGTGCAGTACTTCACCTTGCCTGAGGCGAAGAGAGATGGTTGCACACTCAGTGTTGACGCTGTGAGCGAGCAGATGCTTGCCACCCTCCAATGCAGCGACGGCATCTGTGGCAACCAACTCGGCTATGTCCTCATGCATAACGGAAACATCTACCGCTGTGACACGCTCACCGCCTCCCCCTTGATGGAGATAGAGCTGGACAGGCAGGCAATGCCCGAGGGAGTGAACCAGATGACAGTGTTCGACAGCAGGGGTGCCATCATGGCGGAAAGGCTGTTCTTCCTGTGCCCCAAGCCCGACAAGGGTGACAGCATACGTGTCACCGCCATCACCCAGAGGCTGAAGCCCTGCGGCAAGGTGGAGATGGAACTGAAGACACGTCCCAACGCCAACCTGTCCTTCTCCGCCATGGACGCAAAGACGATGACGAACGGCAAGCAGGGGAACATGAAGACGTGGATGCTGCTGTCCTCTGAAGTGAGGGGCTACATCCACAATGTCGATTACTACTTCGAGGCAGACGATGAAGCGCACAGGCAGAATGCCGACCTGCTGATGCTGACGCAGGGCTGGCGCAGATATGACTGGAGGCTGATGTCAGAGAAATACACGTTCCGAAAGGCGCAGCCGATTGAGGACCAGTTCTATCTGAACGGCCAGCTGAAAGCGTACCGCAAACACAACCCCGTTTCAAATGTCCGCATGTATGTGAGCCTCTACAACGAGAAGGGGCAGAGTCTCATTGGCAATGCAGTGACGGACTCTGTGGGGAACTATGCCTTCAAAATGCCTTTTGTGGACGGTGAATGGAAGATGTCCATTTACACGACGAGGGATGGAAAGAAGAAGGAAAAGACAAAGACCTACTATGTCGGCATTGATCGTCAGTTCTCGCCAGAGGCACAATACATCACACCCTTTGAAACAACCATCCTTCATCCGCTTGCACCCAACGCCTTCGTAAAGAATCACTTCGAGGAGTTGGAAGAGGAAGAAGATGAATTCATTCCTATCACACAGAAAGACCATGTGCTGCAGAACGTGACGGTAAAGGCAAAGAAACGGTACTTCACCAATGATGATTGGAAATATAAAAATGAAGCGTATGGGAAACAGTATGCAACATTACATTATGACATAGACAAGGAACTAGAAAAGATTCTTGACAAAGGAGAGCCCGAGCCATACATCTTCGAATTCCTTGCCCAAAATAACAAAATGTTTATCTGCTCGGATTTGCCCCAAGACTCCACATCTGGAAGAATGTCTTATGGAGGTCGTCCCATCAAATGGATTGTGGATAATGGAGACAGGCTGATTGATCTCTATGAGGGAATTGACAAATTGGAAATGAGCATAAAGCGAACAATAGATGATGAAGTGGATAGAATTTTAGGAACTCCTTTAGATAGGGTTGAGAATGCCAGTGGAGAACCCTTGGGAGGAGTCTCCAGTAACTCAGGAGCTCGTTTCCACAGATTTTTCCCTTTCTGGATGAGTGACATAAAAAGTCTATACATTGTCCCAGACAGCCCTAAGGAAACGAATAACGCTGTCAGAGTGTATCTCTATACCCATGCCAGGTACAACACCGAGAGTAACAAGGGACTCCGCCGCACCTACTTCCAGGGCTTCAACCAGGCCTCCACGTTCAAGACGGAGGACTATAGCGTGATACCTCCCATGGCGGACTTCCGCCGCACCATC
>ONAG01000096.1 GCA_900315745.1 uncultured Prevotellaceae bacterium
CCTCATTACATCTGGATAGTCCTTGGACACTATTGGCCCTGTGAGCCTGATGCTTTGATCGCTGATGAGGCCTGCATGCATGTCAACATCCCGTTCCTCAATGACCTCGAAGCGCATGTTGTCTTTAGCCCTGGTGACAAAGCAAGCCTGCCTGATGTGGAAGTAGTTGTAAAGCCTCCAAAAGTCTACATAGCCCTTGTCCATCAAGTAGTAAGCCCCTGCCTCAACAGGCAGAACGTCAAGCCCGTTCATATCATTTACCTTACCCTCGCTCATCCAGATGAATGTTGGAATGGAACCTCTCAAGTCAAGCAAGGTATGCATCTTGAACGCACCCCTTCCATGGTGGAGCTTGGCCCAAGGGCAGAGTTTCAGGCAAAGCTCTATGGTGCTGCTGTCGAACGCAAACACCATCTCGTCAAGACCAAGACGGAAATAGTCTCCTCTATACAACCTCTGAGCCCAGGCAACAAGGACTTGGGCGAAGTCACGATATATCTGCCAGTCTTTATTCTCGTTGAACTCTGCAAGCGTGGACTTATGCATCAGCTTCAAACCTGTGTGGTAAAGCTTGGGGGAAAGCGCGGTAAGCGTGGCCTCTATCACCCGAAGGCTGGAACTTCCCGTGAACTGGGCGAAACTCAAGACCTTGAACTGGTCACGACACGTTAACTTCTTCGCTCTGTAATCACCTTGGTATTTGTCAATACATTTTCCCAACTCATAATCAGGGACAAGGTCCATCAGCTGGGAGAAAACGGTCTTTCCGGTTGGCATGACGAGTCTAAATTGGATAAATACTATATCCAAAATAACGAAATTTTTATCAAAAAATTTACAAAACGTCATAACAAACAGAATATTAACAAATTACACGGGTGAATTTATTTTATCCCGGACACTAGTGTAGCGTCTTAACCAGTTCAAATAATTAGATGTTTAAATACTAAAATCTCAAATTGTTCGTTTATAAAATGAAATCAAAACTTAAGCGACAATGGGAAATAGAAAGAAATATCACGTCATCCTCTCTGACGAGGAAGTAACCCGTCTGAAGAAACTTGCGAAATCGGCAGAAAGCAAGAAACTGATTCGCAAGCGCATCAACATTCTTTTGGATATGGACGAGGCTCACGGCAAGCCACTCACATACAAGCAGTGTGTCAAGAGCAATGCCACAAGCGTAATGAACGTCTATCATGTTCTGCATACCTATTCGACCCAAGGTCTGGAAGCAGTTCTGACCATCAAGAGAAGCAGCAAGTCAGACGTCTCCAACCTGAAGGTTGATGGCCGGGCGGAAGCTCAACTCATACAGCTGGCATGTAGCAAGGCACCAGAAGGCCATGCACGATGGACGCTCAATCTGCTGGTCGAGAAATCCAGGGCCATACTCGATGTGCCCGTAAGCCGGGCAACCATAGGGCGCATTCTAAAAAAAACGAATTACAGCCACACCTTAACGACTACTGGTGCATCCCGCCGAAAGAAAACGCGGAATTCGTAGCCTGCATGGAGGATGTCCTTGACATATACAGCCTTCCGTACAATCCATCACGGCCTGTCGTCTGCATTGATGAGCAGCCATACCAACTGTTGGGAGAATCCAGGGAGCCACTCCCCATGAGACCAGGGGACAAGGAGAAAAAGGACAGTGAATACGTCAGGAATGGAACTTGCAGCATATTCATGTTCTGCGAGCCTCTTGCCGGATGGCGACATACAAGTGTCCGCCAACATCGGACGGCATTGGATTGGGCAGAAGAGGTCAAGGCACTTGTAGATACTTATCCAGATGCCGAGAAGATAGTTCTTGTCATGGACAACCTCAACACACACACCTGGGCTTCCTTGTATAAGAGATTTGAGCCGCAGGAGGCCAAAGGAATCAAGGACCGTCTTGAAATCCACTATACGCCCAAACATGGAAGTTGGCTGGACATGGCCGAGATTGAACTTAATGCAATGACCCGTCAATGCCTCAAAAGGCGGATTGGGGATATCAAGATTTTGAAATCCGAGATCTCCGCTTGGGAAAAGGACAGAAATAACGCCAACTCGAAAATCAAATGGCAGTTTAAGACTGATGATGCAAGAACTAAGCTGACTTCGCTATATCCAAAAATGACGATTTTTTAAAAACAAGTCGATGAGACGCTACACTAGATTATCCTAGAGCATCCTAGAGCATCCTAGATTATCCTATAAAATCACATAAAAAGCCCCCAGTCATAACTGCCGGGCTTCAGGGTGACGACATTGCCATTGGTGGCTTCCATGCTTACCACTCCTGGCGACATTTCACCTATTACGTGGAAAGCATCCCACCCTAACGATTTCAGGCAACAATAAGCAGTAGCTCCACCTTCAATCACCAAGTTTGCTGGAAGGTGCCTTTCTACAAGAGTCTTCACAACTTCCGCCATCATCCCTCGCAGGCGCACTGCCACCTCACGCCCCGTAAGATGACGATGGGGAATGTTCAAGGCAATGGCATGTCTTTTTTCATACAAGGCAACAGCCTGTTCTTTCCACAGCGACACAGGTGCAACATCGTCGTACACCTCCAATGGCATTGACGACGTGGGGATGTCTGGGCGTACCGCCTTGCTTTGCGTGCTTCCACACACTAATATAATGTTGCTGCCACCAACACGTGCCGGCTTGAAAGCATCCTGCCTGACATGTCCCATGCCCTGCAGCCACACAGAGAACAAATCTGCCGCGCCAACTAACAAAGTGTCTTCCGGCACGTCATCAATGGCAGCGCGGATGTCTTCCATGCTTTCCACATCGGGAATGATGACACCCATCTCCGAAGCAGTAGGAAAACGTTCCGTCATCAATGACGAGAAGGCAGGGAATTCGGGGTCACGGGAGAAATCCGTCTCGTCAATAGGGACCCCATCCACATAATACACTCCCTGACGGATGATTCTGTTTTTTGAAGGATTCGCGGGAATGAAAACGGCTCTACCATAATCAGTGACAGAGAGCAGAGCCTGAATTTCTGCCATGATGTGTCCCCTGAGTGCGGAGTCAGTCTTTTTGAACAGCCTGCACCCATTTCCTGCCAGTTGTCGTGCAATGGCAATGGTGCAAGCCACGGCATCCCCTTCGGTCATCGACCTTGTGTCGGTAGCCATGACGAGCACATCACACGACGGCAAGCGAGGTGCCATCTTTGTCAGCATCTCGGTATGAAGGCCGCACGAACACACCATGCCGGCAAGTTCGGCAGCCCCTGTTATGTCATCGGCAATAACAACAATCATCTGTTGTTCAACCTGTTTATTGCCATCTTGGTTGCATAGTCTATCGAAAGCACGAGGGCGTCATCGCTTGCCACGCCTTTCCCTGCCACATCAAAGGCGGTGCCATGATCTACCGACACCCTGATGATTGGCAGTCCCAAGGTTATGTTCACCCCCTTCACGCTATCCATGCGCCCGGTTTCCTGATTCCAGTTGAATCCCACCACCTTGAAAGGGATATGTCCCTGGTCATGGTACATTGCCACGCATCCGTCAAACTGTCCGCACTTGGCTTTGGCGAAGAGCGAATCTGGCGGCACGGGACCCACGGCATTGAATCCACGCCTCTGCAGTTCCTCGACAGCGGGAATGATTTCCAAAGCCTCCTCGTCGCCGAAAAGACCGTTGTCGCTTGAGTGAGGGTTGAGTCCGGCGATGCCGATACGTGGGTGCTCGATGCCAAACTGCCTGCAAGCATCGTCTATCAGTTCCGTCACTTCGATGATACGTTGTTTCTTCACTAGGTCACATGCTTTTCTCAGAGGCACATGAGTGGAAACGTGTATGACACGCAAGAACTCGTCTGCCAGCAGCATGGCATACTTTTTTGTGTTGGTGAAGGTGGCATACATCTCGGTGTGCCCATCGAAATGGTGTCCTGCAAGATTCAGGGCTTCCTTGTTGAGTGGCGCCGTCACGGTGGCATCCACTTCGTCTGCCATGGCAAGGTCGATGGCTTTCTTTATGAACAGGAAGGCAGCATTTCCACATTGTGGATTCACCTTTCCAAACTCGAAAGTGTCGAGGTTGATGCAGTCGATATCAAACACGTCGATGGTTCCATATTCGAACAGGGCATCATTCACATTTCCCACCGGTCTTACCTTTAGGTTCAAGCCCAACAAGTCAAATGCCATCCGTATAATTTTCACATCACCAGTAACGATAGGCCGGCACTTTTCGTATGTCTCCGGGCGGCTCAAGGCACGTGTCACTATCTCAGGACCTATTCCGGCGGGGTCGCCCATTGTAATTGCAATTTTTGGTTTCATCATTTTATACTTTTTCGTTCTTTCTCTTTTCCAAATACCCATAGATAGTTAGTTCCTTGTCTGCAAGTGGTGTCTTGAAAAGGAAACTTGCAGCATACCCCACCACCAGCACGATGAGATGGCTGTAAACACCAAGCATGTACTTGTGATGGGAGAAGTTCAATGTTCCCATGTCAAGCAGTATTTCTTTGTTGCCATCCCCTTTGAGGTCAACTTTCGTAGAGGTAAGTACAGCGTATGCCGTGAAAATGACCGCTGCGGCAATGCCCACGTACAGTCCTTGCTTGTTGGCGCGGCGACTGAACAGTCCAAGCATGAATATTCCCACTATGCCGGCAGAGAATATGGCATAGAGGGAGAACAATGCTCCGAGCACTCCTTCCCCACCCCATGAGATGTATAGGCAAGCCACCCCCAAGGCAGCAGCACCCGCCAACACCACCATGAACTTGCCGAAGCGCAGTTGTTGCTTGTCGGTGCACCCCGGCTTGAAACGTGCATAATAGTCTTGTATGGCAATGGCGGAGATGCAGTTGAGGTCGGAATCCAGACTTGATATGGCAGCGGCGGCAAGAGCAGCAATGATAAGGCCTCTTATGCCCATCGGCAACTCATGGCTGATAAAATAGGGGAACACCTCGTCGGCCTTGATGCCCTCGGGCAATGCAGGAGCCCCCGCTGCATGATAATATGCGAAGAGGCATGTTCCAATGAACATGAAAAGCGCCCATACCGGAACGCTCATCAGCACTCCGATGAAAGCCGCCTTCTTTGCCTCATGGTCATTGCGTGCCGCGAGATAGCGCTGCACAATGGTCTGGTCGGTGCCATATTTCTGCAATGCGTAGAAGATGCCGTTGAGCACCATGACGATAAACGTGAGTTGGGTGAAGTCGTAGTCGTATGGTCCAAAGCCTATCTTGTCATGCTCGGCGGCTATATGCATCACCTCCGACGGTCCTCCTTCGGGAAGGAACAACAGCATGACGACACATATCACGCCGCCACCTATGAGCAGCGTGCCTTGCGCGACATCCATCCATACAATGGCCTCCATACCCCCCAAGAGGGTGAGGACGATGATGGTGATGCCCAGGACAAATACGATGGTGTAGATATTGACATCAAGGAAGGTAGCCAAAGCCATGGAAACAAGGAAGAACACGGTGCCCGACTTGGAGAAATGACCTAATGTGAACGCAAAAGAACTGTAAAGGCGTGCGAAAAGACCAAACCTCCGCTCGAAATACTCGTAGGTGGAAAGTCTGATGACCCTGCGGAACAAGGGCACAATTACCCCTATCAACGCCAACAGCACAATGGGCACCATCAGTCCCTGCACGAGCAATATCCAGTTGCCCTCGTATGCCGCGCCGGGATAAGCCAAGAACGTGACACTCGATATCAGTGTGGCGAAGATGGACATGCCCACAGCCCATGCGGGAATCTTGCCGCCACCTGCAAAATAAGTATTTGTGTCCTTTTGCCTATGAGCGAACCACACCCCCATGACTATGGCGGCAAGGATGGACACTATGACAATCAAATAATCAATCCAATGCATATCTGTTATTATTGGAGCATTTATACAGGAAACAACAGCCTATCGTTTAGACGCGCCCATTACCTATCGAGATGGAGGGAAGCCTTTTGTGCCACTGCCTGTTCTTCCTCCTCGGATAGTCGTGAGAGGGGCATGAGCATCCATGGCTGACAGAGTCCTCGCAACTGCATCATCACCTTCAATGCCGCAAGACTCTGTCCTAACGTGCGGCCTTTTTGGTAAATTTGTGCTATCTCATCCGTCTCTTCCTGCAACCTCACGGCAGTTGACATGTCGTCACTGATGGCGGCATCATACAACTGCTTGAACATTCCTGGCACGAAATTGCCTGTGGAGGGCACTATGCCATCGGCACCCAACTGGAGGGCATGAGCCGACTGGGCAGCCCATCCGCAGAAATAGGAGAAGTCCTCACGTTGCTTGGAAAAACTGACACATGCCGACATCCTGTCAAGGTCGCGCTCCGAGTCTTTCAATCCCACGATATTGGGATGGTCAGCCAACAGCATTACTGCCTCAAGGGGTATGCTCATGTGCGTGGTTGCCAAGATGTTGTAGAGCATCAACGGTCTCTTGATATTGTCAGCCAAAGAAGTGTAATATCCTATCATTTGCTTTTCTGTCAGCGCATAGTATGATGGCAGAGTGGCAACGATGACATCAGCACCAGCCTCATTATACGCATCTGCTTGCTGCAACTGCTCTTCGAAGCAATTCCCAGTCAGTCCGGCATATATTGTTATTCGTCCTGCGGCTGCTTTCACTGCTGTCTGAACCATTTTCCGGCCGTCCTTGCTACTCACTGAGTTTCCCTCGCCGGTAGTTCCCATCAAAAGTGGTGACACCCCATTCTCTGCGAAAAAGCATACTATTCTCTCCACGGCTTCCACATCCAAAAAGCCTTCTCTTGTCACAGGTGTGACCATCGGCACAACAACTCCCTTGTATTTCTTCATTTTCGTTTAGGTAGATTATTTTAAGTAAGTGTTCGATATTAAACAGACTATTCAACTATCTTTCTTTAGCTACGTTCTTTCATGCCTCTTCAGACAGATTCGCATGTATAAGCAAAAGCCATCGGACATCCGACACGCCGAGGCGGCAGGACATCCGATGGCGATATATCGGGTAGATAAGAATCTGTCCTCCATCAAGGTTAAAGGTCAGGAATTCCAAGTTCCTCCATCATATTCTTTCCCCACACTTCATCATTGGCGACAATCTTGCCGTTCTCTGTGCCTTCAGCAATTGTATCGAACTCTTTGGCCAATTTCTCGAAATCTGGATAATCAGCCTTGATCTTTTCCATTGCCTCTTGCAGTTCAGCTCCCTTTGTTGAATCCTTCTCAAACATCTCAAGAGCCTCAGCCAACTTCAACATAATAGGTTTGGTAGCCAAAGCCATTGCCTTGAACTGCTCTTTCCACTCGTCAACAGTCCAGTTGGCGCCCTCAGCCTTTGCCTTTGCCACGATGTCAGCCATCGATGGGGGCTCTGCCTCCTTTTCCTCAACGGCGGCCTTCTCTGTCTCTGCTGCATCATCTTTTGGAGCAGCTTCTTTCTTACATGAGTTCATGCCTAAGCAAAGAACGAAGGCAAACATTACATACAATAATTTCTTCATAACAAAAATATTAATTTAACTTAGGATTATTAAGCGTTAATAGATTAATACTATCCACTTCGCAAAATTAGTGAAAAATAATTAAAAATGCTATTGTTTCTTCCTTTTTTTTGTTGATTGGTGACTCATAAGTCAACATTTTCTTCTCCATTTGCCAACTATTACCATATTTTGCCTATATTTGCGTTCGATATTATCAATAAAGTTTTGACCACTAACTTATGAAGACAACCATAAAATTGCTGATGGCAGCAACATTATTATTGCTGCCTATCGTCACCAACGCACAAAGTGCGGACAAGCAAATCCAGAAAATACGTGATTTCTATAACACCGTGCAAGAGCAGGTGAAGATAGGATACAACACAGAAAATCCCATCGGCACTGCCGTCATCGACCATGTGGCCACCTACAGCGCCGTGGGATACATCAAGGGAAAGACAGAGGTTTACACCTATCTCTACGATGGTGAAGATACAGATGATGAGCTCTTCAACACCCAACAGGTGGTGATGATACGCGAGAATTTCGAACGGGGACCATGGCAGCAGTACCGCGAGTACCTCTATGACCCCGACACCATGGAACCCATCTTCTGCTACTTCCACGATATGAATCCCGACACCGGTGAGTTTGAAGATCACCGTTTCTATTTCTCGAAGGGGAAACTGCTCAAGGCATTGCCTGCCTCTTCGGCACCAAAGGCGAAATCGGCCCTCAATATCGCCAACGAGATGAAGGCCTACGGGCGTTCTATCTTCGAGTCATCCCCCTTGGATCTCGAATGAACATAAGATTGGGCAGCCGAGCCAAATACAAGTTTCTTTGATGTCTTCGAAAGGAAAGACAACCTGCTCGTGAACGACATTGCCCACCGACTGCTGTTGGAGACGAACACCATCACGCCACTGCTCCAGCGCATGGAGAAACAGGGCATCGTGGTTAGGCAGCGAGGCAACAAGGACAAGCGCCAGCAGATAGTCAGCCTCACCGAAAAGGGCAGGGCTATGGAAGAACAGGCTTTCAACACCATCCCTGCGGGAATGAGTGAAGAACTGAAGGCGTGTCCGCTCCAATACGAAGACTACGAACGTCTGGCAAAGGTATTGGACTCGATTATAGAAACACTCAAGAAGAAATAGTCAATACTTCAACTTCCGCAAGTTGAGCAAACACGAAACTTGAATCAATACTCAACAAACAAGGAAAATTGGATAGGATACTATCAATCATAGTACGTGTGGTGGTGTGGCTCTCAGGTTTTGAAAATGACTCATTGTCTCCGCAGCCAGAGTGCGAAGAATTGGTCATAGATGGAATATGCACCTTGTTCTTGTGTAATCAAATCCTTATCCAATAGCGCTTTGGCTGCAGACATCACACTGCTTGCCGACAACAGCCTGTATTTCCTGATGAATGCGCTACCAGTAAGGCCCCTGACCTGCCCTTCTGCCGTGATGGCTCGAAACAATGTCCGTTGGCGCTCCGACATTTGACTCATCTGTGTCTCGTAGTTGTCGGAGTATAAATCCAACAGGTAATTGACAGCCTCTTCCACCATGTCTGTCGTGCAACATTCGTTTGGTGCCGTCCTGAAGAACAAGACATTCATCACTCGTTGCAAACAAGATGTCACGCCATGAAATTGTGCATAAACGGTTTCTATGACTTTCGTTTCCACGTCTTTCCCATATTCACGGAACTGCCGCTTCGCAAACTCTACATATTTCTCAAGGGAGATTGGCGCAAGTCCCATTGTGATGACTGACTGATAAAATGGTCGTGAGGGAGATGTGAATATTTCACTCATCAAGTGGCGTTTGGAACCAGCGAAGAGGAAGGTGGTCTGACAACAATGCTGAATGTGGGTTCGAAGGGCTGCCTCGATATTCTTTCCATCATTGTAATTTGTGATTTGCTGGAACTCATCTATTGCTACGATGCAAGGTTTGTCGGCATGTTCAAGATAATAGAAAATCTCATCCAACGTGACTGTTGGGTTTTCCATGTTGCCAAGACCTATACCCCAAACTGGATTCCCATTGATATCGAAAGAGATTTCAGATTTCAAGGACTTCAGCGTTGAGACAAACCGCCCCCACACTTTGCGCCCTTTAGGCTTCAAATCGTCCATGATTGCCTTGCCGAATTCATAGACGAAATCTCTTAATGAGTTTGTAGCATATATGTCGATAAGGAAAGTGTGATAGTTGTCCTTGATGTCGGGCTGTGCGAAACAGTGACGAATAAGGTCAGTCTTTCCCAACCGGCGTGGCGAGATGATAGCCAGGTTGTTCTCATTCGTCAACAATGAGAGTATGTCATTTGTTTCTCGTTCTCGGTCACAAAAGAATTCATTGCCAGCATAGCCTTTGGTTACAAACGGGTTCTTGCGTTTCATCTTATCTTTGTTTATCTTAACAATGAAGGTTATGTTTTTACTATAAGGAATTGTTTTTTCATCGCAATCTGCAGGCAAAGATAAGACTTATTCATGAAAATCCCAATAAAATTATCATAAAAATGATTATCATATTTATGATTATCGAAAAAGTGATAATTATATTTATGATAAAATAAGTCACAGGACGGGGGTGTCAAAATGAAGATTTGCACTACCGTTATTTACAATTTGCTGTCATCATGACGGCCTCAAAGGCCAATAAGCACATAGCCCAGGGCAACACCCTGGGTTTTTATGTTTTGCAACAATTATCGCCCTGGAAGGGCAAAAGCGTTGAATATCAATTCTTTTGCCCTTTCAGGGCGACTTTGGCACTCTACCTTATACCCAGGACGATTGCCCTGGGCTGACAGCTGCTGGCCTTTCAGGCCGTTTTCTTTCCTTACAATCTGTAAGTTTTGTATTCAAGTTATTTTTTTGACACACCCCCGTCCGCCTGTTTTGTTGGCCGTCGCCAAATGGCGGGGTGTTAACCGAGGCAAATATAGTAACTGTGATTGATGATATCGTCTTTCATTTTTTTTGTGTTTTTGTTTGGAGGTAATGATATTTTTTGTATATTTGCAACGTGGGAGTGACAATGGACGGAAAACCACTGAAAGCGGGATACGAACCCGCGTAACCGAGGAGGCCATGGATTTTATCTGAGACCTCCCGTGATTTTATTCAGGTTCATTTCGTTTTTTATCTGATGGTCTTTCTAATTTTTGCATAACTCCATTGATAAACCAAAAAAGATAATCATAATGATAGTCAGGACTATTCCAAATGGCATCGCTCCTGTCATTAATCTGGCGTTCTGAGATTTTCTCCTTTTGCTTCTTTTTTATTTCATCTGGTCATCAGCCAAACAGAAGCAGGAATGTTGTTCTTTTGACGCTTTATTAGCATTTTTCCCTAATTGTATTTGGATGATAAGATTTTTTTTGTATATTTGCAACGTGGGAGTTAACCACTGAGACCGGCCCGCGAAGTCGGAAGACCCTTAGCCGAGGATTCGTCCTTGGCTATTGTATTTATATAAAACTCCGTTTATTACAATATGCACTTCTGCAAATCAGGAAATCACGGGGACGGGGAATTTGATACGTTTTTCAATTTCCCAGTCCGCCTGTTTTATTGGACGTCGCCAAATGGCGGAGTGTTAGCCGATGCAAACATAGTAACTGTGATACAAGATCCACAAAATTCACAAGATTCGTTTCCTATATTGCTCACACCGAGCATACACAAAAGAGGTGAACACCTCTGCTTAGTGTTCACCCCATACTCTATTTTGTCTCCCATGCCGCATTCCTGAAGCGGCAACAAGGGAGTGTGCTTCATTTCACCACGAACTTCTTTCCGTTGCGGACATAAACACCCTTCTTTGGATTATCCACACGCACGCCGTTCAAGTCGTAGATGAAGGCATCCGACTCTCCAGTCTCTACTTCGGCAATGCCTGTGGCACCACCAGCTACAGCCTGGATGGAGATGTTGTCATGGTCATGATTGGTAAGGATGATATCGCTCACCACCACGTCGCCAGCCCCACTACCAGTGGTCTGCAGTCGAAGCAGGTCGGTAGAGGTGTTGCGCAATTCATTGCCGTCCAAACCCCACACTACGATATTCCACGAGCCATCTTCAAGCTGGTGCTTGGTCACCTGATGACCATTGGAACGGGCATCGCACAGTTCCACATCTTTCAGCTTGCAGCCTTCCGGCAGCCTAACGTTCATCTGCAGCGCCGTGTAGTCTGCCATGTTGCCCAACTGCAGCAGGTAGCCGCCCTTCTCAGGAGTGACAGTCATCTCCTCCATGGAGTTCTGCGGAATGTTGTAGGTATTTTTGCCATTGACAATCCATTGCACCACGGTCATCACGTCGGTGATGTCGATACTTCCATCACCATTCACGTCGGCATTCCCCTCATCGAAATTGGAAACAGCTTTACCGAGCACATGATCCACGATGGCCGACAAGTCTGCCACAGACAACACACCGTCGTTGTTGACATCGCCCAGCATGCCATTAGAAATTTCAAGCATGCTGTAAGTTTCGTAACCCTCTTCATAAGATGTCACCTCTGTAGCGTCGTCACCCCAAAGTTGTGAATAGATAATGTTTTTCACAATGATATCATAGTAGTCGCACTTCACGTTGTCAGCCACTTCGATGGCGATGGACATCAGATAATCTGCCTCATAGTCGAATCGGGACATATCGAGCGAATAGACCATGAAGCGATAGGAGCCATCTGCCTGCTGAGAGCAGGATATTTGATGCTTGGCGAGCACACCCATTTTTTGTATGTCCAAACTCCCGTTGGACTTCTTCTTTATGGTGACGCCCTGGGGCAGCACGAGGTCGAACTGTACCCCAAGCATGCTATGCACCGATGATGAATGGCTCATCTTCAATTTCACCCTACCTCCAGAGGACTTGTTGATGACACATTTCTCTGCACACAAGTTATAACCGTAGGTAATCCAATAACTTGGATCATATAACATAGGGTAGTTATAGAAAAGCCAGAAAGGATGGTCTTCTGTACTATGATAATCATAAAAATGCCAAATATTTTCCATATCCCAACCCATGGATTCGTAGAAGAATTTCTCTCTTGCCAAACTCCTTGACACATTCCTTCCATTCAGTTGGTTTTCAGTGATGGAGGTGAGTTGTGCGCCCATTCTCTTCACAGGGTAGTACATATCAGACCTATTGGCCTTTGCGGCATTGATGTAAGGGATATCGCAGTAGGTACCAACATAACCCGCAATTCTTCCGATTTCGCCATTCCTGGTGTTCACCTCCACCAAACGGTTATAATTGCAAGAAGCCAGGATGGAGGCTCTGTTATTTGAAAAACCATCCACATAGCCACATAGGCCACCTACGTATTTGTCGCCAGTAACATTGGCACGGGAATAGCTATTGACAAGCGAACCTCTTAAATAGCCTACGATGCCACCCACCTTGGAAGATCCAGAAACGGTACAAGAGCCAATCCCCCCAACCAAGCAGTTGGACATCCTGCCATACATCGCGCCGGCGATACCGCCGAATGCCTCCGTGGTATAATCGTCTTCATCATCCTCAATCTCCATCTTGACTGTTCCATTAAAATCACATTTTTCAATGACTGATTCCACATCTCCACAAACTCCGAGTATTCCACCAACATAGGCAGGACCAGACACTGTGGCTTTTGAAGAGCAATTATCAATGTATGCTTCATAATAATCAGTATAATCGATATCGCTTCCAAACCAATAAGAAACAGACCCTACGATTCCGCCAACGGCACCAAACCTTGCAGAAATACTACCAGAAGAACTACAATTTACAATCATGCTGCCTCCACACATGCCCATAATACCTCCCGCACAACCATGAGAAGTATATAGAGTGCCAGATGAATAGCAACCTTCTGCATAGGTAGAACCACCACCTACTATACCACCTAAGAATTCCTCTCCCTTAACGTCACCTTGATTTTTACATTTACTAAAGTTTCGCAGGTAGCGAAGGCCCTGCATAATTTAACATAAAATAGGAATAAAAAAAGCTTCGAAGTTTGCTCAACTCATTGGAAATGAGTAA